>DCFP01000136.1:12587-16237 GCA_002319925.1 Holophagaceae bacterium UBA1801 | reverse complement strand
CGTCGGCGATGCCCTTGGCCATGGTGAGGATGTCCGGCTCCACGTCCCAGTGCTGGATGGCGAAGAGCTTGCCCGTGCGCCCGAAACCCGACTGCACTTCGTCCACGAAGAGCAGGATGCCGTGGTTGTCCAGGATCTTCTTGATCTGCTCGAAGTAGCCGGGCGGCGGCGTGACGATGCCGCCCTCGCCCATGACGGGCTCGGCCACGAAGGCCGCGACGTTGTCGGCGGTGTTGAACTGGATGGTGCGCTCCAGCTCCTTGGCGCAGAAGAGATCGCAGTTCGGATAGGCCTTGTCGTAGGGGCAGCGGTAGCAGTAGGCCGCCGGATGATAGGCACAGCCCGTGAGGTAGGGGCCGCCGCCGCGTTTGCGGCCGCAATTGCCGGTGATGGAGAGGGTGGCGAGGCTCCGCCCGTGGAAGGAGCCCTGCAGCGAGACGAACTCCTGCTTCTTCGTGAACTGCTTGGCGAGGCGCATGGCACCTTCGTTGGCCTCGGCGCCGCCGTTGCCGAAGAAGGACTTCTGCAATCGGCCTGGCGTGAGTTGGGCCAGCTTCTCCGCGAGATCGGCCACGGCAGGCACGTGGTAGACGTACGAGCAGCAGTGCACCAGGTTATCCATCTGGGCCTTGGCGGCCTCCAGCACCGAAGGATTGCAGTGCCCGGCGTTCACGACGGAGATGCCCGCGAAAAGATCGGTGTAGGCCTTGCCGCTCTCGTCCCAGACCTGCGCGCCCTTCGCCTTGGTCACCACAACGGGCTCCACGGCCTTCACGAAGGCGGTGTTTACATATTTTTTGTACTTTTCCTGCGTGTTCATGGCGGCTCCTCTACTTGGTTTCAGGCATGGAAATCATTCCGTCCCAGGAGTTCCGCACGCGTCCTTCGCGGGCCTCGGCCTCGGAGAACCAGTGGGTGGTGACACTCTTGAGCTCGGTGAAGAAGCGGACGCCGTCCATGCCCATGGCGTGGAGATCGCCGAAGAAGGAGTGCTTGTGGCCCGTGAAACCGAAAACGCCCAGGGGCACGGGGATGCCCACGTTGACGCCCACCATGCCGCCGTGGGTGCGGCGCGCGAACTCCCGGGCGTAGTGGCCGCTTTGGGTGTAGATCACGCTGCCGTTCGCGAACTCGTTGGCGTTCATGAGGGCGAGGCCCTCCTCGAAATCCATGACACGCTTGATGCAGAGCACGGGGCCGAAGATCTCTCGGTCGCCGATGGACATGCCGGGCTTTACGTGATCGAAGAGCGTGGGTCCCAGATAGAATCCCTTTTCGTGGCCCGGAACCTGAATGCCTCGGCCGTCCAGAACCAGTTGCGCTCCTTCCTCCACGCCCTTCTGGATCCAGACCTCGACGGCCTTCTTGCGATCGGCGTTCACGAGGGGGCCGAGCTGCGAGCCCTTGTCGTAGGCTGCGCCGATCTTCAATTCCGACATGAAGGCTTTCAGCAGGGATACAAGCTGGTCGGCGATGGCCTCCTCCGCCACCACCACGGGCAGGGCCATGCAGCGCTCGCCCGCGCAGCCGCAGGCGGCATTGACGATGCCCCGCGCCGTGCGTTCCAGGGCCGCATCCTTCAGTACCAAGGCATGGTTCTTGGCCTCGGTGAGGGCCTGGGCGCGCTTGCCGTGGGCCGCAGCGGTGGCGTAGACATGGCTGCCCACGCCCGTGGAACCCACGAAGGAAACGCCCTTCACCAGCGGGTGTTTCACGAGGTGTTCCGATTCCTCGCGATCGCAGGTGAGCAGGTTGATGACGCCTTTAGGTAGGCCCGCTTCGGCCCAGAGATCCAGGATGCGCATGGAGGTCTGGGGCGTGAAGTTCGCCACCTTCAGGACCAGCGTGTTGCCTGTGGCCACGCAGAGGGGCGCCATCCAGCCCATGGGGATCATGGCTGGGAAGTTCCAGGGCGTGATGCCCGCGAAGACACCCAGGGGCTCGAGATACTGGGCCGTGTCGAAGCCCGTGGTGCAGTTCATGAGGGCGGGGCCTTTCAGCAGGTGCGGAACGCCGCAGGCGAACTCGATCACCTCCGTGGCCTTGAGAACATCGCCCAGGGCCTCGTTCCAGACCTTGCCATGCTCCCGTGCCACTAGGTACGTGAGCTCGTCGACGTGCTGGTCCATGAGCTGCTTCATCCGGAAGAGCACCTGTACGCGCAAGCTGGCTGGCGTTTCCGACCAGGCGGAGAAGGCCCGCTGCGCGGCCTCCACGGTGGCATCCACCTCCGCGACAGTGCACTGGGGCGCGAAGGCGATCACATCGCCCGTGGAGGGATCGAAGCAGTCCACGTAGCGGGAGGTGCTTGATTCCTGCCACTGGCCGTCAACGAAGAAAGGCAGTTTCCGGGGTGCTTCACTCATGGTCTTTCCTTTTCCAAGCTGGTTCTCACGATAGGGGCATGATCCATACAGTTACATGTACAATTTCAAAATTGTATGCCTAACTGTTTGGGCTACACTGAAGAACTGTAATGGTCGTTGAAGCATCACACGCGAAGGGGCGGACCCATGGAACCACTGCTGAAGCTGGACTCGGCTTCTTCTGAGCCCTTGGTGGTCCAGATCGTCCAGGGTCTGGCGCGGAGCATCCAAGCCCGGCGCTGGAGGCCTGGGAGCCGCATGCCCAGCATCCGCGCCTTCGCGCGGGTTCACGATGTCTCCCCTTCCACGGTGGTGGAAGCCTACGACCGGCTCGTCGCGACCGGGCTGCTGACGGCGCGGCGTGGCGCGGGCTTTTTCGTGACCGATGCCACCAAGGTGGAGCCTCGGCGGGAGACGCGGCTCACCAGGGCCGCCATCGACGGAGACTGGCTCCTGCGCAACGTCTACGAGCAGGGCGAGAACGGCATCAACGCAGGTTGCGGGTGGCTGCCCGAAAGCTGGCACGACGCGGAAGCCCTGAGCAAAGGGCTGCGACGGCTGGCCACGCAGCCCAAGGGCCTCATCGGCTATGGCCCGCCCAAGGGCTTCGAACCGCTGCGGCAGCAGTTGTCCCGGCAACTGGCGGAGCTGGAAATCGAAGCGTCACCGGACCAGATCCTGCTCACCCACGGCGCGAGCCAGGGCCTGGATCTGGTCACCCGAAGGCTCACACAATCGGGGGACACGGTCTTCGTGGATGACCCAGGCTACAGCAATCTGCTTTCCGCCCTGCGTCTGCGTGGCCTTCAGCTCGTGGGCGTGCCCATGACGCCGGCGGGTCCCGACGTGGCGGCCCTGGAGCGCCTGCTGGGCGAGCATCAGCCGAAGCTCTACCTCACCAACACGCAGCTGCACAACCCCACCGGCGCCAGCTACAGCGCCGCGAAGGCCTTCCAGGTGCTGCGCCTGGCGGAGCGGCACCGTTTCCTCGTGGTGGAGGACAACGTTTCCGCAGATCTCGTGCCGGGCCGCGCCATCACTCTGGCGGGTGCCGATCAGCTCCGGAGTGTCATCTACGTGGGCAGCTTCTCCAAGTCCATCGCACCGGGACTTCGCGTGGGCTTCGTGGTGGCCGAACCCGGCCTGCTGGAGGAGCTGGTCTACTTCAAGCTGGTATCGGGCATGTCCACGCCCGGTGTGAACGAACGGCTGGTGCATGCCGTCTTGATGGAGGGTCACGTCCGCAAGCACCTGGAGCAGCTCCGGGACCGGCTCCCCCAAACA
>DCFP01000136.1:11930-12307 GCA_002319925.1 Holophagaceae bacterium UBA1801 | reverse complement strand
CCCCCCCTGCCGCAGGCTCGAAAATGCCGGATTCACGCGATTCCTCGAGCCGGGCGCAGGGATGTTCGTGTGGGCCAAGCCTCCGCGGAATGGCATCGATTCTCTGGAACTTGCCCGGCAGGCCCTTGCGCAGGGCATCCGGCTCGCGCCGGGCCAGTTGTTCAGCCCAGGGATGAACCCGAGCCTCTGGCTGCGGTTCAATGTGGCCTATTGCGATAACGATAGATTATTTCGATTCATGGAAAGAGGCCTCCGGCAGCACTGAGACGAAATCGTCTCCCAAGTGGGATAGACTCCCTTCAAAGGGGAACCCATGACTCCGGATATTCTGCCTGTCCGCAAGCGGATCGCCCTCGTGGCCCACGACAACAAGAAGA
>DCFP01000136.1:4330-11647 GCA_002319925.1 Holophagaceae bacterium UBA1801 | reverse complement strand
CGGCGTTCAACCGCGACCTGCTGGCCACGCATGAACTTTGCGCGACGGGAACCACGGGCGCCATGCTGGAGAAGGCGCTCAAGACCGAGGTCCTCAAGCTGCAGAGCGGCCCCCTGGGCGGTGATCAGCAGATCGGCGCGCGCATCGCCGAAGGACTCATCGATTTCGTCATCTTCTTCTGGGATCCCCTGGAACCCCAACCCCATGATCCCGATGTGAAGGCGCTGCTGCGCATCGCCGTGGTGTGGAACGTTCCCGTGGCCTGCAATCGCGCCTCGGCTGATTTCATGATCTCCTCGCCCTTGATGGTCTCCACCTATGAGCGGAGCATTCCGGATTTCGAGGCGCATCTGAAACGGCACGAACAGGGTCTCACCGCGGAATAGGGGAGCAAGGAGGTTCGGCATGCCCACCTGGGATTCCGCGCAGTACCTGCGATTCGAGAACGAGCGGACGCGTCCCTCCATGGACCTGGCGGCGCGGGTTCCCCTCGCCTGCGTGCGCGATGCCGTGGACCTGGGCTGCGGTCCGGGCAACAGCACGGAGGTGATCGCCAAGCGATGGCCCGAAGCGCGGCTCACGGGCGTGGACAGCTCTCCGGTCATGCTGGAAGTGGCGCGGAAGGTCCACCCGGACTGGGCATGGATCGAAGCGGACCTCCAGCAGTGGCAGCCGGAAAAGATGGTGGACCTCCTGTTTTCCAGCGCCGCATTCCAGTGGGTCTCGGGCCACGAGATCATCTTCCCGCGCTTGATGAAATGCCTCAGCCCTGGTGGGGTCCTCGCGGTCCAGATGCCCGCGGCCAAGGCGGAACCCGCACTGGCGCTCATTCCATCCATGGCCGGAGAGGACGCCTGGAAAGCCCGCTTGGAAGACGTGAAGACCTGGCACCAGCCCTACACGCAGGAAGACTACTACCGGATGCTCTCCCCGCTGGCCTCGCGCATCGAGCTTTGGGAGACGACCTACATCCATGTGATGGACAGCCACGAGGCCTTGCTGGACTGGGTGAAGGGCACGGCCATGCGCCCCTACCTGGACCGGCTCACGGCGCCGGAAAGCGTTGAATTCGAGAAGTCCTTTCTTCAGCGGCTCCCGGCCCACTACGCGCCCCAGCCCGATGGACGGATTCTCTTTCCCTTTCGCCGCTTATTCCTCGTGGCGATGCGCTAGTCCATGGCCGATGAGACCCAGCCCCACAAGCGGCGTGCGCGTTACAAGGGCACGCATCCGCGAAGGTTCTCTGAAAAGTACAAGGAATTGGATGCGCAGGTCCACGCGGCCGAGCTGCAGAAGGTCATGGAGCGAGGCCACACGCCCGCGGGCACGCACCGGCCCATCTGCGTGAGCGAAGTGTTGGCGGCGCTCGATCCCAAGCCCGGCGAGACCGGTCTCGATGCCACGCTGGGCTACGGCGGGCATGCCCAGGAAATCCTGCCAAGGCTGCAACCCGGCGGATGTCTCTACGGCATCGATGTGGATCCCCTGGAATTGCCGCGCACGGAAGCCCGCCTTCGCGCCCTCGGCTTCGACGAGCGGCAGCTGGTGATCCGGCGCATGAACTTCGCGGGCATCGCCGGCCTGGCACACGAGACGCTTTTCGATTTCATCCTCGCGGATCTGGGCGTGTCTTCCATGCAGATCGACAATCCCACCCGCGGATTCACCTACAAGGCCGAGGGACCTCTGGATCTGCGGCTCAACCCCCAGCGCGGGAAACCCGCTTCCTCCCTGCTTGCAACCATCGGCGAGGAAGATCTTGCGGCGCTGCTCACCGAGAATGCCGACGAACCTTTCGCGGAGCTGCTCGCCCGCGAGCTCCACGGCAAGACCTTTGCGACCACTACGCAGCTGGCCCAGGCCGTGCGCCAAATCCTGCAAGGCGCCTTTCCGGAATCCGAACGGCAACAGGCCATGCGCCAAGTGCTGCAGCGGGTCTTCCAGGCCCTGCGGATTGCCGTGAACGATGAATTCACCGTGCTCGACCAGTTCCTGTCCCTGCTGCCCAAGTGCCTGAAACCCGGTGGCCGCGTGGCCATCCTCACCTTCCATTCTGGGGAGGACCGCCGCGTGAAGAAGGCCTTCCAGAGCGGGTTGCGCGAAGGCAGCTACGGGCAGATCGCTCCCGATCCCGTGCGTCCTTCGCCCGAGGAACGGCGGGCCAATCCGCGATCCTCCTGCGCGAAGCTGCGCTGGGCGCGAAGAGGATGAAGCTCACCCCGCCGTTGCGCGAGGCTGGCATCGTAGCGGAATCTCCAGGACGAAACGATTGCCGGCGGGCTCGTGATCCTCGAGCCAGATGCGCCCTTCGTGCAGCTCCGCAACCAGCCGGCAGAAGGCCAGCCCCAGTCCGCGTCCCGGTTTGTGGCCGGGCAGGTCCGTGGCGCGGGCGTAACGGTCGAAGACGCGATCCCGCAGTGCCTCTGGAATCCGCTCGCCTTCGTCCCCGACACTCAGTCGCAGGCCTTCTTCCGAACCACGGGCCACCAGATGGATCGTGGCTCCCTCGGGTCCGTACTTGCTCGCGTTCTCCACGAGATTGAGCACCAGACGCTCCAGGAGCTGGGGATCAGCCTCCACTTCCAGATCTGGTTCCACGTCGATCCGCATGGTCTGATTCCGGCGCTGGTGCAGTGACTCGAGTTCCACGGTGATGGGCTTCAGCCAATGCTCCACCTGGAAGCGCTCCGGCTGGATTTGCAGCCCTGCCTGCTCGTGCACGGAGAGATCGAGCATGCTCTGGATCATCCGGACCATGCCGTGGGTGATCTCGCTGATGCGCCTGCGCTGCTTCTCGCACTGGTCTTGGCTGGCGTCGATCTCCAGGAAATCCACGCAGGCGAGAAGTCCGTGCGTCATGTTCTTGAGATCGTGGACGACGAACTGGACCAGCTCGTCCTTGCGCGCCTGCAGGCTCAGGATCGCATCCCGGTCCCTGCGCAGTTCGATCCGGAGCTGGCGCAGCCGGAGCAGGCTCCGGACGCGTGTTCGCAGCTCGGCCTGCAGCAGAGGTTTGCGCAGGAAATCATCCGCTCCGGCGCGGACCGCCTCCGCATGCGTCTCGGCCCGGTCGTCCACCGTGATGATGAGCACGGGCACATCGTCTCCCCCGGGGATGCTCCGAAGAAACCGGCAGACCTGCAGGCCGTTCTGGTCCGGCAGCAGCAGGTCGAGCATCACCAGGTCGGGCAATTCGTTCTTCAGCGCCGCCGCACCCTCGAAGGCAGTGGTGGCCAGGGTGACCTGGTAACCCGCGTCCTCCAGCAGGGCCCGCAGGAACTCCCGGGTCACGGGAACGTCCTCCACCACCAGGACCTGAGCGCCCCGGTCCGCGCGCCGGTTCTCGATTCCGTTCCAGCCGTCCATGCATTCCCCCCAAACCGCCGACTCAAACGCCAGATCATCCTAGGATGGTCAGCCTTGCAGTCGGATCGCTTTCCACCTGAGATGCATGGGGCGGAACCCCGATGACGGCTTAATTCAGCCGCTTGGAGCCCATCACGATGAAATCTGGCGGGGCGGGGATGAAGCCTGTGTCCGCAATGGTGTTCTGGCCGTTGCTGGAGAGCAGGTACCGTGCGAACTCCAGATAGGCGGGCTCCATGGGTTTGCCCGGGGCCTTGTTCACGAAGAGATAGAAGCTGCGCACCAGTGGATACTTGCCCGCATAGACCGCTTCCTGGGTCGGTGGCTCCGCCTTCTGGCCAAGTGAGGGAGCGACGGGGATGACCTTCACGGAGGAATACCAGGCCTGCATGGAGCCGAAGGCGATGCCATTGGAATCCGTCACCACTGCTTCCGCAAGACCCATGGCATCCAGGCGGCTCTGGACGGTGTCCTTGTACTTGCCACCCTTCCTCAGCACCGCTGTCAGGAACCAGGAACGAATCGCGGCGCCTTCTTCCCGTGAAAATGGATTCACGGGGCGCTTCTTCCAATCGTTGCGGCCGCCGAAGTCGCCCCAGGTGTCTCCAACCAGCTTGGTCCCAGAGAGGCGCGTGCTCGAATACATGGCATCCAGCTCTTCCAGGGAGACCTGGTTGATGGGGTTCGCTTTGTTGACGAACACGATGATGGCGTCGAGGCAGATGGGCACGCGGATGGGGGCATAGCCGTTCTTTGCCTGGAAGGCGGCCAATTCTTCCTGGTTCATGTCGCGGGCCGACAGGACCAGCGGTGCCTTGCCCTGGATCAAGCCCTGGATAGCGTCGGCGCTCAGCTGAGCATTGAAGGACACACGACTCTGTGGGTGGAAGGAACGGAATCCGCTGTCCCATTCCGTGGCGCTATCGGCGAGAGAATCAGTCCCTGGGACCTTCACCTCGTCTGTTACGACTTGGAGCGGTTTGTATTTCTGCACGGCGGGGCTCACCACGGCCCGGGTCTGGTTGACGCCCTGGCCGAAGAGGGGCAGCGCCGCCAGCGCCGTTGCCATGAACCAGCGCGGGAGGCTCGAACGCGGAATATTGCAGGTCATTGTCATCACCCATTATGGTTGGAAAAATAAATGTTTATAAATATTTTTCCAACTTCCCCAAGTTAGGGCTTTTCTTGAGGTCGTCAAGGCCTGAAAGGCCCATTAATTTTAGGTTTCATTCAAACCATACCAACGAGTGACATTGGGATTCTAGGAGTGGGTTATTTGTTCGGAGAAGCGCCCTGACCCGGGCGTGGGGCCTTGGTCTGGGGACCCGTCGCTACCAGGTTAGCCAGGAGAGGATCCTTGGATGGGATCAGTGTCAGATTTGCCCCGCTCTCCAGCACTTTTTGGGTCTCGAGGATGTCATACATCGCCTCGAGTACATCAGGATCCTTGGCGATCTGGTTCAGGGCCGCGCCCACGATCTGGGGCCGCGTGGCTCCGGCTTTGGCGAATTCCACGGCGGCCTGGCGCTCGGCGGTGCTGGTGATGATATTCACCTGGTTGGTTCCATCCTGGCGGATGGAGGACGTCACCTGCCGCAGGCGGTTCACCACCTTGCTTTCGATCTGGCGGATCATGTCCGTGTCGCGGAAGTGGACCTTGCGGATGTAGACGGAACCCAGCCTGTAGCCCCAGTCGTGGGACTGCGGCGAAACCTCGTCCCGCACGGTCTGGCTCATGGTGTGGCGGTTGGCCATCATGTCGGCGAGCGGCAAGTTGGAGAGGCAGCGCACGGTGGAATTGCTCACGTTGGCGGCGAGGGATCCGCGGGGATCCGTATTCTTGAAGAGGTAGGCCACGGGATCGCTGATGTACATCTCGTACCAGATGCCGATGCCCATGGGCGCTCCTTCTTCGGAGTTGACGGGCTGGCTGCGGAGATATTCCTGATCGAGGCGGAGATCGATCTCGTAGCGGCGGCCGAACCAGTTGATGAAGAGCGCCTTCAACCCCATCATGGCCCAGAGGCTGTGCAGGCCGGGCTCATCGAGCACGGCCACCACCTTGCCGAAGAGCACGTAGACGAGGCAGCGCCGTTCCTGGACGATGACATAGAAGCCGAACATCCGGAGGAACCAGAGGAACAGCGGGACGGCGATGAAGCACAAAACGAACGTGACAAAAGCGGCGATGAGGGTTTCCATCACTTCACCTCCATCACGACGCGATCGGCTTGGGCGTAGAGCCCCAGCTTGACGTTGCGTACGTAGGCTTCCAGGGCGCCGGGGCCGCCGTTGGTCTTGAGTTCCGAGAGCTGCTGCGCCATGAGCGTGAGGGGTTCCACCTCCGCCTGGGCTTTAAGTGTCTCGATTTCCACGGCGCGTTTCGACTGCACGATCTTCTGATCCGCGGAGGCCTGGGCCAGGCTGATATCCGAGGAAACCTGGTTGTGCGCGGTATTGATGGCGGCCAGGGCCGATTCCACTTCGGGCGGCGGATCGATGCTGGTGATGAGGGAGGCGTCCAGCTGGATGCCGTAGCGCGCCGCAGAGGAGATGCACTCCTTGTCCATGTGCTCGTTGATATCCCGGAGGTTCTTGCGCAGGTCGTTGATGGAGATGCCTGCCTGCACGGCCGGGCCATCGGTGTTCGCGGGCGCCTCGAAGTTGGCGATGCGCTCGCGCAATACGGAGACAAAGTAGCCCATGATGTGCGCGATGGGCGATTTGACGCCGAAGAAGTATGCATAGAGGTTCCGCTCGCTCACCTTGAAGCGGATCTGTCCTGTGAGGCCCGTGTTCAGCTGGTCCTTGGTCACCGCATCCAGAATTGTTCCGCCCGTGTTGGCGCTGGGGGCCATGGGATCGAAGGCCATGTTCACGGTTTCCGTGGCCACGGTGACCTTGTAGACCCGCTCCCAGGGCCATTTGAAGTAGGGCCCGCCGGGCTGGATCACCCTCACCTGCGGGTAGGCGTAGCGCTGTTTCTCTTCCGGCGTGAGCATCGCCGTGATGGGGTCATCGGCCGTGGTGGCCTCGCCCACGCGCTGGGCGCGCCCGAAGGAGGTCTTCACCGCCCGCTCGTTCTGGTTGACGGTGAAGATGCCCGCCATGAGGTAGCGCACGAGGAACCATGCGATGAACCCCAGCAGGCAACCGAAGGGTATGCCGACGGTCAGATCCGACATGACAGAGCCTCCTTGGAAGGGAATCCGAGGGGTTCATGGTAGGCCTGAGCGGAATTTGCGTCCACAAAGGCTTATACAGATTTGCGTTCAAAAGAATAGATCACGCCAAGCCGCCAGATTTCGGTATGTCTCGGCAATCGGCTCCGCCGATTCCGAGAAGAACGCCAAGAAAAACAGGCTCACTTCGAGGATGCCTGAACGTATCCTGGGCCGACATCAAAGGTGTTCTCTTCTTTCCTTGGCGCAGGCGCGAAGCGCCCTTGGCGGCTTGGCGGTGAAATGTTCTTTCTCGGTTATTAAATGCAACTTGGTATACGGAGCCACGTCGCAACAAACTGTGCAGCACGGTTTGTATTGCCGCGGCTCCCTGTGCCGGTGGATGGCCTGGCTGGTCAGGTTGTTCGGTGGTAACGGCTTACGATCGCTCCACCATCATCCTTCCGTCCTCGAAGCGCCCTGTCAGTTCCTTGCGATCCAGGAGCCATGCAAGGTACGACCGCAGCGTCGATCCCACGAGCACGTACTGGGCGGGATTGAGCTCGATGCCATAGTGCCCGGCCAGCCGCGCCAGGAGATCCTCTGGCGTCGACGGCACCGTGCTCCATTCCATGATGAATCCCGCGATCTCGAAGATCTTCGCCCGGTTCAACTCCACGAGCTGAACGATGTCGCGGGTGGGGGCGGCGTGGCTGGGCACGAACCACTCCGCCTGGATCCGCGTCAGCGCGCCGAGGGTCTCGAGGTGGTCGGCGATGTCGTAGAGGTC
>DCFP01000136.1:3870-4094 GCA_002319925.1 Holophagaceae bacterium UBA1801 | reverse complement strand
GTCGGCGATGTCGTAGAGGTAGAAGACGTGGTACTTCGCGAGAATCTCCGCGCTGGCCACAGTGTCAGCCGCGAAGAACACGCGGTCGGGGGTGAGGAATCCCACCATGCCCATGAAATGGCCGGGCAGAGGGATCACCTCGATCTCCGTACCCGCCACACGGCAAGGCGGCTCCAGAATTTCCGTCACGCGGGAAGGTTTGGCCATGAGGAACTTGTTCCGCA
>DCFP01000136.1:2901-3628 GCA_002319925.1 Holophagaceae bacterium UBA1801 | reverse complement strand
TTGGCCATGAGGAACTTGTTCCGCAGGGTCGATGGGGGATAGGCGCCCCATAGATAGCTTGGTTCGAGCGAGGGTGTTTCGATGAAGGCCGCCTCCACGCGAGTGGCGGCGATGGCGCACTTCGTCCGTGACTGGATGAAGGCGTTGCCCCCGCAATGATCTGCGTTGGAATGGGTGTTCACGATGCGGGAGACAGCCAGCCCCGATGCCTCGCAGGCACGGAGAATTCTCCGGCCTCCGTCCTCGTCATTGCCTGCATCGATCAAGATGGCCTGATTGCTACCAGATTCAACCACGCCGACGTTGGCGGGACCTCGCAGCACGTGTGTGCATCCCTGAATGCGCTCAAGGGCGAGATTGGCCATGGACACCTCCCGCCTTCAGTATCGCCAAACATCGTCTCAATCTGAATTTTGGTTTGGTGACAATTGCGGATCGACTAGATCCGATCCGCAATTCATGAGCCATGCAAGCGGATGCCCGTATTCAAAGGGTTTCAATGCCCCTGCTTTGAATCACCCGCAAGGCGGAGTTCCTCACCGCTTCCACCAATTCCTCTTTGGAGTAGCTGCCCTTTCGAAAAACTCTATGGACCTGGGGCTTCTGGAGCCGTCTCAGTTCTTCTTCCGTGAGGGCCTTCGCGGTGACGACGATGATGGGGAGTTTCCGCCATTCCTCCCGCAGCTGGAAGGCTTCCATCAACTCGAAGCCATCCATCTCGGGCATC
>DCFP01000136.1:0-2805 GCA_002319925.1 Holophagaceae bacterium UBA1801 | reverse complement strand
GAACGGCTTGGTGACGTAGTCATCGGCACCCAGCTCCAGGCTGATCACCTGCTCTTCCTCTTCCACCCCGGCGGTCAGCAGGATGATGGGTGTCTTATGGTCGAGGCGGTAGGCCTGGATGAACTCGTGCCCGTCCATCTCGGGCATCATGAGATCCAGCAGCACCAACCCAATGCGCCCCTGTCTCAGCACCTCCAGCGCCTCCTTGCCGTTGCTGGCCGTCTGCACCGGGAAATTCTTGCTCTCGAGAATCCGCTGAAGCCCCTCGCGCGTCGCCTCGTCATCCTCCACCACGAGGATGGGCAGTTCCACGCCGGAGGGCAGCAGCTTGGTGACGGCATCCAGGAGCTGTTCCCTGGAGATGGGTTTCTGGATGTATTCCGCCGTCCCCAGCGTGTAGCCCTGGGCGTGATCGTTCACCATGGTCACGACCACCAGCGGGATGTTCCTCAGCTCCTGGTCATCCTTGAGCTGCGCGAGGGATTGGCAGCTCTCCAGGCCATTGGAGGACAGATCGATGGTGATGACGTGGGGGTGGAGGGACCTCGCCATCTCGATGCCGTCGGCGCGGTCCTTCGCCACGGCCACCCAGAACCCTTCCGTGGTCAGGATCTGGGAGATGGCATCCCGCAGGACGGCATCGTCCTCGATGACCAGGATCTTGCCCCGGTGCTCGGTCCGATCCGCCTGGCGGCGCTGGAGGGGCCTAGCGGGTTCCACCATCGAGACCATCGGCAGATGCACGGAAAAGACGGATCCCTTCCCGGGCTGGCTCGAGACCTGGATATCACCGCCAAGGAGGATCGAGAAACGGCGGCAGAGGGTCAGGCCCAATCCGGTTCCACCGTACTTCCGCGTGGTGGATTCATCCGCTTGCGTGAATTCCTGGAAGACGCGGTCCACTTGTTCCGGGGTCATGCCGATGCCCGTATCCGAGACCGAGAAGCGGATGAAATCCATGCGTTGCGGATCTGGTTCGACCTTCAGTATGATCACGCCGTTCTGGGTGAACTTGGAGGCGTTGTTGAGCAGATTGTAGAGGATCTGCCGGAGCATCTTCAGATCGGAATGAATGGCGGTGATGCCCGGATCCTGCTCCAGCACCAGCCTGTTCTGGTTCCGGTGGATCAGGGGTTCGATGGTCACGGCGACGTCGGCGAACATTCGGGGAATGTCGCAGTCTTCCAGGTAGACCGTCATCCGTCCCGCTTCGATCTTGGAGAGATCGAGGATGTTGTCGATGAGGCTCAGCAGGTGCTTCCCAGCGTTCTCGATCTTGTCGAGATCGGCCACCATGGATTCGAGGCCCTGCTCCCGCATCTCGTCCACCAGCAGTTCGCTATAGAGAAGGATCGCGTTGAGGGGTGTGCGGAGCTCGTGGCTCATGTTCGCCACGAAGGCGCTCTTGGCACGGTTGGCTTCTTCCGCCGTCTCCTTGGCTATGAGCAGCTGTGTGTTGACCTTCAGGAGCTGCTCGGAGCGCTGGGCGACCAGGTCTTCCAGGTGTTCCTGGTAGTCCATGAGCTGGACGTCCCGGTGTTCGATCTGCTCCAGCATGCCATTCAGGGAATCCGACAGAATGCCGATCTCGCCGCTGATGTGCTTTCTGAAACGTGCCGCGTACTCCTTGGACCGGGCGATATCCTTGAGGAAGCCAAGCAGGTCTCCAAGGGGCCGCAGCAGGTTCCTGCGAAGCACGAAGTAGTGCGAGAGCGTCAGGGTCCCCACTAGCAGCAGTGCCGCGGCCAAGCCGCCCCAGCGGATCAGGTGGGCCGGGCGGGTGATTTCCGCCATGGGGTAGGCCGTGACGATGGTGAATCCCCAAAGTCCCAGCAGTCGCTTCTTGATGACCCATTCCCCGCCATCGAGCTGGCCGGCTTCGATCAAGCGCCTGGTCTTATCGGCCGAGTACTCGCTTCCGGAAATGAGCAAGTCGCCGTTGAGATCCAGCAAGGCCAGGAATCCGGTCTGGAGGATCTTCACGCGGTTGACGGAAGAGTAGACCTGGCGCAGCTCCGAGAGCGGGTAACCGACACCGAAGGCGCCGATCGTTTCCCCGGCGCCATTCCGGATGGGCTCGTAGTAAGCGAGAGAGAGAACGCCGAATAGGTCCGCGAGTTCCCAGCTGAAGCGGCCCCGGCTCAGGTCGCGGTAGGCGAGGCTGTTCCGGTCCATCAGCGTACCCACGGCCCGGGAGCCATCGGGCATGAACGAGTTGGTCGTGATGCGGATGAAATCATCGCCACGCAGGCTGAAGATGGAGATGATGCCCCCGCCCATGGCTGCCACGGTCTCCGACAGCTCGACCCGGTTCGCCTGGGGGACCTTGCCGAATAGGATATCGGGCACGGATTGCGAACCGACTGTGACCAGCTCCCCGCGAGAGGCGGTGCCCATGCGTCGGGCCTCGGACTGCAGCACCCGCATGTTGCCCTCCACCCGCGAAGAGACCAGATCGTGGGTGAGGGTGAGGGTATCCAGC
This sequence comes from Holophagaceae bacterium UBA1801, assembly GCA_002319925.1. Lineage (GTDB taxonomy): Bacteria > Acidobacteriota > Holophagae > Holophagales > Holophagaceae > UBA1801. Next base: position 323 of record DCFP01000136.1, on the reverse strand, counting down.
ATGTTCTTCTCAGCGGTCTCGGCCTCACGCTGAGCGCTGTTCCTCAAATTCCATTCCTCCAGGGACGAAAGAGACCAGGAACCCGCCAGGGCCACGATCAGCACGATCAGAGCCATGGGGAACATCAGTCTCAGGGAAATGGTACGTTTCATATTCCTGGGTCTACGATCTCCGAAGGGGATTCAAGGTATTCATCGGGATGGGGGATGCTCTCCTCAACTATGGCGGCTTTGGAAATTCCAGGGAAAGGCGGAATCCGCTCCAAACCCTGATTTGGATCAAGGCGGCGGACTCACTGGGGGGGGCGCCTCGCGCGGTTCCAC
>DCFP01000051.1 GCA_002319925.1 Holophagaceae bacterium UBA1801 | reverse complement strand
CGTGGGCCGACTGGTTCAGGTTCATAAAGTCCATGTCGATGCGATCCCAGGGCAGGTCCCGATTGTACTGGGTGTGCAGGTGGGCCATGGGCTTGTCCAGCCGCGTGAGCCCGGCGATCCACATCTTGGCCGGGGAGAAGGTGTGCATCCACGTGATGACGCCGATGCAGGAAGGCGTGGCATTGGCCTCCAGGCAGGCGTTCAGGATCTCGTCCGGTCCCGTGAGGGTGGGCTTCCACACGACCTTCGCCGGCAGCTTCCCGGAGGCGTCCAGAAACCTGGCGATCTCGGTGGAATCCTGGGCCACCTGCTGGAGGGTTCCCGGGCCGTAGAGGTGCTGGCTCCCCGTCAGGAACCAAATTTCAGGCTTTCTGGAGTCGTTCATCGCTGCCTTCCTCATCGCAATCGGTTCTTGGATTCAGGTCCTTGTGTGAGCGTTCACAACTTTTGATACGAGAGAATCTAGGTCCTCTCCATGAAGGCGCCAAGCCGCAGATACTCCTGATAGATCGCGTCGTAATGTTTGGTCCTGGCGGGGTCCGGACGGTAGATCTTCTCGGTGCCCGGGGACATGGCCTTTTGGGCGGCTTCCACCGTGGGATGGAGTCCCGCAGCGGTGGCGGCGAACATCGCGGCGCCCAGGGCCACCGCCTGGTCGCCCGGGGCTACGGCCACCTCCATGCCGAGCACGTCCGCCACCGTCTGCATCACGAATTGGTTCTTCCTCGCCACGCCACCGATGGCGATGGCGCTATCGATGCGGATCCCTTCCGAGCGGAAGCGCTCGACGATGGCGCGGGAACCAAAGGCCGTGGCCTCCACCAGGCAGCGGAAGATCCGCGGCGCATCCGTGCCCAGGCTGATGCCGGCAATCGCGCCCTTGAGGCGCTGGTTGGCATCAGGCGTGCGCCGGCCGTTGATCCAGTCCAGGGCGATGAGGGCGGTCTCCTCGGCGGGCAGCTCAGTGGCGCGCCGTTCCAGCTCGGAGATGATGCGTTCCATCACCGCCTCGGCTAGCCCGTTCACGGCGAGCCCCTTCTCCGCCGCCACGGCCGGGAGGAGGGTCTCCAGGGGCCAAGCGAGCAGCTTCCGGAACCAGGCATAGACATCGCCGAAAGCCGACTGGCCCGCCTCGTAGCCGATCATCCCGGGGATGACCGAACCGTCCACCTGTCCGCAGATGCCCTTCACCAGGATCTCCGGCTTGGCCATGCGCGGGCCGACCACGATGTCGCAGGTGCTCGTGCCCATGATCTTCAAAAGCTGGTAGGGGCCAATGCCGCCGCCCACCGCGCCCATGTGGGCATCGAAGGCGCCCACGGCCACCACCACATCCGTGGACAGGCCAAGCCGATCAGCCCACTCGGCCGACAACCGCCCGAAGGGTACGTCGGAGGTCCAGGTCTCGGTGCCGAAGCTGGCTTTCAGGGGCACCAGCCGCGGATCCAGCTTCGCCAGGAAGGCGTCCGCGGGATAGCCGCCGAAGTCGGGGTGCCACATGGCCTTGTGCCCGGCCGCGCAACGCCCGCGCTTCAGCCTCTGCAGGTCCTTAAGTCCAGTGAGTACGGCGGGGATCCAGTCGCAGTGCTCGACCACGGTGGCCGCGGCCTTGGCCACCGCCGGATCCTCCTGGATCACGTGGAGCACCTTGGCCCAGAACCATTCCGAGGAATAAATTCCCCCCTCGTACTTCGTGAAATCCTCGCCACCCCATGTTCGCGCGAGGTGATTGATGCACTCGGCTTCTTTTACCGACGTGTGGTCCTTCCAAAGCACGAACATCGCGTTGGGGTTTTCCTCGAAGCCGGGACAGAGCGCCAGGGGTGTGCCCTGCCCGTTCGCCAGCACCGGTGTGGAACCCGTAGTATCCACGGCGATGCCGCGGACTTGTGCAGCTGAACTTCCGCCGGCTTCGCGCAGTGCGCCCCGGATCGAGACCTGCATGCTTTCGAGGTAGTCGAGGGGATGTTGCCGGAACTGGTTCGTCAACGGATCGCAATAGAGCCCCTTCGCCCAGCGCGAGTAATACTCCACCGCTGTTCCAAGGATCCTTCCATCCCGGACATCCACGACCACGGTGCGAACTGAATCCGTCCCGAAATCCACCCCCAGAACGCAAGGTGCCTCGCTCATGTGCTTTCTCCCCTGACATCCGCAATCTCTGCGGCACTCATGATGATTTGCAGACTGGCTTCGGCCCCTTCGAGGGCCGCCTTGACCCTGCCCGGAGGCAAGCCGGTCCCCCTATTTCGATTGGGACCGGCTCTTTGTGTAGAAATCGAAGCAGACGGCACCCAGGAGGACGAAGCCCTTGATCGACTGCTGCCAATCGACGCTGACGCCCATGATGGACATGCCGTTGTTGAGGACGGCCATCACGAACCCGCCGACGATGGTTCCGATGACGGTGCCGATACCGCCGGAGGTCGAGGCGCCACCGATGAAACAGGCGCCGATGGCATCAAGCTCGAAGCCTGTGCCTGCCTTGGGCGTAGCCGCGTTCAACCTTCCGGCGACGATGAGACCGGCGATGGCCGAAAGGACGCCCATGTTGACGTACACCCAGAACTTGACCATGTCGGTCTTGACGCCCGAAAGGCGTGCGGCCTTCTCGTTGCCGCCGAGAGCGTAGATGTGGCGGCCGGCGATCGTGCGCTCGGTGACGAAGGTGTAGATGAGAATGAGCGCGACGAGGATGACGAGGATGATCGGAAGACCGTTGTAGCCCGCGAATTCGTAAGTAAGCAAGTTGATGGCCGCCATGATCACGGCGATCTTGGCGATGTCCAGCCAGAGGGGAACGACCTCGAAATGGTATTTCCTCTTGGTCCGGCGCGAATGGAGCATTACCGCGGCAAGGATGATCGAGACCAGCACGCCAGCAGCCAAGGCGATGACATTCAGGCTGCCCCAGCGAAGATCCATGAACGGCAGGTAGCCGGCCGCCAGGGCCTGGAAGGACTTCGCGAAGGGCGCTTTGGTCTGGCCCTGGAGCATGGCCATAGTGAAGCCGCGGAAGATGAGCATGCCTGCCAACGTCACAATGAAGGCGGGGATCCGAAGGAAAGCGATGAAGTAGCCGTGGAAGGCTCCAACCAGCGCGCCGATGAGAATCCCGATGAGCATCGCGTTCATGACGGACATGTTGTGGTCGACCATGAGCACTGCGGATACCGCGCCGACGAAGGCGGCGACCGAGCCGACGGAAAGGTCAATGCCACCTGTGATGATGATGAGGAGCATGCCGATCGCGAGGATAAGCACATAGCTGTTCTGGAGCACCAGGTTGGTCACGTTCATCGGCTTGAACATGATTCCTTCGGTGGTTATCTGGAAGAGCCCCATGATGAACGCAAGCGCGATCACCATGCCGTACTGGCGGATGTTGTTCTTGAAGAGTCGGCCTATCACGCTCATTCCTTGGTTCCCCGCTGATGGTTCATGATGCAGTGCATGATGTTTTCCTGCGTGGCGTGCTCGCGGTCGAGCTCTCCGGAAATCTCGCCTTCCGTCATGACGTAGATCCTGTCGCACATGCCTAGGAGCTCCGGCATTTCGGAGGAGATCAAGATGATCGATTTCCCCTCGGAGATGAGGCGGTTGATGATTGTATAGATTTCGTATTTCGCGCCGACGTCGATCCCGCGGGTTGGCTCGTCGAGGATGAGGATGTCGGGCTCCGACAGGATCCACTTCGAGAGCACGACCTTCTGCTGATTGCCTCCTGAAAGGCTTTCGACGATCTGGTCGATGCCGGTGCAGCGGATCCGCATCTGTTGCTGCATCGCGGTGGCCGCCTGGTTCTCTTTGCCCTGATTGATCACCTGCCCTGCGCTGACCTTGGGCAGGCTCGCGAGAGAGATGTTGGACCTGACATCCTCGATGAGCACCAGTCCATAATTCTTGCGATCCTCGGTCAAGTAGGCGATTCCGTTGTCGATGGATGCCGTCACCGAGTGGAGCTGAATTTCCTTGCCGTCCTTGAAGACGCGGCCGGAATGCCGCTTCCCATAGGAACGGCCAAAGATGCTCATCGCCAGCTCAGTGCGTCCGGCACCCATAAGACCAGCCAGGCCCACGACTTCGCCCCGCCTGACGTTCAGCGAGACCCCATTGATCACCTTGCGGTCCTCGTAGAGGGGATGGTACACCGTCCAATCCTCGACCTTCAGGATGACCTCCCCGATATGCGAATCCCGCTTGGGGAAACGATCCACGATCTCGCGACCGACCATGCTCTTGACGATGCGATCCTGATCGACCTTCCTCGTCGCGTTGTCGAGGGTTTCGATCACTTTGCCGTCTCGGATGATCGTGACGGAATCGGAGACGCGGGCGATCTCATTCAACTTGTGGGATATGAGAATCGATGTCACACCCTGCTTCTTCAGCTCCAGGAGGAGGTCGAGGAGTTTGCTGCTTTCTTCATCGTTCAAGGCCGCCGTGGGCTCGTCGAGGATGAGCAGTTTCACCTTTTTAGCCAGGGCCTTGGCGATCTCGACAAGCTGTTGCTTGCCCACACCGATGTTCATGATGAGGGAATTTGGATTCTCGTCGAGTCCCACCTTCGCCAAGAGTTCGCCCGCCATGGAGACAGTCCGATGCCAATCGATCACTCCGCCCTTGGCCCTCTCGTTGCCGAGGAAGATGTTCTCCGCGATGGAGAGATACGGGATCAGGGCAAGCTCTTGGTGGATGATGACGATGCCCAATTTCTCGCTATCGAGGATGCTCTTGAACGCACATTCAGAGCCTTCGTAGTCGACGGAGCCTGAATAGTCCCCGTGCGGATAAACTCCGCTCAGGATCTTCATCAAGGTGGACTTGCCGGCCCCATTCTCACCCACGAGAGCGTGGATTTCATCGCGGCTCACCTTCAAGCTCACCCCGTCAAGAGCCTTCACGCCCGTGAAGGTCTTCGTGATGTTGCGCATCTCCAGGATCGTATCCAACTTGCCTCCGCCTTCCACAGCACCCCCGAGCGACCAAGGACACAGAACCCTTGCGAGCCCCGTGTCCTCGGTCTTTCCTTGGAACGCACGACTCGGTTTTCGAAACTTACATTCCGAGCTGAGCCGCGGTGTAGTAACCGGTGTCGATGAGGGCCGGCTTGATGTTCGTGATGTCCACGTTGACCGGATTGCAAAGGTAGGACGGAATGATCTTGACGCCGTTGTTGTAGGTCTTGGTGTCGTTGATCTCGGCGGGCTTGCCGCTGAGGACAGCGTCTACCATATCGGCGGCGCGCTTAGCCAGCGTGCGGGTATCCTTGAACACGGTCTGGGTCTGCTCCTTCGCGAGGATCGACTTGACCGAGGGGATTTCGGCGTCCTGGCCCGTCACGACAGGCAGCGGCTTTTTCGCAGTGCCATAGCCGACGGACTTGAGCGAGGAGAGGATGCCGATGGAGAGACCATCGTAGGGAGAGAGCACGGCGTCGACTCTGGCGTCGGTGTACTTGGAGGTCAGAATGTCATCCATGCGCTTCTGTGCCACGGCGCCGTCCCAACGGAGGGTAGCGACCTTGGCAAAATCGGTCTGGCCGGAGCGAACCTTCAGCACTCCGCTCTTGATGTAGGGCCCGAGCTGGGACATGGCGCCATTGAAGAAGTAGCCGGCGTTGGTGTCATCGGGGGAACCGGCGAACAGCTCGATATTGAAGGGGCCTTTCTTGCCCTTGTCCAGCCCAAGCGCCTTGACGATGTAGCCGCCCTGAAGGACGCCGACTTTGAAGTTGTCGAATGTGGCGTAATAGGAGACCCAGGGGCTGTTGACGATGAGGCGGTCGTAGGAAATGATCTGGACGCCAGCGGCGTGAGCTTTCTCAAGCACGTTGAAGAGAGCGGCGCCGTCGATGGCTGCGATCACGAGGACCTTGTCGCCCTTGGTGATCATGTTCTCGACCTGCGCCACCTGCGCCTGGATGTCATCCTCGGCGAATTGGAGGTCGGCCTTGTAGCCGCGGGACTCAAGGATCGTCTTCATGGTACCGCCGTCCTTGATCCAGCGCGCGGAAGACTGGGTGGGCATCGCGATGCCGACAGTCTTCTGGGCCAAGAGGCTGGTTCCGAGGAGCAGGGTCGCGGACGCGCCGAGAATTAACTTTCCGATGCGATTCATGTTTGAACTCTCCTTATAGGACGTCCCCAAAATAGGGATCCATTGGGTTGAGCCTTTGTGACCTGGAGGGTCAAGAGGCCTATGGCGGGTAAGTTCCGTGATTCCGACATCCCAACCGAGAACCATGTCTGTTTCGCGGAAGGCGCGGCACCACGCCGTTCAAATCAAATCCTCAATAAAGTGAAATCGATTGTGAACGTTCACATTTTCGCTGTCAAGACATCCGTTCCGACTTTTTTCGGAACAAGAATTGACTACGCTTCCGCCTTCTGACTGCTCGCCACCCCTTGGATTTTCAGGCCCTTTCCTGTCTCGAACAGGCGCTGGAGCAGGCAGAAGAGGAAGAGGAGAATGCCGATGACGATCTTGGTCCACCAAGAACTGAGCGTTCCCTGGAAAACGATCAGGGTCTGGATGGTGCCAAGGATGAGCACGCCGAACATCGTTCCCAGCACATAGCCCACGCCGCCAGAGAGCAGCGTGCCGCCGATGACCACGGAGGCGATGGCGTCCATCTCCATGCCCACGGCGTGCAGTCCGTAGCCCGAGAGCATGTAGAAGGTGAAGACCACACCCGCGAGTGCGGAGCAGAAGCCGTTGATGGTGTAGATCAGAACCTTGGTGCGACCCACGGGGAGCCCCATCAGGATGGCGGACTGCTCGTTGCCGCCGATGGCGTAGACCGTCCGCCCGAACCGCGTGTAGTGGGCCAGGAAGATGGCCGCGATCACCACGACGACGAAGATCACCACATTGATGGAGATGAAGGACTCTCCGCCTAGTGAAATGCGGTACTGGGATACCTTCGTATAGAACTCGTTGGTGATAGGGATGGAGTCGATGTTGATGATGTAGCAGAGGCCTCGCGCCAGGAACATGCCCGCTAGCGTCACGATAAAGGGAGGCAGCTGGAAGTGGTGGATCAGAGAGCCCATGGCAAAACCGAGGGCGGATCCGATCAGCAGCACCAGGACGATGACGGCGGCGGGATTCCAATGGGAGGTCTCGAGGAGGTGCGCCGAGATCATGGTGGTCAGCGCGATGACCGAACCCACGGAAAGGTCTATGCCGCCCGAGATGATCACGAAGGTCATCCCCACGGCCGTCACGCACAGGAAGGCGTTGTCGATGAACAGGTTCAGGAAGACCTGGGGTGAGAAGAAGCCCGTGTACATGTAGGAACCGAAGCCGTACATCACGATGAACAGCCCGATGGTGACCAGCAGCGAGAGGTACTTGACGCTGATGTTGCCGATCATGCGGCCACCTGCTTCCCGAACCTTCCGAACACAGTCCGCCGGAAGGATTCAGACTGGAACATCATCACGAGGAAGACCACCACGGACTTAACGACCAGTGTGATCTCCGGGGGTACGCCAATGCTGTAGATCGTGGTGGTGAGGGTCTGGATGATCAGGGCGCCGACCATGCTGCCCAGGAGGTAGAACTTCCCGCCCGCGGTGGACGTGCCGCCCAGCACTACGGCCAGGATCGCGTCCAGCTCGAAGTACAGGCCCGCGTTGTTGCCATCGGCGCTCTTCACGTTGGAGCACACGATCAACCCCGCGATGCCCGCGCAGAAGGAGCAGAATGCGTAGACGCACAGAAGCAGGTTCTTGGCGTTGATGCCGGCCATGCGGCTGGCCTTTGGGTTGATGCCGATGGACTCTATGAACAGGCCCAGCGCCGTGCGACGCGTCAGGAACAGGGTCAGCAGCAGCATCACCGCCACGATGTAGAGCGAGAACGGGAAGCCCAGCAGAAAGCCGTTGCCGATGAAGAAGTAGGGCTTGTAGTAGATCGTGATGATCTGGCCGTTGGTGATGAGCTGCGCCACGCCGCGCCCGGCCACGATGAGGATCAGGGTGGCCACGATGGGCTGCATGCCCGCCCGGGAGACCAGGAGCCCGTTCCATACCCCCGCGAGGGTCGCAACGGCCAGCGCCGCCAGAATGGCGACAGGCATGGGCACCAGGGTCACGTATTCCTGGATGTCACCTTTGAGCACCAGCGTGCCGCCGATCAGCATGGCCACCAG
>DCFP01000154.1:863-33203 GCA_002319925.1 Holophagaceae bacterium UBA1801 | reverse complement strand
GCCCGCAACGAGTGGAAATACGTGGCCGAATTGGAACTGGATCTGGATCCGGAATTGCCGAAGGCGGAGGTCTACCCCGGCGAAATCAACCAGGTGTTCCTGAATCTGATCGTCAACGCCGCCCATGCCATCGAGGAAGTGGTGGGCTCCAGCGGCGCCAAGGGCAGCATCCGCGCCGGAACGCACAGCGATGGCGAATGGGTGGAAGTCCGGGTCCAGGACACGGGTTGCGGGATCCCCGAGAACATCCAATCCAGGGTGTTCGACCCCTTTTTCACGACCAAAGCCGTGGGCAAAGGAACCGGGCAGGGCCTCTCCATCGTCCACTCCGTCGTCGCCAAGCACGGCGGCACCGTTCGCTTTGAAACGGAGATGGGGAAGGGCACTACCTTTATCGTGCGCCTGCCCTTGCATGCGCCCACCGCAGATTCACATCCCTGATCAATTCGGGGCGGGGCTCAGAGGCATCTGAATGACGAACCGCGTCCCGCCTCCCGGCTGGTCTTCCACCCAGATCCGCCCCCCATGGGCTTCGACGGCCATCCGGCAGAAAGCGAGTCCCAAGCCTCTGCTTTCCCGGGCCATGACCTGATTGGATTGGGCTTCAAGCTGGACATACATATCGAAAATAGTGTTGCGCAAGTGGGCCGGTACTCCGGGACCCCGATCCGAAATCTCCAAGCGGACTTCGTCAGCATCGGAGCACCGGGCTTCGACCAAGATCTCGCCTCCCTCTGGCGAGTAGCGGATGCAGTTTTCCAGGAGATTTCCTAGTACTCGCTCCATGATGGTGGCATCCAGGCAGAGATCAGAAAGTCCCTCCTGCACTTTCACTGAACCTTTCAAATGCCGGACCTGGAACCAGATGGCGTGCCGCTGCAACAGGCTTTCCAGGAAGGCTTGAGTATTCACCTGGACCAGGCGCGGCTGCAGGCCCACGGTTTCGTATCTCTGAAAATCCATCCATCCGGTCACCAATTTCATCAATCGTTCCGCATGATGGAAGGTCCGGCCCCACGCCTCACCTTCATCGTTTCCCGCGTACTGATCCACTTTCATCTCGGCCTGGAGCAGAATGCTGGCAATGGGATTCTTGAGGTCGTGCAACAGGAAGGCCTGGAGCTTTTCCCGCAATGTTTTATCGCGGAGGATCACTTCCCGCTGGGCTTCGATGGTCTCCACACTGGCTTTCAGATCGGCCAGAAAGCGCCTGATCCGGAGCAGCGAGTGGATCCGGAGCATCAGTTCATCGCTCGCCACGGGTTTCTTGAGGAAATCATCAGCCCCCGCTTCCAGAGCCTCGGGATAGTGGGCAATGTCCTGGTCCCCGGTCAGGATCAGCACCGGCACGTCATCCCAGCCCTTCTGCGTTTTAAGGCGTCGGCAGGTCTCGAACCCATTCATGCCCGGCATCATTAAATCCAGGATCACCAGATCCGCGACGGAGCGCTCGGCGTAGGCCAAGGCTTCCATACCGCTCTGGGCGCTTACGGACGTGTAGCCGATCCGATGGAGCTGGCGCTGCAGCCCGGCGCAAATCAGCGGGTCGTCGTCCACGATGAGGAGGGTCTGAGGGCCTTCGGAAGTCCGATTCATGGGTCTTGGAAGATCATCGGCAACAGAAGCCGCTTCTTGAATTAATCCCGCGCATTAACACGCCAATGGCAGTAATACCCTGAAGCAGGTCCCCTGTTCTGGCGCCGTGTCCACTTTCAGGAGACCATCGTGTTGATGGATGATGGCGCGCGCGATGGCGAGTCCCAGACCCGTGCCTTTTTCCTCACCTTTGGTGGTGAAAAAAGGCTCGAATATGCGAGGCAGGACCTCGGTAGGAATTCCAGGGCCGGTATCCTCCACATCTACAAACGCGTATTTTCCGGGTGCGCGATGCGCCCCTTCGGCCGCGCCATTTGAAAATTCCATCAAACCGGTACGGAGCATCAGCCGCCCCTTATCTACCATGGCATCCCGGGCATTGATCCCGAGGTTCATGAGCACCTGGAGGAGCTGGGTATGAACCCCTTGCACCAATGGAAGGTTCTCGCATGGCTGGAAATTCAATTCCATGGACTTGGGCAGGGCGTGCCCCAATAGCGTGACGGCCTCCTGCGTCACTTCATTCAGGTCGACAGGGAGGCGCACAGGAGCATCCTCTCTGCGGGCGAGCCGAAGCAGCTCGCGCTTGAATTCCATGGCCCGTTCGCAGCTTTTCGCGAGGATCTCCACATGCCGCTGTTGCTTCTCTGTGAGGGGGCTCATGGCGAGCACCTGGGTCGCGCCACTCATCGAGGCGATGAGGTTGCCGAAGTCGTGGGTGATACCCCCGATCATCGTGCCGAGGGTCTCGATCCGCTGGCTCTGGATCAAGGCGTCCTGGGCGCTATGCAGCTCGGTAATGTCCTGGAGAACCCCACGGCATCGCCCATCAGACCACGCCAGGATCCATCGAGTCCACAGCCAGTGGCCGTCCCCATGCTCAAGCCTGCAGTCGAAGTCCACCCGGTCCCGCTCCTTGGCCAGAGCAAAGAACATGTTAAAGCGGGCGACATCCTCCGCGTGCACCTTGCTCTTCAGGAACCCTGGCGTCGACTTCAGAACTTCCGGTGGGTAACCCAGGATGTCCCTCACCAGATAACCGAACAACCAGGTGTCACCTTCCTCGTCGTAACGCCAGGGCACTACCTTTGCGACCCGGGCTGCGTCCGTGAGGGCCAGGCGGGCATTCAGCTCGCTCAGCGCCCGGCGAATTGCCGAAGGCAATCGCTTGAGATTGGATTTGAGGACGTAATCCGTTGCGCCGATCTTCATGCACTCCACGGCCATATCCTCGCCCATGTCCCCAGATACGAAGATGAAGGGGAGCTCCGGGCGTAAATTGCGCAGCGCCGCCAGGGCCGCAAGCCCATCGTAGGCCGGCAGCGAATAATCAGATAGCACGATCCGTATGCCGGGATCCTGGATGGCCTTTAGAAAGGCCTCCTGGGTGTCCACCTGCACGATGGAGAAGTTGTGGAACTCCTCGCCAATCAATGCCTCGATGAGGAGAGCATCGTTGGGTGAGTCCTCTAGATGAACGATCTTCAGTGGAACGGAGTGCAAGGTCATGCGCCTATCTCAGGGTTTGTGGAGAGGGGGGAGGTTTGTTGATCACCGCCCAGAAAACGCCCAACGAGGCCACAGTGGAAGCAAATTGACCAAAATCGAGAGGTTTCACGACGTAGCCATTTGCCCCCAGCTGGTAGCTCCGGACGAGGTCACTCTCCTCCTCGCTGGAAGTGAGCATCACCACGGGGATCAGTTGGAGATCCTCGTTGGAGCGGATCTCCTTCAGCACTTCGAGACCATCCATCTTGGGCAGCTTCAGATCCAATAGAACAACGGCTGGGTTTCCCGGTGACCGTTGAGCGAAGGCTCCTTGCCGTTTTAGGAAGTGAATCGCCGCCACACCGTCCTCGACGAGGACTATTTCGTTCGCGACATTGTTGGCCGACAAAGCATCCAGTGTCATTTCTGCGTCCGCAGGGCTGTCTTCCACGACCAGGATCTGCTTGAGGTTGCTCATGGAGTGCTCCCCGTCATGGGAAATGCAAGAAAGAATGTTGCCTCCTCACCCAGCCGGCTCTCCGCCCAGACTCTGCCGCCGTGGCGGGCCATGATCCTTTGGACATTGGCAAGACCGATGCCTGTGCCTTCGAATTCATCTTCCCGGTGAAGTCTTTGAAAGACCCCAAAGAGCTTGTGGGCGTAGGCAGGGTCAAATCCCACGCCATTGTCGCGGATGGAGATACCCACTTCCTCTTCCAGTCCTCCGATCGGCTGTATCTCGATGAGCCCCTCTGTGCGGTTCCTAGTGAACTTCACCGCATTGCCGATCAAGTTCTGGAAGACCAACCGGAGCAGTGTCGGGTCACCACGGAGCTTAGGCAGAATGCCGACCTTCCATATAATCTTGCGGCCGCTGCATTCCGCCTTGAACTCATCGATCACGGAGGCGACAAGTTGTTCAGCATTGATATCCACCTGGTGCAGCTCAGCCCGGCCCAGACGTGAGAATGATAATAAGCCATCAACAAGCTGGCCCATCCTCACGGCGGCTCCTTGCGCCACATTCAGGAAATGGGCGCCTTTGACGTCAAGGTTCTCGCCCAGTTGGCGTGCCAGCATGGACAAAAACCCATGCATGTGCCGGAGTGGGGCTCTCAAATCGTGGGAGACCGAATAGGCGAAAGCCTCAAGTTCCTTGTTGGCCGCGGCCAGCTCCAGCGTGCGTTCCTCCACCCGCCGCTCCAGGTCCAAGTTGAGGCGCCAGATCTCGGATTCGGAGGACCGCTGGTCTTCCAGCAGGCTCAACAGCGCGCGCCTGGAACGATCCGTCACTTCGAGCAAGCGCTGCATTTCGGATTCGGCCGCCTTGCGTTCGGTGATATCGCGGCAAAGTGTGAGAATACGGATCTCGTCACCAGTCCCGATGACAGTCGCGTTGATCTCGATGGGGATGGTGGCGCCCCCGGGCCCCACATAATCGATCTCGAAATCACGAATGTAGCCATCCTCCATGCATTTCCGCACAGCCGCGATGTTGCGGTCCCGATGGTATTCGGCCGTCCACTCCAGCACGCTTCTTCCGCGAATTTGATCGAAGCTGTCGTGCCCACTCAGGCGGACATAAATACTGTTTGAATCCAGCACCTCGCCCTGATTGCCGACGATCACGAAGCCGGTTTCGGTCGTTTCGATCAGTTGCCGGTATTTCAATTCGTTCAAACGTAATGCTTCCTCGGCGCGCTTGCGCTCCGTGATATCCCGTACGATGGCCCACATTCCCGAGGGCTTCCCTTGATCATCGCATAACAGAAATGTGCGCAGTTCCACTGGGAACAGGGATCCGTCCTTCCTGCGGTATTCCTTCTCGTAGACTGGGGAGTGCCCTTTGACGAGTATTTCCTCTTTGACGATTCGGGTCTCGAGGTCGTGCCATTTCGATGGGGTGAGGTCCATGTAAGTGAGACTTCGCAGCTCCTCCCCGGAATAACCGAGCAATTGGGAATACTGGGGATTGTGCTCTACGATCCGGCCTCCCATGTCCACTTGGACATAGGCATCGCGGAGGCTGTCATGAAGGCGACGGTAACGTTGTTCGCTATCGCGCAACGCTTTCTCTGCGTATTTACCCTCCACAAGACTCCATGTCACATCCGCCAGGAAATGCACCGATTCCACGTCTTTGCCGGTATAGTCGGCGGCCTTGTTTCCTACACCCAGTACGGCGACGATCCGTTCGCCCCGAAACACTGGGACCACCAGTTCCCGTACGAGTGCAGCATGCCCCTCGGGAAGGCCTTTGCGATGAGGCAACGAGGCGTAATCGTTATGAATGACGGCCCGCCTTTGCCGGACTGCGTCAACCCACACCCCGGCCATTTCAAGGGGATAGTGCGCGCCTTGGCCTTCGGCCTTGCAATACTCGTTGCGTGTCCGGGTGGACCACTGTTGCAGGGTGAGATTCCCAGTCTCTTCGTCGTAGAAATGATAGAACCCGATTGGACTTCCGACCATGCGCCCTACATCGTCCAGCGTGCGAACCAACAGCTCGTCCATGGAATGGTCAGTGGCATAGTCCACCAGACTCATGCGGATCTGCATCAGGTGTTCCAGCCTCCGCTCCTCGGTTTGATCCCGGAAAACCAGCACCACTCGAGCAACGACCCCGGTGCTGTCAAGAACCGGGGCTCCGCTGTCCGCGATGGGAATTTCCGTTCCATCACGAGCGATGAGCAGGGTGTGGTTGGCCAAGCCGACCACTTTTCCGTCTCGCAGTACCCGCAAAACAGGATCCTCAGCCGACTGGCGAGATTCCTCACTGAGGAGCTTGAACACCTCTCCAAGGGGCCGGCCGAGAGCCTCGGCTTCAAGCCAGCCCGTGAGCCGCTCGGCGACTGGGTTCATATGGATGATGTGACCTTGAACATCCGTAGCGATGACTCCATCCCCAATGCCATACAAGGTGGCCTTTATTTCCTCTGCTCCTTCGCGCACCTGGGATTCCGCTTCCCGCCGGATCATGTCGAGGCGCCCCAAGGACCGGGAAATCCAGCCAACGGCCGTCACCAGCAGCACGATGAAAGAGATCACCAACAACGCCCTTCCCAAACCTGGTTCGATCCACTGGTGGTTTTCTGCGACGGTGCGGATCCAGCTGAGAATGATTGGCAATCCGATGAGGAACGGGATGGTGCGCCGGAATAGCCAGCCACCCATGGAGTCCGCGCTAAAGGTTCTCAGGAGCCCCTGACCTGGTTCCTGAAGCAAGAGTCCCAACCCAAGGGCCATGAACCCAACCCCCGTGGGGATCGCGAGTTGCAAGAAATACCCGATGCCGTATTGCCCTAGGGGACCAAAGAGGTAGCCCAATAAAGCGGCCAACCCAGTAAGGCCGACAGTGACGCCAATCCCTTGCGCAAGCACCACGGCGCGTCCGCGCGTTGGCGAAAGAAAGGCAATTCCCGATAAAAGAAAGCAGAGCGCTGATCCGGGGGCCATGCGTCCAGGAGCTAGGGTTCCGATTGTTCCCGGAGGTTCATGGAAAAGGATCTGATCGATATGGAGATTCAAGCCGAAGAGATATTCCGAGAGGGTCATTCCACCCAGGGCAACCAGAACGACAGCGCAGACCGTCTGAAGACGATGGTCCCTGGACCACACAAGCGCAAGGCCCCCGGCCACAAAGCCAAGGGCCGTGTTCGCCTTCATGGTTACGAAGCCCGGCAGGAGGCTCTGCAGGGAGGAGATGCCAAAGGTCCATCCAGCCAACACGAAAAGGCCAATTATGAAACTCGCCAATCCACAGACGCGGGCGATGAGTTTGAATTGTCGTGTTCTGCCCGCTGGGGCTTCCAAACCTGCTTGATCCGAATAGTGAGTGGCCTGAAAAAGATCCTGGTAGAGCTTTGCTTCGCCGAACAGCAATAGAGCCGTCAGCAGAGAGACCAGTACGGTTATGCCCATGATCGTGAATCCGAGGACCACCCACCCGCGGTAGTGGACCTCCGCCAAGATCTCGCGCGCGTCCACCTTGGCGACCATGAACCAGGGAGAGTCAGGCACCGGCCTGAGTTCAGCGACCACTTCCTCGCCGCGATAATCCCGGCCCAGGAATTCTCCCGTTCGCCCCAGCACGGCCTGGGCAGCTGGCAGATCCGCCTGGGCGACGGGGATTCGCAGCGATAGTGGAACGATTTGCTGGTGGCGAAGGCGATTCAAGAAGACCACTTCCGAACCCTCCTTGCGCACGAGCAGGGTTTCAGCTGTCTCGCTGGGCGTAGGCCAGGACTGGATGAGGGGATAGAGCCGGGTTTCGGGATTTGAACGTACGATGAGCAAACCCACCACTTTCCCCGCTTGATCATGGATGGGGGCCGCTGCATCGAGGTGGGTCTCTCCGCAAAGGGAGCAACGGTATAGATCTCCGATGACAGCCCGTCCTTCCTGGAGCGTTCGTTCGGCCAGCTCCTTCACGGGAGCTTCCGTCCTGTCCATTTTCGGATCCAGGGAATCCAACAGGCGGCCCTCCGCATCCAGAAGAATGACGTTCTGGAATGCATGGGATTCCTGGATCAGGCTGAGATCTTGTTTGATCGCCCTATGCGTCTCGGTATCCAGCGGATGTTGCAGGCAACGATTGACCAAATCCCCCAGCCAGGGCTGGGAGGCGCTGAGACGGGCATCACCCAGCTGATCCTCACGCCAGGAGGTGATTTGACCGATCTTGAGGGAGGCAATGGTACGGAGTTCCGCATAGCGCTCGGCCTGGATAGTGGCGGCTTCGCGGTGGTAGTACGCGTATCCTCCGGCGGCCATGACCAGGGAAAGAACCGCCACCAGGGCGACCAGAAGACCAATGGGGAATTGACGGCTCCCGTGGAGGCTCATGCATTTCCTCCGCTGGGGGCTTCGCCCGCGTCCACGCTGCCATAGCGGGCCGGCTGCCCGAGTTTTGCCAACAACGCGTTCACTTCCCGCTTTAGGTCGAGAACGCGATTTTCACGGCCCAATGTGATCTCGTGCCAACGCTGGAGTTCATCCAGCTGCGCTTTGATGGCCTGTTCAGATCGTTTACGTTCCGTGATCACGTCGAAGACCGCCACGAAATACTCGGGTTTCGGGGAGTATGCAGAAATGGAAAACCACATGCCCAAGGGCTTCACGAAAGCCTCAAAACTCTCTGGCTGGCCGGTCCGGGCTACCCGGCCATACAACTCGATGACTTCAGGGTTCGCCTCTCGAATGCCAGGGATGGCTTCCGATACCCGTTTACCCACCACATCCTTCATTCCAGTGAGGGACTCAAAGGCATGGTTCACGGCAAGGTATTCAAAATCCACGGGGTGGTCTTGCTCATCGCGGATGATCCGGCAAAGCGCAAACCCGTTCAACATGTTCCTGAACAGTGAGCTGTATTGATCCTCGCTCTCCTTCAGTTGCTCGTTCAGGCGGATCTGCTCCGTGATGTCCTCCTGGAGAGCCACGAAATGGGAGATCGCACCCGATTCATCCGTGATCGGGGAGATCGCAGCAGTCTCCCAGTAGAGCTCGCCATTCTTACGCCTGTTCTGGAGTTCTCCTCTCCAGACACCGCCAGCCAGAATGGTGTTCCAGAGTTTGGTGTAGGTCTCCAGTGGCGTTGTTTCCGACTTCAGAATTCTGGGTGTTTGCCCCAAGATTTCGCTCAGTCTGTATCCCGTTGTTTCCGTAAAGCATGGGTTGATGTATTCGATGTGCCCTTCACGATCCGTGATCATGACTCCCACAGGGCTCTGCTCGATGGCCTTGGAGAGCTTCCGCAGACGCTCCTGGTCATTGCGGATGTGGGTAATGTTCCGCCCGATGCCTAACACGCCGCGCACACAACCAGACGCATCGTGGAATGGAGTCTTGATGGTTTCCAGCAACTCACGGTGGCCATCGGAAGCAAAGGTCACCCACTCCTCGTTGATTGAAGGAATTCCCTTTTCGATGGCCATTTGATCGCGCTGTCGGAAGAAATCCGCCAGCTCTCGAGCCACAAAATCGTAGTCCGTCTTCCCGGCAATGTCAGAAATTGAAGCTCCGAAGAACTCTTCAAAACGCAAGTTGCAGTAGAGATAGACTCCATCCATGTCCTTGAGCCAGACAAGATCAGGAATGGAATTGATGAGTGCCTGAAGCTTGAGCTTTTCTTCCTGAGCCTGGTATAAGGCCTCCACCTGCTTGGTGACATCCTTGAAAGCACTCAGGTAATAGAGCACCCGACCCTCAGGATCCTGGACCACCGACCCACTCAGATCGACCCAGATCGCCTGGCCATCCTTCCGGAGGTAGCGTTTTTGAAGCTGATAGTGCTCCTGCAGCCCGGCCTTGAGGCTTTGCAGCAGGTCGATCGTCATCCCTTGATCATCGGGATGGGTTAGCTCGCTCACATTCCGGCCGGTCAGCTCCTCCCGGGAATAGCCGAGGAGGATGCAGAGCTGACGATTGACGTTCAGGAGATAGCCCTCCTGGGATACCTGCGCCATGCCGACCGCCCCCTGCTCGAAGGCTGCCCGGAATTCCATCTCCCGGGCGATGAGAGCCTTCTCCGCCTTCTCTCGATGCCGGGCTTCGATCATTCCCTGGATCGCATGGGAAAGATCCTGTGCCAGTTCCTGAAGGAGGGCCAGTCGATCCTCCGAGAAGAAATCCTGATGGACTGAGTACAGATTCAGGATGGCTAGGGTATGGCCCTCCAGATTGATTGGCAGAGCGGCACTGGAATGGATGCCATGTTGCGCTGCCTTAGCTCGCCAGGTTGTCAATCCGTGATCAGTAGCCCAGTCCTCGTTCACTACGACCTGATTCTCCCCGAGGCCTAAGGCACGGGATCCATCGGTCTCCTGGAGAATCTCGTTCAAGGTGAGTTCCCGCCCCAGCATGAAATCCTTCAGGGGTCCTGCCGCAAAATCAGGCCGAATCATTCCGCCTTCGGTAAGGACCCAGCCAATCCAGGCCAGGTCGAATTTCCCATAGTCAATGCAGAGATGGCAGGTCGCTTCGAATAGATCCTTCTCCTCCTTGGTGGATCGGATCGCGCGGTTCACTTGATACAGCATCGCGTGAAGGCCGGCGAGCTTCTGGAAGTCGATCTCCAGCTTGCGGCGCTTGGTGATATCTGTGGAGATCCCGCAGATTGCGTAATACTGGCCATTCTCGTCCCGCAATGGGAACTTAACCGTGAAATAGATATGGTCACCATCCGGTTCCCGCCCCAACTCTTCAAAAGTGAGCGGGAGCCCCGTTGCAAACACCTGCTGATCATTGGCCAGAAACTGCGCTGCGATATCAGCCGGAATAAAGTGCTCGCGGGTCTTCCCAATCAGTTCTGCTGCAGACCGTTTCATGGATCGTTCCATCTGGCGATTCACATGCAGAAACCGCCCGCCACGGTCCACGATGTAGATCAAAGCTGGAGAGTTCTCCATCAAATTCTGAGTGAGCAACTGATTGACCTGCAGATCCCTCATCTTCTTCTGAAGTTTGTTGAAAAGGGACTCGTTGTGCTGGCGCAGGTATTCCATCTCTGAATCGAGGGTTTTCTCCATCCCTGGCTCTGGACTTGAAGACGCCCCAGAGAGAACCTCGCGGATGAGAGCAAGCAAATCCTCGGGCTCCTGGGGTTTGATGACGAACCGGTCAGCCCCGAGGCTCATCGCCAATCGCTCATCTTTAGGTTCAGTGTAGGTCGCTGTGTAGAAGATGAATGGGATCTTCCTCAGCCGTGAGTCGGTTTTCCAGATCCGGCAAAGATCGAAGCCGTCCATGACCGGCATCAGGATGTCCGTGATAATCAGATCGGGCGGCGCCAGGCAGGCCAGTTCCAGGGCCTGCTTTCCGTTCTCCGCGGAAACGGTCTGGTAACCGCTGTTGTTGAGGAGTGCTTCCAAGAAATAGCGGTTCGCACCATTGTCATCTGCAATCAGGATTTGAGTCATGTTCCTCCTCCTGAATCGCGCTGTTGCAACAGGTGAGACTCCATCCGAGCTACGAAGGTGACCGGGTCGATGGGTTTCTCGATGTATCCATCGCAGCCAGCGGCCAACGCTTTCTCACGATCACCAACCATGGCATACGAGGTGACAGCCACGATGGGAGTCTGTTGGACCATTGGAATTTCCCGAAGTCGGCGGGCGATCTCGTAACCATCCATGCCAGGTAATTGGATGTCCAGCAAGATCAGGTCCGGAACACAAGCGCTTGCGCAGGCCAAACCTTCCTCGCCGCTTCGGGCTTGGATCACCTCATAATCCATGGACTTCAGAAGATAGGTGATCAGGTAGAGGTTTTGTTCGTTGTCCTCGATATATAGAATTTTGCCTTTCACGGTTTTCCTCTCTTTATCGGCAAGGTAAAAGCAAATAGGCTTCCTTCACCAACCGTGCTCTCCACTCGAATGCGTCCGCCCATGAGTTCCACGAGACGCTTGCAGATGGAGAGGCCCAATCCTGTGCCCTCGTACTTGCGCGTGGTCCCCGAATCCACCTGGCGGAAGGGCAGGAACAGTGTCTGCATGCCCTCAGGACTGATCCCGATTCCCGTGTCCCGGACTCGCACTTCTACCTCATCGCCCAATGCCGAACATTCGATTCGGACTCCGCCTTCATCCGTGAATTTGACGGCGTTGCTGCCCAGGTTCAGGAGGACCTGCTCCACCCTGCGCCGGTCATTCTGAAGGATCCCTATTTCAGGTCCGATTTCGAGATGCAGGGAGATGCCACGCCGATCGGCCAAGGGATGAAGTGTGTGAGCCGTTTTCTCGAGGGAGGAGCGCAGATCGAACGGCTCCGTCGCACCCTCCAGCTGACCCGCCTCGATCTTTGATATATCGAGCACATCGTTGATCAATTCGAGCAAATGCGTAGAGCTGTCACGGACCATGCCGAGTTGTTTCTTCTGCTCCACGTTCAGCGGTCCCACAATTCCTTGGAGCAGGAGGCCCGTGAATCCGATGATCGAGTTCAATGGTGTGCGCAGCTCATGCGACATCGTGGCCAGGAAAGCGGACTTGATGCGATCCGCGGCTTCCGCAGCTTCCAGGGCATTCCGCAGTGCCTCGGCATTCTCCCGTTCAACCGTGACATCATCGATCACTCCCACCACACCCTTGGAGAAATCGGCTGGATCGGTGGCCTGGAATTTCATCCGGCCCCAGAACCTCGTTCCATCCTTATGGACCAACTGCAATTCCCGGGAGAACACCTCTCCTTTGGCCATGCAGGCAGTGACTCCCTTGCCAATCTCCTGGAATGTCTCTTCGTCGGAGTACCAGATCCGGGTCGTCTGCCCAAGCATCTCTCCCTGCTCATACCCAAAAATCGTCTCTGACTTGTGATTGGCGCGAATGATCAGTCGATTCTGGGCAAGGATGATTCCTGAGGTGGCGGCTTCAAGGATCGCCCGTTGTTCATCCAAGGCATCTGCAAGGGCCTCCATGACTTTTTTTCGCTTGGCAATCTCCCTTTCCATCCGCCAGTTCCAGAAAGCGAACAGAGCCACCACGATCAGTGCTCCGGCTATGACCTTCCAGATGAGGGAATAGTCGATCTGTGGGCCATGGCCGAGGGCCGAAGCCCGTGTGTAGATGGCATCACGTTCGGTTCGAGGAATGGCACGCAAGGCCTTATTCAGAATTGTTACTAGCTCCGGCCAATCCCGTCGAACGCCCATGCGCTGCTCGTATCGTTCCGAAATCTCACCCCCCAGTTTGATTTCCGTCATTTTCAGTTTTTCCAGGTGGTGACTGGTGATCATCGTGCAGTCCACCAGAGCGTCCACGCGGCCCTTCTCCAGCTGCCTCAGCGCATCCTCTGTGGATCCCACCGGAATGATTGCAAGTTCAGGGTGGCTGGTCTTCAACAGGAATTCAGCGCCATGCCCTTGAACCACTGCAATTTTGTTCCGGGTGAGGTCGCTGAGAGCACTGATGTATGGCGCATCCTTGCGCGTGAAGATGCCGATAGGCAAAGAGAGGTAAATGTCGCTAAACGCAAAGAACGGCTCAAGCTCGCGCGTGCGCAGCAAGGACGGGAACAGGTCGACGTCGCCACGCTCCCCTTTTTCCAAAAGGGTTTGCCAGTTCTTTCCCTCGACATACTCAAAGTGAACACCCATGAACTCACTCATCCGGCGGAGGTAGTCCACCGAGATGCCCTGGGGAATGCCATGCGCGTCAAGAAACTCGATAGGAGCCCAATTGGGATCGATGGCCACTTTTATGACGGGATGAGACTTCAGCCATTCCTGTTCTCCCTGGGTAAATTCGGGAGTAGCGGTGTCTCCTAAAACCCACTTTCTCTGAATGGCGAATTCTTCCTCAGGCGTCAGGGAAGCAAGCGCTTTGTCAAGAATGGTGGCCAATACTATCCGATCTTTCCTGACTCCAAACTGCAGGATAGACCTGGGTTCGGTGAGCTTGCCCATGAGCCGCAGATTGTTCAGCAGCTCTTTCTCCACCAAGTAGACCACTACGGCACGATTACCGGCATAAGCGTCGGCATCACCCCGGGAAACTGCATCAAGAGCATCCGCAGTCGAGGCGTACTCTTTGATGGCGACGGAAGGAAACTTCTCCTTGAAGTAGACAACGTTGTGGAACCCGCGTTCGAGCGCGATCGTCTTGCCGGCAAGGTCCCGTTCTGCAGCAAAGTAATCACCTCCCTTGCGTCCGACGATGACATGGGGGATATCGATGTAGGGTCGCGTGAAAGAGAAGAGCGCTTCCCGGTCCGGGCGCTGGGTGATGTCCATCAAGGCGTCCAGCTTCCCATCCAGGACTCGCTGATAATTCTCGTTGAAAGGCCCAGGCACCAGGATGAGTGCGCCACCCAGCCTCTTGTTTAGGGCTGCCGCATAGTCAACACCGATTCCCTGCGGAGTCCCGTTCTTATCGACGTAGTTCAAAGGTGGCCAGGCATCCATGATGCCCATCTGGATACGCGGATGACTTTTGAGCCAGTTCCTTTCCTCGTTCGTCAAGGCGAGTCCGACTGGCGTCGACCATACGGGAGTCACATACGCCCATAGAAGCAATACAAATAAGGCGAAGTCCCTCCAAAATCCTTCCGCGCCTCGAAATGAAGCCGCAGCTCGGGAGGTTGCCAACCAAAACACCATGGGAGGATCCGTGGAGAGCAGCGTCCATGAAACAACTTTTCTGATCCATCGACTGCACCATGGCTTGTCTTTAGTTGTGAATTCCAGATCCGTAGAATTTTGTTGGAATGGTCAGTTAGGCAGGATATTTTTTCCGATATTAAAGTCAATATCCGGGCCGCGCACAATTGCGCACAGGAACACCCATGAAGCTGAAGCCTAGGCACATGCCGCCAAGGTCAAAATTCATGAGGCGGTCCCACGATGCCGAATCGAACAAAGAGGCGTTCTAGAGAAGCCACGTTTGCGTAACGGAGGCCATCACCGTGACCTCAGAGTTCATCAGCCAGCCCTTGAGCATCCTCTTGGTGGAGGACTCTCTGGAGGACGCTGAGCTGCTGATCGATCACCTTACTCAGGCTGGACTCAGGATCTCGTTCCTGCGGGTGGATTCGGAACCGACCATGTGCAAAGCCCTGGAGAACAGTCTCTGGGACTTGGTGCTTTCCGATTACTCCCTCCCACAGCTCAACGGCTTCAAGGCTTTGGAAGTGCTCAAGGCCTCGGGGATCGACATCCCGTTCATTCTGGTGTCGGGCACTATCGGGGAAGAGGTGGCAGTGGCGACACTGAAGGCTGGTGCTCACGATTTCCTGGCCAAGGGAAACCTCACGCGCCTGGTCCCAGCCATCGAACGGGAGCTGCGGGAGGCCAGCGAGAGGCGGAAACGGCGGGAAACCGAGGCTTCCTTGCGGGAGATGCAGGAGAAACTCATCGCCATCGGAGAAGCCGCCAGCGACGCGATCCTGATGATGGACAACCACTTCCGGATCACCTTCTGGAACCCCATGGCGGAGCGCATGTTCGGTCTTCCAGCCAGTCTGGCATTGGGCCAAAACCTAATCCAATTGATACTTGCCCCGGGTAGCCGGGATGACCTTCAGCAGCTATTCCAGAGCGCGCTGCATCTGGACCGGGAGGCCGTCTTCGGAAAAACCCTCGAACTGACGGGCCGGAACAAGGACGGCTGGGAAATCCTGCTGGAGGTATCCCTTTCCACGGTGCTGCTCGGTGGACGTTGGAACGCAGTGGCCATCCTGCGTGACATCACCCGCCGGAAAGCCATGGAGCGGGAAAGGCTCGAACAGTTGCATTTCTTCGAAACTGTCCTGGAAACCATTCCCAACCCTGTCTATTACAAGGATGCGGAAGGCCATTACCTTGGCTGCAACCGCGCTTTCCTGGACTACATAGGCATACCAAAAGAAGAGTTCATCGGGAAAATTCTCGAGAACATCGAACCTCCGGAACTCGTTGAACCCCACCGTGAGGCGGATCAGGTGGTGATGCGAGAGCGGTGCAGCCGTACGTACGAGGCGTGTGTGATACATAGTGATGGAGGGGTTCGAACGGTGATTGAATCCAAGGCACCCTATTTCGATTTCGACGGGCGAGTGGCTGGCATCGTGGGCACGATGCTCGATATCACGGATCGAAAGCGCAACGAACGGGAAAAGGCCAATCTGGAAATCCAGCTCAGGCAGGCACAGAAGCTCGAAGCCATCGGCCAGCTCGCGGCGGGCATCGCCCACGAAATCAATACACCCATCCAGTTCATCGGGGACAACACGAGCTTCCTGAAGGATACCTTCCAGGACCTTCTCTCGTACGTCCAATCGCAGAGCGCTCTCTTCGATACCAGGAACGAGATCACACCTGCGCTAGTTGATTCATTGCGCGAGAAATTCCACGCATTGGATCCGAATTACCTCATCGATGAAGTCCCCAAAGCAATCGAACAGACGCGAGATGGCGTGGCGAGAGTCGCCCGCATCGTTGGCGCCATGAAAGACTTCAGCCATCCCGGCATGGAATCAAAAGTGCACGTGGATCTGAATCATGCCATCGAAAGCACACTGATCATAAGCCATAACGAATGGAAGTACATCGCGGATGTGGAAACGGATTACGACCCCAGCCTGCCAAACGTTCCCTGTTTCCCTGGCGAACTCAATCAGGTGATCCTCAATCTGGTCGTGAACGCCGCGCATGCGATCCAAGAGGCCAAGGAACGCGGTAATCCAGAGCTGAAAGGTCGAATTCAAATTTCCACTTGCCTGCAAGGCGATAAAGTCACCATCCGAATCAAGGACAACGGTACCGGAATTCCAGAGTCGATCCAGCAGCGGATCTTCGATCCATTCTTCACGACTAAACCCATCGGGAAGGGCACAGGCCAGGGTTTAGCCATCGCACATTCCGTGATCGTGGACAAACACAGGGGACGAATTTCACTCGAATCTGAACTGGGTAAAGGGACCACCTTCATTATTGACTTGCCCATCGGTCCACAGGATTTGTCACTCCCCGAAAGCCGATAGTGACGAGGAGCGCAACCGTAGATCCCGGATGAAGGTGAATGCCCGTTCCTTTGGGGATTTCACGCTTCTGCGGTTTCGCGTGATTTCCGAGTGTCACCGAGGTGCTTGGCAATAGGCGAGCGGACCCGTGGTGCTTGAAGGCGCTTATTCCTCCGCGTCACGCTGCGCATGACGCCCCAGGCCGCGCGATATGCTGGCACGCCGCTGATCCCTTCCGACGCTCCCCTGGAGCGTCTTCAGGGGCGGCTACCTGCCAGCATTTCAGTGATTCGAATCCCATTAGCCCTAGAACGAGTGCAGCCGCCTTGCGGCGGCTGCATGCTGGCCTCTGACCACTGACCACAGGCCACTGTTTTCAAATGGGATTCCCCTCCGCGTCACGCTGCGCATGACGCTCCAGGCCGCGCGAAATGCTGGCACGCCGCTGATCCCTTCCGACGCTCCCCTGGAGCGTCTCCAGGGGCGGCTACCTGCCAGCATTTCAGCGATTCGAATCCCATTAGCCCTAGAACGAGTGCAGCCGCCTTGCGGCGGCTGCTTTGGTAGGGCTAATGGGATTCGAACCCATGTTGCCGCCGTGAAAGAGTAAGGACAGATACTTCAAGGAACCATGGCGAACGATTCAATCGTTTTAAATGCAGTCACATAAGCTTTTTTGATTCGTAGATATTCATCTTGATTCGGGAACGTATTTTGGGGATAGTTTGGGGATGGGATGCGGAGCGGTATCTCATGTTGGAGGAGACATGGCTCGGGCTGCCCGAAATTCGATCATGGAGAGCCGGACTGCCCGGCTCAAGCTTGCCCCACGGAAGGCTCCGTATCGCGTGAAGCTAGACAGGGGACAGGCGGTAGCCTATTACAGGCCTGCGAAAGGTGCCGGATCCTGGATTGCTTTTGTGAGCCCTTCCAAGGTCAAGGAAGAGGCCGTAGCGTGGCGGCAGTGTGCGCTTGGGGTTGCCGACGATCTTTCAGATGCGGACGGTATCAACGTCTTGACCTATTCACAGGCATGCGCGAAAGCCCGGAAATGGTTCGATACATACGGCAGAGAAGCCCGGATGCGCGTGCTGGGCGAGGACATTCCGGAAGGTCCCTACACGGTGGCGCAAGCCATGACCGACTACCTCCTGGAACAGTGTCGGCGCGGTAAAAAAGGCATCACACAGGCGGAGCACGCCACGAGGGCACACATTCTTCCGGAACTAGGAGAAATCGAAGTTGCGAAGCTGACGGCGGGGAAGCTAAAAAGGTGGCTTGATGCCTTAGCGACTGCGCCCCGTCGAGTTAGGACAAGCAAGATCGGTACACACATCCCGGTGCCTCGTAAATTTAAAGTGCCGCGCCAACCCAAGGCCGAGCCTGTTCCGCCCGCCCCGCCGTCCACGGAGGATGAGAAACGAGCACGGAGGGATAGCGCAAATAGAATTTGGACCTCGCTTCGTGCTGCTCTCAATTTGGCGCTCAAGAGCGGTCGTGTCAGCGATGGGAGCGCCTGGAAAGGCGTGAAGAGTTTTGAGGGCACCACCAGCGCCCGCATTCGCCATCTGACGATTGCAGACCAAGTGCGCCTTGTGAACGCCTGCCCTCCGGATCTCCGGCGCCTTGTGACGGGCGCCCTGCATACGGGCGCGCGGTTTGGAGAGCTGATCTCTCTGGAGGTCCGTGACCTTGATGTGATCGGCGGAACGGTTCACGTCGCGGCCCACATCGCGAAAACCGGCAAGCCTCGGAATGTTGTTCTGACGGCCGAAGGTCGAACTTTTTTCGAGAGCATCACGGCAGGGCGGGGTGCCGGAGAGCGGATATTCCTGCGGGATGATGTGACGCGCCGGAAGCGCGAGGCCGTTGGTCACGCATGGGGGCGTAGCGATCAGAAGCGGCCCCTGGATGCTGCCTGCAAGGATGCGGGGATCGACCGAGCTACATTTCATGAGCTGCGGCACACGGCGGCCTCAACTTGGATTAACGCCGGGATGAGCCTCGGCGACGTCGCGGAGCAGCTTGGAGACAGTGAGCGCACTACCCGGAAACACTACATTCACCTATGCCCATCTGCCCTAGCAGCGCGCGTGCGACAGATCGCACCAGTGCTAGGCATTAATGAACCAGATAAGATCGAGAACTTGAAGATCGGTAGCTAAGGTTGGTTTTTGAAATTCGAGGTCATGCAAACACGTATGTGATTGGAGATTTGGCTATCACTCGACGACGATCCAGAGCTTCCGTTTCAATGCTATTGCCCGTTTGATTTCCTTCAAAGCCTCTGCATTTTCCAGGATCCGTGGTTGGCTCGGATCGGTCTTCTCGACCCAAGCCAAATGGCCTTCGAGAGGCTCAGGCGGGAGAGGAATGGTCCTTTTTTCATGGCCCACGCGAACCCCTCGTTTTTGAGCCAAAACCGGTTCTTGCGGCACATGAAAACCCACTCCCGTTAATAACGCTTCGGGTGTGGTTTGTAGCAACTCTGCCAAGGCAACAAGAGAAGGACCCGCCAGGTTGGTTTTGTCCTTTTCCCAAGCAGATATCGTCGTTTGGTCAGTGCGCAGGAGCCCACCCACCTCTCTCTGCGTTAAGCCTAGGGCCACTCGCGCCGCGCGAATGCGCTGCCCAGGAGTCTCAAGCTTGAGGGGAGCTTTCCTGGGGCGATACTTCCCGCGTTTTTTGGAATTAGTGTTTATTCGTGATTTCGGTCGCTTAGCCTTTCCGCCCTTAAGTCCAGAGCGAGAAGGCGGGGATTGCGCCATAGTTCGACTTTACTTGCGGTCTGGTTGGCTTTCTAGCAAAGGTTGCTGGCGAAAATGAAAATACGATTTATTCTTTAATTCATCATCGCTGGAATGTCTCGGACTCTCGTTCCCGTGACAAAGCTTCCAGCAACGTCAATTGTTCACTGATCCACTTTCAGAGTAGGAGCCGACGATGGCCTCCGAGATCGATCCCGAAACCGCAGGTATATCTCCTCAGAAACCTGACGACCTCTCTCACCCAGAACATGCCGCGCCTAAAAGCCTGGCACTCGCTATCGGGCTGACCGTGCTCTGGCCTGGTGCTGGCTATGTCTATTTCGGGCGAAAGGTGATCGGGATTCTGACCATGATCATCATGCCTTTCGTGATCTTTCTCATGCCACAGGTCATTGTGTTGTGCTGGGCGGTCATGATCATTGACCTGGTCATCCTGAACAGCAAGGCGAAACGCGAGGTCGAGGCCCTCGCCACGAAACCGTGCCCCCATTGCGCCGAGAAGGTCCAAATGGCGGCCAAGGTATGCCGCTACTGCGGACGGGATATCTGAGGATGCAACCAGGGATGCTCCTGAATGAAGTGCCCTGTCCCGATGCACCTGTCCCCTGCCGTCAGCCTCAAGCGCCCTTTCGAAACGACTCTAGGTCAAGCGCAAGGCAATTAAGGCGGCACAACCTGATTAGGTGCAGTAATCCCCGACATTTTTCTTTGTCAAGAAAACCAAATCTCGCCAGAGGTAATCCATGAAACTGTATCTGGTCCTTTTCTTGTCTTTGGCGCTTTACGGCGGCGCTCCGGAACTGTCTCCCGCTATCCCTGGGCTCACTTCGTATGAGATTGCACTAATTGATAAAACCAACGCCAAGTTATTTCGGTCTGTCGCCCACTCCCCAGCTCTCCTTGTGGATGCAAAGCTCGCGGCCTACATGGACTATGCAACCAAACGCGCCCTGATCGTCTGCAATGTCACACCTAAGGGAGAGAAGCTTTTCTATGGGGTTGTTCATGTGCATTGGCATTGGGGCACGAGAAAGGCAGAGAGTTACATCTATGCCTGTAATTGGCTTGAAGAGGTGATTTGGGGGAACCCAAATCAGGATCAGGGCACCCGGGTGCGATACCTTCAAGCCTTAGAGGCTGCCAAGACTACCGTGCTATCCATCGCCGATTCATTCCCCTCCTATCCGGATCCAGGGGCTCAGTTTGAAAATCCATGATTGTGCTCGAAAGCTCCCATTGAAGCCTGATTTAGGTTTGCCTGTAGTGCCATTCCCTGCACCCAATGGAAATCGGATATCCACTTCCGCATGTTCTTTCATGCGGCAGCAGTGTGGGAGAGGCTGGATAAAGTCAAGCCGATGATCTGCGAGTAGGTGCTTGGGTCGAGAACGGACGGCACATTCAGCGAGGCGCTAGAGGGCAGCGCTGTGTTCCCTGGAACCATCGCTCACGCGCCGCTAAGGCGCGAAGGGTGTGCCCGCATCAAAGCGAGCCTTGGCGGGTAAGGTCTTGACTCGGTCCCCAGCGCTGGTGCCCGTAGGATCGATCCAGGGCCAGTCATGAGCGCCGAAGAAGTTCGGTGCGCTGGTGAGGAAATAGGAGCTGGCAATGTGATGGCCTGGGAAACCGGCATTCCAGTCGAAGATGGAGCTGTGAACACTGTCCCAGTTGCCGTGACGGAAGAGCTTGTCGGCCGCCTTTGTGGTGAAGGTGGGAGTCCTGCCATCCCAGAGGGTACCGCTGTAGTTCATGTTGTTGGACCAGGGGTAGGTGCGTTGGCCGTCATAGGCATCGCCGGAACCGCCATCGCCGTTCTGGCCGATCGACCAAATGCCGTGGCCTCCCACTGCGCCGGTCATCTCGTAGGAGCCGCCAGCCGAAGTCATGAGGACGTTGCCGATGAAGGCCATTTCGCGCTGGAAGGCGTCGGTGTTGGCGGCCCGGACATTGGCGCCATTCGGGATGTGGGTCGACTGCCCAAGCGAGCAGTTGCGCAGGAAGGCCATGTAGCCGGAATTGCCGTGGGTCGTGTCACAGCCAATGTTGGCGGAGAGGTTTCCCTCCACCAGAAGGAAGTGGGTAAAAGACTGGTGCGAGCCGTTGATGGCGCCGTCCATCCAGTCGCCGCCGTTGGCCGAAGTGTCGTCCACGTAGTTGTAGGCGAAGACGTTGCCCGGCCCGGCGCAGTTGGTTTGCATCGGCTTGTTCATGATCATCGCGATGGAGTCGATGACCAGGCACTCGCTGGTATAGGCGTTGAGGTT
Organism: Holophagaceae bacterium UBA1801; assembly: GCA_002319925.1. Classification (GTDB taxonomy): domain Bacteria; phylum Acidobacteriota; class Holophagae; order Holophagales; family Holophagaceae; genus UBA1801. The sequence goes on along the minus strand of DCFP01000154.1, from coordinate 11,651 downwards.
GATACCGTAATTGGCTCCGCCCGAATACTGTCCGCCGTGGGTATGGTGGGCGTACAGGCGGCGGATCTCGGAACGGAACTGGTGCTCCCAGCAGACGTGATCGTTGCTGATGCCGCCATTGGCCGAGCCGTCAGTCTCGACGTCCTTGATGAAGTTGTAGGCGCCGGCGTGCAAGACGATGGCACCCTCCTGCGGGCCCGCCATGGAGAGGCTTTCGAGTCCGAAGTACCAGAGCCCGTCGGTGTCGCGCCGGGAGACCCGCCAGACCTGGGGCTGGAGCTGGGTCGTCCCGTTCGATTTGCTGAAGTAGGTGTAGTCCATGCGTGTGGGTGGATCAAAAGCGATGGTCTTGAGCCCCGCGTCGACCGCCGTAACTACGTGGACCGAGCCCACCGAGCGGAAGCCGTTCACCCCCGGTGAGATGGGACCATGGTAGGGGCCGTCGGTGAACGGCGCCCTCTTCTCGTAGCCCGCATCGTAGAGCCAGACGTAGGAGAGATCGTCCTTCTGGTCGAGCTGGATGAGGTCCCCGACGGCGAAGCCGGCGGTGCTGACTACCGGCACCGTTGTCGAACCGGCGGGCAGACTACCGCCTGCGCTCAGAGACATGTTGGTAATGGGTACACTCCCCCAGTCGATGTTGGGTGGCTTGATACCGCCGTCAGCATCGAAGTTGAGCCGTGTGCGCCCACCACCCCAGGCACCCGCGCCGCGCAAGATGACGTAGTTCTGAGGCACGATGGTGCCCGAGAGCGAGTAGGTTCCAGCCGGCAAGTTGACCACGCGGAGGTCGTTCGGCGAGCCCCGGTCGGAAGCGGCGGAGATAGCACTGTTGATTCCGGAGACAGTCATCTGACCCGGCGTTAGCGCAGTATCGTTGGTCCCTGCCGGGATACCCCCCGGCACGCCGGGCATCCACTTGAGCCCGTTGCTCAAGGTAGGCATCGAGGCGATCCAGGCCGGAACATCGCCGAGATTGCCTCCATCGGCCACGGTTACCGTGGCAGTGGCTGTAGTCATTCCGCCGGATCCCGTCGCTGTCAGGGTGTAGGTCGTGGCGGTTGTGGGTGAAACGGAGAGGTTTCCGGCAGGCACCGTGATGACGCCGATACCGTCGATGCTGGCGCTGTCTGCATGCGTCAAGGTCCAGCTCAGGGTGCTGCTCTGACCAGCTGAAATGGATGCCGGATTGGCTGAGAAAGATATCGAAGGTAGGGGGTCATTCACGGTCAAGGTCGCTCCTCCGCTGCTGGCACTCCCATACGCGTTGGACACGGTCACACTGAACGTGGCTCCGCTATCCGCCTTTTTGGTCGCTGGTGTCGCATAGCTGTAGGACGTGGCACCGGTGATGTTCGTCCCGTTCCTCTTCCATTGGTAGGTCAAGGGAGTCGTGCCTGACGCCACGACCGTGAAGGTAGCCTTCTGGCCTTCCGGAACTGCAATGTCTTGCGGAGCGGATGTGATGGTTGGAGCCGTGTTCACCTTCAAGGTCACGACACTGCTCGTTACACTTCCCTTCTCGTTGGCCACCACGACTCGGTACTGCTTGCCATTGTCGCTCACGTTGGTGGCTGCCGTGGTGTAGCTAGCGGACGTGCCACCGCTGACATCGACCCAGGAGCCGCCGTTCAGGACCTGCCATTGATAGGTTGGAGCGGGCCGTCCGTTGGCCACCACCGTGAAGGTGGCCGTCGCCGGTGAGAGGATCGTCCTACTGGCCGGCTGGGTAGTGATCGTGGGTGCCACCTTGAGTCGCAAAGTTGCAGCGGCGCTCGCCACGCGGCCCACCACGTTGGACACCAGCACACGGTATTTCTGGCCCTGATATACCGAAGTAGTCATGGCCGTTGTGTAGGCAGCCGTATTTGCCCCGGTGCCACTGGCTACATTGGCCCAGTTCGTTCCCCCATCGATAGAGACTTGCCATTGGTACGTGGGGACTGGATTTCCTGTAGCCGCAACCATGAAGGTGGCGGTGTTGCCAGCGCTTACCAGTTGATCCGTAGGCTGGCTAATGATGTGCGGAAGGACCTTGACCGCCAGCGTTGCGGGATTGCTGGTGAGACTAGCCAGTTCATTGGTGACGACGACCCGGTAACGTTTGCCATGATCGCTCAATGCCGTGGATGCCGTGGTATACGTTGCGGTTGTTCCTGACGTTCCGGTGGTGACGTTGGCCCAGGAACTGCCTCCATCGGTGGAAACCTGCCATTGGTAGGTGGGGGCGGGATTTCCCGTTGCCTTCACTCCAAACGAAGCCTTGACCGGAGCAGTAACGGTCTTGTTCGCGGGCTGGCTGGTGATGACGGGTGCGGCCTTGACCGTCAGGGTGGCTGCGGTGCTAACGGTTCGTCCCGCTGAGTTCGCGGCCACCATCCGGTATTTCCGTCCCTGAAACGCCAGCGTAGTAGCGGGTGTGGTGAAGGTATTGGTGGTTCCTCCAGTGCCACTGGACACGTTCGACCAGCTCACGCCTCCATTCAGGGAGACCTGCCATCGGTATGCGGGAGCCGGAGTCCCTGAGGCTACGGCGGTGAACGTCGCGGCGTCTGGCACGTTCACCGTCTGGCTCGCCGGAGCCTGCGTGATAAGAGGCTTGGTTGCAGCTATCCCAAGGCCACCACCTAGCCATACGAGACATCCAGCAATCCACGGCGATGACATGTATCGCATCCGTGCCCTCCTGCCCGACACTCTGTTGAACAAAAACGCTCAGGTTCCTTTCAACATCTCGCTCTGCCCCGGTCAGGAGAAGGTACAGCTTTGGCTTTTCTACCTGGTACAGGTCCTGCCGGATACCTGCACGATGGATTTTTCGAAACGATCGCTGCAAGCTGCGCAAGGTAGATGGTTGATCCAACCGCATGCAGAACACGACTTTGTGTCAATCGATGACTGAGGGTCGAGGGTCTCGTGTTTGTTCAATGTGGACCCTACCATCAATAAAGGCCTTTGTAGGAACAACCCCATGATCCTTCCCGTATTGGTATCCACGCCGATGTCATAGAACGACGGTCGTGTATGCAGCCCCAGCATCGTGGACATCTTGCCGAAGAGGGGATAAAGGAACCCGGCGCCCACGGAGGCGTGGACGTCACGGACGGGAATGCGGAAGCCTTGGGGCGGCCCTCAGGGTGGGGTCGTAGCCGATGGTGGGTAGGTTCGGGAGTGAGTGCCTCGACCTTACCCGTTACGAGTATCTGTTGCTCAAGACCTTGTTGTCCTGCCCGTAGCAGATCTTCACACGAGCCCAGCTCATGGAGCAGGTGTGGGCTGGCGCCGAGGAGAGCGCCGATCGCACCATGGGCACCCATGTGATGAGCTTGAGAGGTAACTTCGAGCGGCATGCCCGCACGTAGATCTCATCTAGACCCACCGCGGGCTGGGCTACGGCATCGTGTCTTCCCGGCAACCCAGCGTAATGTGGGCACTGCTCGATAAACGTGTCTTTCCGGCACGCGTGCGTGAACTCGTGGGCTGATGGCCGTTAGGCTCATGGGTCCCTGGAGATCACCCATGAGCAACCGAAGGAAGGACCCGCTCCCAGAGGAAATCACCTTGTTGAAGCGGCGGATCAGTGAATGGAGGAACGGTCGAACCGAGCGTAGCCCAATGCCAGGTGAGATCTGGGAAAGCGCTGTCACCTTGGCTCAGATTTTCGGCGCGTGCAAAATCGCCCGGGCTGTCGACCTGGACTACAAGTCGCTGCGGTTGCGCGTTGTCAGAGCCATAGGAAATCCGGGCTTGGTGAGTCCCGCCTTTGTGCAGCTGCAGGTGCCCACCGCTGCCGAGAGCGTGCCGATGCCAGCACCTGGTGCAACGATCGAGATCTCCGCGCCGGATGGCTCCCGGATGTGGGTCCAATTGGAAGCCGGGCACGGCATGGAGGCCAGAGCGATCGTGGCCGCCTTCCTGGGGAGCCGTGGTTGATCCAGATCACCCCGCAGATGCGGATTCTGGTGGCCGTCGAACCCGTGGACTTCCGGCGCGGAATCGACGGCTTGGCGCAGGTCTGCCGGGAGGTCCTGGTAGCGGATCCTTTCTCCGGAACAGTGTTTGTATTTCGGAGCCGGTCAGGAACCTCAATCAAGCTCCTGGCCTTTGATGGGCAAGGCTACTGGTTGTGCCAAAAGCGGCTGTCCAAGGGGCGATTCCGCTGGTGGCCGAAAGCGGATTCGGCCTCGGCACGGCTCCTCGCTCACGAACTTCAAGTGCTCATCTGCGGGGGTGATCCGCACGGAGCCAAGGTTCCGGCGGCGTGGCGCCCCGTGGGGTTTCCAGAGCATCGATTACCAAGCTAACTATTTGAATCAATTCGAGTTTTATTCGCTTGTACCTGTCCAGAAATGGCCCAAATTGATGGGCATGAGCCAGAGCAGGCAACGAAAGAAAACGACACCTCCCCTGCGTCCGGACCTCCTGTTCAAGGAGATCCCGGCGGAAGTGCTGCGCAAGGATGTGGCCCGGATCCGGGAATCCATGGGTGAGGGTGAAGTCTATTCGAACATGCGGATGCTGGTCGAAACCATGCTCGTCATCCGCGAGGAGCTGGACCGGAAGGGCGCCGGCATCCAGCGCCTGACGTCCATCATCTGGGGCTCGAAAACGGAGTCGTTCGCAACGGTCTGTAGGCAGGCCAAGGATGCGGGGAACCTCCTCCGGCCCAAGGAGAAACACGAGAAGCCAAAGGGCCACGGCAGGAACGCCGTGGAGGATTATCCCAAGGCCACGCGAATCCTAGTGCCGCTGGAGGGGAAAGCAAGCGGCGAACCCTGTCCGCATTGTCCCAACGGTAAGATCTACCCGCAGAAGGAACCAGCCACCTTGCTCCGGATCACGGGCGTGGCCCCGTTCAGGGCCACGGTCTATGAACTTGAGCGAAGGCGATGCAGCCTCTGCGGCGAGGTGTTCACTGCCCCGGCGCCGATCGGCGTGGGCGAGGAGAAGTACGGCCCCAGCGTGGCCGCCCTGCTGGGTCTGCTGCGCTACGGGGCGGGCTTGCCCATGAACCGGATCGAACGGCTCCAGCTTGACATGGGAAACCCACTGCCGGTCTCGACCCAGTGGGAGATCCTGTTCAAAGCGGCCGGCCTCCTCGCCCCGGCCCACGCGGAACTCACGCGTCAGGCCGCCCAGGGCCAAGTCCTGTTCAACGACGACACCGTCATGCGGATTCTGGAGAAGGTCCCCTTCCCGAAGGAAGGTCGCAAGGCGGTCTACACCAGCGCCATCCTCTCCCGCACCGTGGACCATCGCATCGCCCTGTTCATCACCGGCCACAACCACGCCGGGGAGAACCTGGAGGCCGTCCTGAAGCACCGAGCCGAGGGGCTAACGGCTCCCATTCAGATGTGCGATGCCCTCGCCGCCAACACCGTGGGTGAGGCCGGGGAACTAAACACTATCCTGGCTCACTGCCTGGCCCATGCCCGGCGGCGATTCGTCGAAGTAGAGAATCGGTTTCCCGAGGAGGTCGAGCACTTGCTCAAGGGACTCCGGGAGGTTTACCGCAACGATGCCCGGGCTAAGCGGGAGAGCATGGACCCCACAAATCGGCTCACCTTCCACCAGCGAGAGAGCGGCCCCATCATGGCTGGCCTGGAAACTTGGCTCCGGGAGCAGGTTGAGGGCGGGAAAGTGGAGCCCAATTCAGGCTTGGGGCAAGCCATCACCTACATGCGAAAGCATTGGGTCCCGCTCACGCTGTTCCTGCGGGAGCCCGGTGCCCCGCTGGACAACAACCTATGCGAGGCAACCCTGAAGCGGGCCATCATGCACCGGAAGAACTCCCTGTTCTACAGATCGGCCACAGGTGCTCGGGCCGGGGACACGTTCATGAGCCTGATCCACTCGGCGGAACTCAACGGGGTAGAGCCGTTCGAATACCTGATCGAGCTTTTGACACACTCCGAAGATGTGGAGCGCGATCCGGCCAAGTGGATGCCATGGTGCTATCCGATACCACCGGATTTGGCGTAAGTGAGGACCCCAACTCCTGAGAATTTGGATTGAGTCGTTGACGCTCAGGTGGATCCAATTTTGGATTTAGCCGATGAGACTCAGATTGGACTGCAGTGCTGGAAATGTACCTTTGATCAGGGATGAGGAGCCGCCGGTTTGATGTAATAGGCGAATACCTTCCAGGAACCACCGGCCTGGTGGGTGACCTTCACGGTTTCAATGGCAGAAAGGTTGTTTTCAAATTCGGTCGTAAATTCCATGACGACGATTTCTTCTCCCGGATGGCCTGGGTAATCGCGGGTCCATGTGGCTGTTTTGTTTCCACGATTACGGACGTGTCCGTAGGGGACACGGTAACGCTTCAAAAGATTGCCCCACTCGCCAGAAGAGATGTCCTTGAATGAATCCGCAGCGGCCTCCCAGCTACTGACTGCCTGGAAATCGTCCGTGAGGGCCAGCCAGTCCCGTGCGGTGGCCGATGCTTGTACCAGAATGGTTTGTTCGGGGGGGGGATGCTCGGCGCCGGTCAGAGCCCTACCAAAATAAGTGAAGAACGGATTTTCGATGGAATACCGGCTCGAATTGGAGGCCAGGTCACCATAATTCACCTGAATATGACCTTCGCCTGCGTGCGTACTGTTCAGATAGAGTCCTTTCTCGTCGTAGCCTGTGATGAGGACGAACTCGTCGACCGAACGTTCCGGGTGCACCGATGGATTCCGTTTTATTCCGCACAGGACGGGATACTTGCGGGCAAGGTTGAATTTAATCCAGGTGATAAATTGGCTTAAATCCCGATCTCGCTTATCCCACGCTGTGTAATTCAGTCCGGTCTTGAAGAGAGCAAAATCGACATTGTCCGATTCCAGGGAGGGTGAGCTGGACTCCCCGGCCGCATGGATTGCCACTTGGCTGGCGGCCTTGTCGTAATAAGCTAGGCCCATCAGGATACTTGCCTCCGCGCTCCATTCCACTTCGGGCGCGGGAGACTCCTGGAAACGGTCCGGAATGTGAAGAGACACCGCTGATGGCAGCACGATAGATTTCCCGTTTCCATCCGAACTGACGCCGGTCAATGCCCTCCCAAAATAGTAATGATAGGGATTCTCCAGTGAGTACCGTGCCGCCTGGGAGACCAGTGCTTGGTATGGGATCAATAATTGACCTACGCCGAAGTGGTTGGTGTTTACGAAAAGGCCGTCATCGTTGTATCCGACAATCAAGACAAAGTGATCAGCCGCCCACTCGGGATGCTGGGTGGGGTTCAACTTCACACCACTGAAGACCGGGTAGCCCTGGGCAAGATTGGATTTGATCCAGGCAATGTATCGATCCACCTTGTGGATTTTCGAATCCCAGATGCGGTAGTCCATGCCAAGGGCCTTCATGGCTCCATCTATTTCCGCAGCGGATTCCAAGTCTGGATGTACAGGATTTGCGACGTTGTGTATATCCTTTTGGGAAATCTCGTGTTTGTAGTAGGACAGCCCCATCTGAAGACTCGCCTCTGCGCACCAGCCTTCCGGTGGGGCCCCCAATTCCTGGGGGTGATCGGGAATCGGAAGAATTACGGACCCGGGCAAGGTCGGATCGAGTGGAGAACCCAGACTCGCCTGCGGCGAGGAACATCCGAACGACAGCACCAGCAAACCACAGAGGACGTACGTCGGAAGATTCACGAGAAACTCCTCGATAAGCCAGGTTTCACCAGAAACCGTGAGGACAAAAGCTACAGAACAGGATGTGGGATTTCTCATCCGAAACGGAATATACCGTCCATCGGTTCAATACTGATGGTGAGCCGGAAGAAGGGACCGTCGGTCCGGCGGAGCAAAGTGGCGGAACCGCAGCACAGCGGTCACGCACGCTTGCCGGAATCACACCGTTAAACCCAAATTTGGGTCCACGTGAGGGTCTGCGACTCAAGCCAAAGCGCCCAAATTCGAGCGTCAGGTGATCAAACCGCCAGGGGGGATGCAACCACGGCATCCACCCAGCCGGATCCAACTTCACGTCTTCCGGATGGTTTCCGTTCAAGCTGATGTGCCACAGCGGGAGCAGTGCTTCTGGGACCGGCCCCTGGCCTTCCTGAGCCCCGCTTCCTGTCCCACGCCCACCCCGTGGCTGGTGAACCGGCTGGCCCGGGCTGACGGTGCAGCTCCTGGCGACCCCATGGACGAAGCGCTCCGTCAGGTTTCGGGTCTCTAGGTTCTTGCTCCTGCCCCGCAGATCTGGTGGGAGGCGCAGGCCCACCTCGGTGATTTCCTTTCACGGTGGTCCCCTCAAGGGATGCGACCCGTGGCGAATTTCAGTGGGTGTCTGCCCCTTCCCCAATTGGCTGATAGGCCAACCCAAGCAACGCGACACTACTGAAGATCGCCCCTGCGTAGAACGTGGCCTGGGGCCCAAACCGGTCCCACAACAGCCCCGCGACGACGCTGGCCAGCAGCATGGCCAGTCCGCTCACGAGGTTGAAGAAGCCGTAAGCGGTGCCCCGCAGGTCGGTAGGAGCGGTATTGGCGACCATGGTGGCCAGCAGCCCTTGGGTGATGCCCATGTGCACCCCCCAAAGCGCCACGCCACCGAGGACAGCACCCCAGTGGCCTGGGGTGGCCAGCACCAGGTCAGCGGCAATCAGTACGAGGAGCCCCACCGCCAGTAGCTTCTGGTGGCTCACGCGGTCCGAGACCTTTCCGAAGGGGTAGGCTGCCACGGCATAGACGAGGTTCATCGCCACCAGCACGAGGGGCACCAGGGCGATGGGAATGCCGCCCTGCCGGGCCCGCAGGACCAGGAACGCCTCGCTGAACCGGGCCAGGGTGAATACCGCGCCGATGGCGACCACCCACCAGTAGGGAGCCCGAAGGCGCCGCAGGTTCGCCCGGAGGATGGGATTTGCACGTTTCGTTCCCTGCAGGTGAGCGGGTTCCCGCAATCCCCCGGCCAGGAGCGCGACGGAGGCCAGCCCAGGGATCACCGCCAGCCAGAACACCCCCCGGAAATTGTTCGCCCAGCGCAGCATCAGGCCCACCGCCAACAGGGGCCCCAGAAAGGCCCCCACGGTGTCGAGGGACTGCCGGAGCCCGAAGGCTGCTCCTCGCATCTCGGGCGGGGTAATGTCGGCCACCAGGGCGTCACGGGGCGCACCCCGAATACCTTTCCCTACCCGGTCTATCAGCCGCGCCGACAGTACAACGCTGGTGACAGGTGCGACGGCGAACAGCGGCTTGCTCAGGGCGCCGAGGGCGTAGCCGAAGACGGCGAGCCCCTTACGCTTGCCCAGGTAGTCGCTGAGGATGCCCGAGAAGACCTTGACGATCAGGGCGGTCGCCTCCGCCAGCCCCTCCACCACCCCGACGACGAAGGCGCTGGCACCCAGGGCCGTCACCATGAACAACGGCAGCAAGCTGTGGATCATCTCCGAGGAGATGTCCATGAGCATGCTGGTCAGGCCCAGGATCCAGATTCCGGGCGGCATGTGCCGCAGGGTGTTGCCGCCGGAGGCGGCCTGGGGGCGCTGGGTTTCGGGGGTGAGGGGCATCACGGATCCCTGGTGCTCAAGTGCGGATCATCCATGGTCGGGTAGCGGCACTCCCCGTTGCAACCCAGGGGCATTCTTCAGCGACGGCGCTGGGATATCCAAAGCGAGGATTCATTGTCGCTCGCCTGGACCACACCGACTTCGGATCTCGATCTCGATCTCGATCTATGCCTTACACCATCCCCGCCACGCTCGTTTAGAGGCCGAACCCCACGGTTAGGACGATGACGACCGAGACGACCGCCGCATACGTCCCCTTAAGGCAGTAAGGTTCCGGCAGGCGCCGGGCGAGTGGATAGAGGAACTTGAGAACGACGGGCAGGAGCAGCGTGTTCATGACCTGCACTCTCACACTGAGCTTCACCAGATCAATTCCGGACACGACGACCAAGCCGCCCATCGCCAGCGTGGCGAGGTGGGTCCCGTAGAACCACGGCGCCTCTCGGGGTGAGTGCTCTAGACGTTGGTTGACCCCCAGGATTTCCCCGATGGACCGCGCAGCGGTGAGGGGCACGACGATGGTCGCCACCATGGCGGCCCCGCTCATCCCTATCGCAAAGAGCAGCTCACCCGTGCCTCTCCCCAGGTAGGGGGTGATGGCCTTCGCGATGTCCTGCACCGTGTCGAGAGACCCGCCCCCGCTGGCTTTGCCCAGGGTGGCCGAGTTGGCAATCAGGACCGCCGCCATGATGACTTGCGTGACCACCGAGCCGATGGCCGTGTCCCAGCGCGCCGAGGGCATATCCGCGACGGTCAGCTTCTTCTCGACCACAGAGGACTGCTGATAGAACACCATCCATGGCATGGTGACGGCGCCGATGATGGCGGAAACCAGGTACAGGTACTTTGGATCGCGCCAGGGAATGGCCAGCGACCCTCGTACCATTTCCGCCGCGTGGGGATGGGCCTTCCAGGCCACGATGAGAAAGACCAGTTCGAAGGCCCCGACGGCCATGGCGATGCGTTCCACCGACAGGTACGAACCCGTGAGCACCATGGCCGCGAGGCCGCCGATTATCACTAGCATGGTCAGCCAGGCGGGGCATTCCATCGGCAGGACTTTTCACTCCGAGCCTTCCTGAGCCCATCTGGATCAGCGGCGGGGCCTTTGGGCCTGCAGCTGGGATCCCGGGAATCCTGGTTCTGGGGAGTTGTTTCCTCTTGCTCTGGGTCAGCCGAAAGCGGATTTTGTATTCTGAGAGGAGTTAACCGGCATTACCGAAGCGGCGCGGCCGGTGGAGACGAAGATTTCAGAACGATCGCGGGAGAAGTAGCTCACAGAG
>DCFP01000154.1:0-600 GCA_002319925.1 Holophagaceae bacterium UBA1801 | reverse complement strand
ACAGAGGCAACGTCCGGGTTGAACAATGGGTTAGACGTCATAGGTGACGTTGTAGCTGAGTAGTTGTATTCCACTAGGCAAGCCCTTGGCGTCGTACAGAGAAAGGCGATGAATTTTACCTTGCGGTAGGAGAGGGATGCCGCAAGTAAGCACAACTGGCATTACAGCGACTTCAATAGTATCCAGCAGACCAGCGCTCAGGAGCGTTCCTGCCAATTCGGCGCCGCCGAAGAGCCAAATGTCTTTGCCACGCTCCTCTTTGAGAGAGGTAATCAGATCAACAATGTTCTCGGCTACAACTACGACGCCGGGCTCGTTAGACATGGGCAGTGTGTGAGAAGCAACATAGACACGCTTGCCCGCAAGCGGGTTCTCAGCTCCCTGGGCCAATAGAGTTTCAAAAGTCTTTCGTCCTAGAACGAACGTGTCGAACTCTCTAAAGAGGGCATCAAAGTCAAATGAATTGTCAGCGACAATCCAGTCGTACTCCCCATTTGGACCAGCGATGAAACCATCAAGAGAGGTTGCGACGTTGTAGCGAAGTTTGCGCATAGGTTGAAGGACGCCCAACGAGAAGAGTTAACCGGCGTTGCCGAAGCG
>DCFP01000044.1:17377-17580 GCA_002319925.1 Holophagaceae bacterium UBA1801 | reverse complement strand
GCTCCAGGTGATCCCGGCGGGCAAGGATCTCGCCCAGCTGGAATTCGAACTCTTCGAACTGCCGGAACTGCAGGTGCTCCGCACGGCCCTCGCGCCGGTGATGGATACCTACGATTTCGTCGTCATCGATCCGCCGCCCAGTCTCGGGATGATCACCCTCAACGCGCTCACGGCGGCTGACGAGGTGATCGTGCCCATGCCCT
>DCFP01000044.1:1367-17133 GCA_002319925.1 Holophagaceae bacterium UBA1801 | reverse complement strand
GACGAGGTGATCGTGCCCATGCCCTGCGAGTTCTTCGCCCTCGATGGCCTGGCGGAACTCATGGAGACCATCCGCCGCATCCAGGCGGGACCCAACCCGCGCCTCAAGCTGGGCGGCATCCTGCTGACCATGGCGGAAGAACGCACCAACCTCGGCGCCGCGGTGGCCAGCGAGGTGCGGCAGGCCTTTCCGGGCAAGGTGTTCCAGACCTTCATCCCACGCAATATCCGCCTGGCCGAGGCGCCTAGTCACGGCAAGCCCGTGGCTTTCTATGACCTGAAATCGAAGGGCGCTCAGTCGTACCTCAATCTGGCGAGGGAATGGCTGGGCATCCTGAAGCCCGCTCTCCAGGAGGAGATGCCATGAGCGTGAACACCAAACGGCCCGCCCTGGGGCGCGGTCTCACCTCGCTCATGAACCAGATCGCGCCGGAGGATGCCACCCAGCGGGAAATCCCCGTTGGTTCCCTGCTTCCCAATCGCTATCAGCCTCGCACTCATTTCGACGAAGAAGCCCTGGAGGATCTGGCGGCCAGCCTCAAGAACCATGGCATGGTGCAACCCATCGTGGCCCGCAAGGTCGGCGACAAGTTCGAGATCATCGCGGGCGAGCGCCGTTGGCGGGCGGCCCGGAAGGCCGGTCTCGCCATGGTGCCCGTGGTCCTGAAGGAAGTGCCCGAGGATCGCCTGCTGGAATTCGCGCTGGTGGAGAACATCCAGCGGCAGGAACTCAACGCCATCGAGGAAGCGAAGGCCTACTGGCAACTGGGTGAACATCTCCGCCTCACCCAGGAGCAGGTGGCCGATCGCGTAGGCAAATCGCGGCCCCAGGTGGCCAACACGCTGCGCCTTCTTCGTCTTCCCCTGCCGATCCAGGAACTCGTGGCAGCTGGCAAAGTGTCCACGGGTCACGCGAAGGTTCTCCTCGGTGTCGAGGAAGCCCGCACGCAGGAGCAACTGGCTCTTGAAGTGATCGATCGGCAGCTCTCGGTGCGCGCTCTTGAAGCAAGGCTCAAGCACCTGACCAAGGCCCGGAAGACCCAAGGCAAGCGAAAACACCCTCAAGCTCTTTTCCTCAAGGCAGCGGCCGAGGAATTGACCCACGCCTGGGGCACGCGGGTGGAGATCAAGACCCGGGGCAAGGCGGGAGCCCTTGTCCTGCACTATGCCAGCGAGGCCGAGCTGGATCGCCTCTTCGAAGCCCTGAAGACCGGCCCGCGGAAGGCGTAAGCCGTTTGTCGTGGGATAATCTGGGCGGTAGGATCACGCCCGCGGAACACGGCTCCTGAGGAGACTCCTGAATGTCCTGGTTCATCAAGAAGAGACAGCAGAAAATCGCCGTCGAAGAGAAAACGGTCCGGGTTCCCGAGGGTCTTTGGGTCAAGTGCGAGGCCTGCAAGGAATTGATCTACCGCGCGGAGCTGGTGAACACGCGCAACGTCTGCCCGAAGTGCGGCTACCACTTCCGCATCGGCGTGGAAGAGCGCCTCAATGACCTGATGGACCCGGGTTTCGTGGAGCTGTTCGGGAATCTGCACAGCACTGATCCCTTGAAGTTCGTGGCCACCAAGCCCTATGCGGACCAGCTCAAGAAGCTCCGGGATTCGGGTTACGACCACGATGCCATCCTCATGGTGGAAGGCACACTCAAAGGCAGCCCCGTCGTGCTGGGCGTCATGAACTTCGACTACCTGGCCGCCAGCATGGGCAGCGTGGTGGGCGAAAAGATCCGGCTGGGAGCCGAGGAAGCCCTGAAGAAGAATTGCGCCTTCATCCTCGTGAGCTGCTCCGGTGGCGCCCGCATGCAGGAGGGCACCCTCTCCCTCATGCAGATGGCCAAGACTTCCGCGGCGCTGGCCAGGCTCGATGAGGCGGGTCTGCCCTTTCTCTCCGTGCTCACGGATCCCACCACCGGCGGCGTCAGCGCGAGCTTCGCCATGCTCGGAGACCTCAACATCGCCGAACCCAAGGCCCTCATCTGCTTCGCAGGCCCCCGTGTCATCGAGCAGACCATCAAGCAGACCCTGCCCGAAGGTTTCCAGCGCGCGGAGTTCCTGCAGCAGCACGGCATGGTGGACAAGGTCGTGACCCGCGATCAGTTGCGGGACTTCCTGGCCTACTGCCTGGGCTGGATGATGGGGTCCGCCGCCCATGACCAATAGCTCCATTCAGCGACTGGAAGCCCGGGGCCACTGGGGCATCAAGTGCGGTCTGGACAACCCCCGCGCGCTTCTCAAAGAGGTGGGGCACCCGGAGCACTCGTATCCATGCGTCGAAATCGCGGGCACCAACGGCAAGGGTTCCACCGGGGCGTTCCTGGCGAATGCGCTGCGAGCCGCAGGCCTCAAGGTCGGATGGACGACTTCCCCTCATCTATTATCTCCCGTGGAACGCATCTGGATCGACGGGGCTTTCATCTCGGAAACGGTACTTGGCGAAATGCTCGGCGAAGCCTTCGAAGCTGAAGCGCGATTGGGAATCCAGTCCACTTACTTCGAGCTCATGATCACGGCGGCCTTGCTGGCCTTCCGGAAACAGCGCGTGGATATCGCCATCGTGGAAGCGGGTCTCGGCGGACGGTGGGACGCCACCAATGCCCTGGAACCCATCGTCACCGTACTCACTAACGTGGGCATCGACCACGAGAAGTACCTGGGCAACACCCGCGAGTCCATCGCCAGGGAAAAGCTCTGCACGGCCCGGAACGGCCGGCCCCTGGTGCTCGGACCTGGCCTGACGCCGGAGTGGATCACCCCCCTGCTGGAATGCGAGCCGGTGATGTTTCCCGCTTCCCTGCTCGCCGCCGACCGCATCGAATGGGACCACAGCATCGTCCAGAGCCACCGCATCGGCCTCGCGGGTGCCCATCAGATCCAGAACCTTTCCACCGCCCTGGAGACCCTGCGGAGGCTGCAGTCGCTCGGTTTTGCACTGCCCGAGGAAGCCCTCTGGCGAGGGTTCGGCCGCACCCAGTGGCCGGGCCGCATGTGGGCCATCCCAGGACTCGACCAGGTCTGGGCCGATGGCGCCCACAACCCCGACGGCGCCCGGGCCGCCGCGGCCCATGTTCGCGCGTGCGGCATCCACCCCCATCTCATCTTTGGCGTCATGGCCGACAAGGATATCGCTGCCATGGCGGCGGAGTTCCGAACGGTCCAACCCCATTCCGTCACCTTGGTGAAGGGCGGGAACGAGCGCTACGCCGATGATGCCGCCCTCCACCACGCCTGGGGCGAGGCCTTGGAGGTCATCGGACTCGAGGAGGCAGCGGTCCGTTTGAGGCAGCCCTGCGAAGGCCCCCGGCTGGTCACGGGATCCCTCTTCTTCATTGGCGACCTGCTTAGGACCCTGGGGATCACTCCTCAGATCTGAAGCCCAGCCAGCCGAAAAGGGGATATGCGCTGGCTCGTCTTCCTGTTCAGTCTGACCCTGTGGGCCGTTCCGCCCCTCCAGGTGGTCTCCGTGAACCGGGTGGGCCTGCCTCCCTACGAGAACGGCGACAAGGTCTACCGTCTGGAAGGCGAGGGTTGCGCGACGCTCAAGGTTGGCGAAATGCTCGTGCTCCAGAGAGACGGGGAACGCCGGGCCCTAGGGCGCCTGGAAGTGACCGCTGTGCATGTGGATCATGCCGATGCGCGGCTGATCGTTCGCGGGGAAACCTTCCCCTTGAAGGGCGACTTGGCCGTGCGCACTGCACCCATCCATCCTCTCCCGGACGTTCCCGTGGAGCCCGACGTCATTCCCATTCCCACGCTGGCCTTGCTGAAACCCACGACCATCACCCGCGCGCTGCCCAAACCCGCAAGCCTCGGACCCACTCACCGGGAACCCATCTATTTCATCAAGGGCGACGCCAGTCTCTCCCCCGGTGCCCTCACGAAACTCAGCAGCTGGGTGGAAGAGTGGGGGACGGAAGGCCAGTGGTCCCTGGAATGCCCGCAGTCCCTTTCCACGCTGCTGCAGGAGCGGGTTTCGGCGCTGCGGACGGAGCTGGAAAGGCTGGGGGTTCCAAAACTGGAGATCCATCCCCTGCCGGAAGACAACTCCGGAAAGTACGATGCGATCTACGTCATGAAGGAACCGTAGAGTGTGTTTTAAAAATCGCGTGCGCCGCGCTGGGAGCGCCGGGCGAGCAGATCAAGGAAGGCGAGGAAGGGGGTAGCGGTACTACCACCGACGAGCCTGACGAAGAGCTGCGTGGAACACCGGCTCTGGTAAGCAGTGCTTGCCAGGAGCGCAGTCCTGTGGACTGCGCGATAGCCGCTGTTCCCCAGCCCATAGGGACGGGGCTATCCGCGCGCCCAGCGGCGTTATCGCGGTCCGCCGAAGCGACCTGGCACGATGCCACCACATCGCGCTGCGGTCGATGCCTTGCTGGATCACGCGGATAGCCGCCGTCGCGGCACACGGGATTTTTAAAACACACTCTGATAGTCTCCTCTTCATTCCATGACGAACGCTTCCCTTCCCAACCTGGGACCGTACGAGGTCCTTTCGAAGCTCGGTGCTGGCGGCATGGGCGAGGTCTACTGCGCCAAGGATTCGCGTCTGGGGCGGAAGGTGGCCATCAAGGTCCTGCTGCCCGCCTACTCCTCGGATCCGGAGCGGCTCGCACGCTTCGAGCAGGAGATCCGGACCTTGGCTCTGCTCAATCATCCCAACGTCCTCCAGATCCACGACACTGGGGTGCACGAGGGCAGGCCGTACCTGGTCATGGAGATGCTGGAAGGCGAGACCTTGCGGCACCGCATGGAGAGCCACCCCCTGGCGCCGCGCAAGGCCGTGGACGTGGCGTATCAGGTGGCCAAGGCGCTGGCCGTGGCCCACGAGAAGGGCATCACCCACCGCGATCTGAAACCCGAGAACATCTTCATCACCCTGGAAGAGCACGTGAAGGTCCTGGATTTCGGCCTCGCCAAACTCCGGGCTCCGAAGATCACCGATACGGATGTCACCCAGGCTTTGCAGCCTGCGCCTTCCCTCACGGAGACCGGCATCGTCGTGGGCACGGTGGGCTACCTTTCTCCGGAACAGGTGGTGGGAAAGCCCGCGGACGCCCGCTCCGACATCTTCTCCCTTGGCGTCATTCTCTGGGAGATGCTCACGGGCCGGAAACCCTTCCACCGGGAATCCTCGGTGGAAACGATGCATGCGATCCTGAAGGACGAACCTCCGGATTTCCCTCCGAACCTGAACCTGCCCCCGGGCCTGGACCGCATCCTGCACCGCTGCCTGGAGAAGGATCCGCGGTCCCGTTTCCAGAATGCCCAGGACCTGGCCTTCCAGCTGGAGTCCATCGTTCTGAGCGGCTTGTCCCAATCCGTGAGGACCGCGCCATTGTTCAAGAAACGCGCACTGATTCAGTGGGCGGCAGCGGTGCTCGTGGGCCTTCTGGCAGCTGCGGGCGGCGTATGGATCGGTTCCAACCGGAACACGAATCGTCCCCTTTCGCTCCAGCGGCTCACCTATCAGCAGGGGCAGATCACCAGCGCGCGCTTCGGCCCCGATGGCCAGACCTTCGTATACGCCATTTCCCGCAACGGCGGGCCATCCGAGCTCTGGACCGGCCGTGCCGACGCCATGGGCGCCCATCCCCTGGACCTACCGGCGGGAAGCGACATTCTCTCCGTCTCCGTCAATGGCGAGATGGCCATTCTACTCCGGCAGGAGCAGGGTGTTTCCGGCACCTTGGCGCGAGTGCCCATGGGCGGCGGCGCTCCGCGCGAATTGATGGAACGGGTCTGGGGCGCGGACTGGAGCCCCGATGGGAAGGAATTGGCGGTGATCCGCGAAGGCGCGAACGACCGCATCCGCCTGGAATTCCCCACGGGCCACCTGCTGTTCGAGGCGCCCGAGGGCGCGAACCTGGATTGCCCCCGCGTCTCACCGGACGGGAAGCACGTCGCCTTCATTTTGAATCTGACGGCGGAGTATCGGCTCTGCGTGGTCGATCTCAAAGGAAGCTGGAAGTCGTTGGTCCCCCGCGGGTGCGGCTCCCTCGTGTGGTCGCCCGGAAGCACCTCCCTCCTCTACACCTCGCGGTCCGCGGAGGATCGCCGGGAAGTGCGGGCCGTGACCCTGTCGGGCGAGGAGCGGACGGTCTATTCGCCCTTGGGCCTCCTGACCATCCACGACATTTCTTCGTCGGGACGGATCCTGGCGGATCACACCTTCCTAAGGACCGGCCTGCACGTGTTACCACCGAATGGAAAGACGGAACAGGAGATGTCCTGGCTGCAATCCTCCCTGGTGGCCGATCTTTCCACGGATGGCAGCACGATTCTCTTCGGTGAGCCCCAGGAGAGCAGCGGCCCGGGGGGAGCCTACCTGCGAAAACTGGACAACCGCAATGCGATCCGCCTGGGCGACGGGGATCCCTTGAGCCTATCTTTCGACGGGAAGTGGGCCCTGGTGCGAACCATGACCGCCACGCCCGATCTGATGCTGCTGCCCACGGGACCCGGCGAACCCAAGCGGATGCCAGCCCATGGCCTGAAGCCCGAGTGGGGCATCTTCCTGCGGGATGGGCAGCGGCTGCTGGTCGGAGCCGTGGATGACAAGAAGGTGTTCCGCTCTTACTTCCAGCGCATCGATACCGGCGAGATGGAACCGCTGCGGATCGAGACCAATCCGAGCGATTTCGCAATTACCTCTCCCGATGGCGCGTGGCTGGCCATCGGTCCGGACAAGGGAAAGGTGCATCTCTATCCCTTGAAGGATGGCACTCCCAGGGATGTCGATGGTTTCAACGATGGCGATCTGCTCCTGCAATGGAGCCCTGACGGGCGGCTTCTATACACGGCGGACCTCTCCCACGTGCCGGCCAAGGTCTATCGCGTGGATACGGCCAACGGTAAGCGCGCCCTCTGGAAGGACCTTTCTCCCGCTGGAACCCTCGGCGTCACTGGCATACCCAACATCTGCATCGCCGCGGACGGAAGGTCTTACGCCTATTCGTACTTTCAGACCTTGACGTCCGATCTGTACGTCATGGACGGCTTGCGGTAGCGCGGTTCGCCATGACCCGCGCGGGCACGCCCGCGACGATGGCCCAGTCCGGGACGTTCTTCATCACCACGGCACCCATGGCCACCACCGCGTGATCCCCGATGGTCACGCCATCCGTGATTCCCGCGTTGGCGCCGATCCACACATCGGAACCGATCTGAATGCCCTTGGAACTCACGGGCTGTTCCCGCACCAGGCGATCGGGAGCGATGCCATGGTTGAAGGCGTAGATGGCCGCCCCCGCGGCGATGCGCGTGTCGTCGCCGATGACGATGCCCTTGGTTCCACCGTCCAGATTGGCCCGGGCGTTGATGGAGACATTGCGCCCCAGCTTGATGGGCCCGTGCATGAAGACGTCCGCTGCGATGGAACAACCCTCGCCGATTTCGATGCCCCGGCCTGGTTCGCCGAAGAGCCGAGCCTCCGGTGCCACGAAGCAGCCTTCGCCGATGGTGATGGTCTCCAGGCGCTGCAGCTCCTTCTGCACCTCCCGCTGCCAGGCTTCAGCCCAGTCCCGGTGGCGATCCTTGAGGACGAAGTAGAGCCAGGGCATCCAGGAGAGGCGCTTCTTGTGCTGGTCTCTGAATTGAAGGAGTTTGTCTGCGTCCATGGTATCGGTCACTTCCAGGATGCCTCGACTACCCCCAGATCGCACATGCCCATGTGGCATGTGCTCCCGCTCCTCGCTTCGCTCGATCGCGGATGGGGCCCCGTCACCCAGCTCAGTCGCTTCTTATGCTGGTCTCTGAATTGAAGGAGTTCGTCTGCGTCCATGGTATCGGTCACTTCCAGGATGCCTTGACTACCCCCCGATCGACCAGATGTGATGCAGGCTCCCGTACCTTCTTGGAAGAATCCTGTAGATAATCGAGTCATGCTCCTCCAGGACGTTATCCAGTATCAGAAGGAACGGATCCGGAACCCGTGGGTCCGGCTGCCCATGTTCATCATCGGGTGCGCGGTCCTACTGGGGGTTCTGCCCCTGATCGCCGCCAGCCCCATTCGGAGCAACCCGGGCACATGGATGGTGCTGGGCCTTGCGGCCATCACCCTGCCGCTGCTGGTGCTGTGGCTCTCGCCGGTGCCCTGGCTGTGGACGGGGGGACGCGCCAGTCATGCCCCCCTCCTCCGGGGCATCGTTCAATCCGCCATCTTCAACAGCGTGATCCTCATGGCGATCCTCGCGGTCTACACCGCGATCATCTTCCTGGCCAAGCTGGAGGACAGCTGGGCCCGGGCCGCGGGGAGCATCTTCACGAACCTCATGATCTGGGGACCCGCTTCCATGCTCTCGGGCTATTCCATCACGGTCTGGGAGCGCACCAACTACGCCAAGGAGGAGACCGAGCGCCGCCTCCGGGAAGCCCAGTGGATCCTCCTGCGCGGTCAACTCAGTCCCCACGTGCTCTTCAACGCGCTCAACGGCCTGGCGGAACTGGTGCACACCGATCCGATGGCTGCCGAAAAAGGGTTATTGGATCTCTCGGATCTCTACCGCGCGCTCCTGGCCCACGGCAGCAAATACAAGGCACCCATGGGCGAGGAACGGGCCCTGGTGGAACGCTACCTGGAAATCGAAAGCATGCGCCTGGGCGATCGCCTGAAGGTGCATTGGGAATGGGACCAGCGTCTGGACGCACTCCTCATGCCGCCCTTCCTGGTCCAGCCCCTGGTGGAGAACGCGCTGAAACACGGCATCTCTCCCAATCCCTCGGGCGGTGAATTGAGAATCGGATTGGCCATGGACGCCACGGATCTCATCATCCGCGTGGCGAACACCGGCAAGCCCCTGCCGGCGGTGCTGGGCGACGGCATCGGCCGCGCGAACCTGGAAGCCCGGCTGGGACTGGGTTTCGGCGACAAGGCCAAGACCTGGCTTTTCATGGAAATGGAATGGACCATCGCGGAGATTCGCGTGGACCTGCACGAGATCAGGAGGAAGGCATGAACGCACTCCGAGTGGCTCTGGCCGATGACGAACCCCTGGCCCGCGCGCGCCTGGGTCGATTACTGCGGGAAGCGGGCTGCGAGGTGGCCGCGGAACTGCCCGATGGACCTTCGCTGCTGACCTGGCTGAAGGAAGGCCACGAGGTGGATGCGCTCTTCCTCGATATCCTCATGCCCGGCCTCAGCGGACTGGAAGTCATGGCGGAACTCGCCGACGGCCACGAGTGCCCGCCCGTGGTCTTCGTGACGGGCTTCTCGGAGCACGCCGTGCGCGCCTTCGAGGCCGCCGCCGTGGACTACATCCTGAAACCCATTTCCGCCGAGCGCTTGGAGAAGACCCTGGCTCGGTTCCGTCAGGGTCCCATCCGCCGCCGGAACGCCGGTGAGTTGAAATCCATCCTCTCCGGCCAGCCCCGCTTCCCCGTGAAGGCGGGCGAAGGCCACGTCTTCCTCGATCTGAAGCGCACCACCCACTTCGAAGTGGAAGAGGAAGTGGTCTTCGCCTACGCTCCCGCCCAGGGCCAGCTCCAGCGCTTCCGCACGGATTGGACCACCCTCGCCGAAGTGGAAGAAGCCTTCCCCTCGGCTGGGCTGATCCGCATCCAGCGCCACCTGCTCTTACGGCCCGAAGCCGTGCTGGGCCTTCGGCCCCTCGACGGAGGCCGGGCCGCCGTGCGCGTAGCCGAGGGCGTGGACCTGGAGGTCTCCCGCAGCGTCACGCCCAAGGTGAAGGAGATCCTTGGGCTCTAGTTCGATCAGTCGATCACGTCCAGGAGCCAAGGTTTAACGACCGCAGGCTCCGAACGGATATCCATGGTGGCTCTGAACGCGGCTTCGGAGATGGCCAGACCCGGTTTCGCGTGGACGCTCAACAGAACATCGCCCTGCTGGATCCTATCTCCCACTTGCTTGTGGACGCGGATCCCCGCGCCCAGGTCCAGCTGGTCCTCCCGGGACTTGCGGCCCGCGCCCAGCTCCATGGCCAGAATGCCCATGGCCCGCCCGTCCATGGCATGAAGATAGCCGCCCTTCTCAGCCCGGATTTCCCTAATGGCCGCGGCTTGGGGCATGACACCGAAATCGTCGATGGCTTTCACATCTCCGCCATTGAGCGCCACGAAATCCCGAAGGGTCCGCAGCGCAGAGCCATCGTCGATGGAGTTGTTCACGCGCTTCATGGCTTCGTCCAGATTTTCGGCTGCCTTCCCGAGTACCAGCATCTCCGCCGCCAAACGGAAACTCATTTGGGCAAGCTCTCCCTCCCGGTGCAGTCCGCGCAGAATCTCCACCGACTCCATGACCTCCAGAGTGTTCCCGATGGCCCAGCCCAGGGGCTCTTCCATCCTCGTGATCAGAGCCTTGATCCGCATGCCGTGGGCTTTGCCTACATCGACCATGCTGCGGGCCAGGGCGCGTCCTTCCTCCAGGGTCTTCATGAAGGCGCCGGAACCGCACTTCACGTCCAGCACCAGAGCATCTGCGCCCCCCGCCAGCTTCTTCGACATGATGCTCGCGGTGATGAGGGGAATGGATTCCACAGTGGCCGTCACATCCCGCAGCGCATAGAGTTTCCGGTCCGCCGGGCAGATGTCGCCGGTCTGGGCAGAGTTGGCAAAATGGGTCAGGCGCAGGCTCTCGCGGAACTGATCCGCCGTAAGTTCCACCCGGAGACCCGGAATCGCCGAGAACTTGTCGATGGTGCCGCCCGTGTGGCCGAGGCCCCGGCCGCTGAACATGGCACACCGCACCCCGCACGCCGCCACGATGGGACCGAGGATCAACGTGGTCTTGTCACCCACACCGCCGGTGCTGTGCTTGTCCACCTTGATCCCTGGCACGGACGAAAGATCCATCCGCGCGCCTGAATCCCGCATGGCCAGCGTCAGCGCAAGGGTCTCTTCCGTGCTCATGCCGCGCCAGCAGATGGCCATCAGCAAGGCGGAGCTCTGCTCATCGGGAATGGTTCCGTCCGTGACGCCCTTCACCAAGAACGCGATCTGCTCTGGCGTGAGCGCGCCACCGGTCTTCTTCGTATAGATGAGGTCATACATTCGCATTGCGGGATCTCCCGCAGCGAGTGTAACCGAAGGAATCAGATCCCGATGAGGATGCTCTCCATGCCGTGGACGTCCGCGTTCTCGCGGAAGCGCTGCTTGTAGTCTGCGAAGTCCTTCAGGGCTTGCGCGCGATCACCCAGCAGGCAACGGGTCTGCAACAGGGTCTTCCAGTACAAGTCGGCCCAGGCTTCGCTGGCGTTGGCCGAAGACCTCAGGGGCTGCAGCGTCGCCATGGCTTCCTGACCTTGTCCCAGCGCCACTTGCCGCTGAGCCAGGCGCAGCTTGGACCAGGGATCATTTCCGGAAGGAGTCACCCCGCCCTTGCCATCCAGCTCGAGCTTCCACGCCGCCAACAATCCTTCCGTCGTCGACTTCTCCGAAGCGGGCGCACTCTTGAGAAGAGCTTCGAGCTTGGGCAGGTTCTCGCGCATCGTCTTCTCGACATCCGCCGGCTGCGGAGGCTTGGCCGGATCACCCTGGACCGCGAGCGTCAGCTCGGCCAGGGATGACTGGAACTTCTCGACCTTGCTCGACTGCCAGCTGGTGTAGCCGAAATACGCCAATGACGCCGCCAGCAACACGGCAGCCCCAATCAGCACTGGCTTGACGAAGTTCAGCCTCGAATCGTGCCCCGTCTCGAGCTTGCGCTGAAACGCCTGCAGACTCTGCGCCGGCTTCTGGACTTGAATTTCCTTGTTCTTGATAGGTGATGCCATCGCTTGAAGCTCCGAACCTTCAAGGATGACCTATCCTGTGCTGAATCGCACTTGAAAAAGCACCGTTTCCGGATAGTCTAGACATTCCTGCCTGGGTAGCTCAGTTGGTAGAGCAATGGACTGAAAATCCATGTGTCGCTGGTTCGATTCCGGCTCCAGGCACCAAATGAAAATGGCCCCAATCGGGGCCATTTTCATTTGGCGGAGCCGGAATCGAACCACAAAACCGTTGGCCCGCGCCATGACCGAGGAGGGACGCCCAGCGTCCCGACGAGGTCAGCGGGCCTTACGGTTCGTGCGGCCGAACGAGACGCGCGAGCGTCGAAGCGAGGGATTCCGGCAGATCGGTGATTCAAAAGAGAACCTAGCCAGATTTTTTATGCCTGGAGCCGGAATCGAATCACAGAACCGTTGGCCCGCGCCATGACCGAGGAGGGACGCCCAGCGTCCCAACGAGGTAAGCGGGTCTTACGGTTCGTGCGGCCGAGCGAGACGCGCGAGCGTCGAAGCGAGGGATTCCGGCAGATCGGTGATTTCAATAAGAATCCACAATTCAATCTTTTCCCTCCTCGATCTAGACAAGAGGCGTTAACGCAGGATGCCGGATTCATGGTTGACGGGCTCGCTCCACATCGTTATTGCACCGAGCGCACAGTCTTGGCTCGCAAACGTACACAGGACGCTAGTATCGTCGGAGGAACAGGGGAGTCCCCATGGCCCTAGCAACCAACCTTAGAGGACGGCTCCGCAATACGGACTTACCTAAAAGCCACGGTCTGATGCCTCTGTTTGAGGCGGTGGTTAACTCCATTCAGGCCATAGAGGAGGTCGGTATAGAGGCCTCCAAAGGAGCTATCGCCGTGGAGATTCTACGGGATGCTCAACCTGAGCTTTCCTTCGACGAAAAGCCCGGAAAGCGCGGCCCGGACCCTTCGGCTAGGATTCTCGGGTTCAAGGTCACCGACAACGGTATCGGCTTTGATGAGGCAAACTACGAGGCTTTCGAAACATTGGATACAGATCACAAGGCGACCAAGGGATGTCGCGGTGTGGGTCGGCTACTGTGGTTGAAGGCATTCAACAAGGTCAGAGTTGATAGTGTTTACCTGGCTGCGGATGGTGGACTGCGAAGGCGTAAATTTACCTTCGACGAAGTAAACGCAGTGGGATCGACGGCAGATGATCCTGTCAATTCGGGTACCAAACGGGAAACTACTGTCCATCTTGATGGGTTCCGAGAGGTCTATCGAGAAGTCTCAGCCAAAACCCTGGACGCCATTTCGAAGGCATTATTAGAGCACTGCCTGTGGTATTTCATTCGCTCCGGTGGGGCACCGAAAATTCGAATCGTTGACTTCGATGATTTCAAGGACATGGATGAAGTCTGCTCCGAGCATATGCTCGAATCCTCGAAGACTCAGACCGTCCAAGTGCAAGGAGTCAGCTTCGACCTGACCCATGTGAAGCTCCACGCCAGTTCAGCCCAGGCCCACAAAATCGCCTATTGCGCGGCGAATCGGTTGGTAACCGAGGAAGCCATTAACGGGAAGCTTCACGGCCTCTTTGGCAGGATTCAGGACAAGAAGGGCAGTTTCATCTATGGGTGTTACGTTTGCTCCTCCTTCCTGGATAGCCATGTCCGTTCGGACCGCACTGCGCTCACTCTCGACGAAAACCGTGAGGGTTGGGCCACTGAGGGCGAGATCGCCATGAGCGACATCCGTCGGGTGGTGCTAGAGGCTGTGGAGACTTACCTATCCCCATTGTTGGATGAGAACAAGCGGATGTCGAAAGAGAGGGTAGACGGTTTCGTCAGAAGCCGAGCGCCAAGGTACCTTTCAATTCTTTCCCGGGTTCCTCCTGAGAAGTTGAACGTCGATCCGAACATGCCTGATAAAGAGTTGGAGGTGCTGTTACATCGACACTGGTCGGACATGGAAAACCGGATGGTGGCGGACGGTCACGACATCATGACCCCGAAGGGGATGGAGAACCCGGAGGACTACCGAAAGCGTGTGGATAGCTATCTGGAGATGGTCGAGGACATCAAGAAATCCGATTTGGCGAGCTACGTGTCCCACAGAAAAGTCATCCTGGACATGCTGGGCAAGTCGATCGAGCGGACCCCGTCAGGCAACTATAGCCGCGAAGACCTAATCCACCGGCTCCTCTTCCCCATGGGAGTGGTCTCGACCGAGGTAGATCAACTCCAGTCCAACCTTTGGTTGGTGGACGAGCGGCTAGCCTTCCATAACTACTTGGCTTCAGACAAAACCCTCAAATCCATGCCGATCACAGACTCCGAGTCCACAAAAGAGCCGGACATCCTCGCTCTACAAGTGTATGACAATCCTTTGCTAGTGGCTGAGGGAACGCGGTTGCCTCTTGCAAGTATCACGGTGATAGAGCTGAAACGGCCATGCAGGAACAATGCTTCCCAAGGTGAGGAGAGGGATCCCATCGAGCAAGCTCTGATGTACTTAGACCGGGTGCGAAAGGGGACGATGCGGACGGAATCGGGAAGGCCTATCCCGGATTCCAGTGACATTCCTGGCTTCTGTTACGTCATCACGGACCTGACCCCATCAGTCCTGCATCGTACTCGGATCCACCAGCTAAGGCCTACAAGCGACAAGATGGGCTATTTTGGCTATAGCGAGCCATTCGATGCCTACATCGAAGTAATTTCCTTCGATCGACTCCTCAACTCTGCAAATGAGCGAAACCGGGCCTTCTTCGATAAACTCGGGTTGCCGACCAATTGAGAAGAACCTTTATTAATCCTTGAGAGGCTTTTCCTGAAGCTGGGAGCGGGCCTTACGGTTCGTGCGGCCGAGCGAGACGCGCGAGCGTCGAAGCAAGGGATTCCGGCGGCTCAAGATTCAGAACAATTCCTAATCCCTTCCCGCGTGGCTCCTCACTCCCCCATCAACTCCGTCATCACCGCCATCTGCACCCACATCCGATTTTCGGCCTGCTCTAGCACCACGCTCCGGGGCCCGTCCACCACTTCTCCTACAACCTCTCGCCCCCGGTGGATCGGAGTGCTGCAGAGAAGCACCGAGCTCGGCCCCGCCAGCCCCATGACTTCCTGAGTCACCAAAGACCCCTGCATGCTTCGGTCCGAGGGATGCCAATTCCCCACGTAAACCGCATGGTTCCCGCGGATCGCATGGATGTCTTCTGCCACATGCAGCCGCGTTTCCTGTTTTCGGTGCTCTTCCTGCGCCTGTTCCAAAATTTCGTGAAGCCATGGATGTGCCGGATCCTTGGGTGCCATCAACGTGAAATCCATGCCCACCCTGGCCGTAGCGAACAGCAGTGAGTGGATCAGAGAGCCATCCGAACCGATGTATGCCAGCTTCAACCCCTCTAACCGTCCGAACTTCTCCCGCAACGTCAGGAGATCCGCCAGCACCTGACACGGATTCTCCCGGTCCGTCCCCGCATTGATCACCGGCACCGTGCCATGTTCTGCGAGCTCAACCAGAGCCGAGTGCCGATCAGGATTGACGACCATTCCATCCACGAATCGGGAAAGGATTCCGGCCACATCAGCCATGGATTCTTCGCAAGCTAACCGGATGTCATCTGCAGGAAGCGATTGCGCGATCCCCCCAAGCCGATGAATCCCTGCTTCGAAGCCGACCCGTGCTCGAAATGAAGACTGCTGGAAAAGCATCAGGAAGATCCGCCCCTTCAGCGTCTTCCGGAAGGATTTCGGGTGCTTCTTGATTTCTTCTGCCGCATCCAGCAACTGCTTGATATCGAAGGATGAGAAATCATTCAGGGACAGGAAGTGCCTTTGCTTCAGCACAAAACGCTCCAGTGGGAATGAATGATTCTCGCAGGTAACACGGGAGAGGGCGGAAACGAAAAAGCCCCCGCGAGTGCGAGGGCTTTCCATAGGGGAGGAGGAAAACTACAGCGTGGCTACCATGACCGCCTTGATCGTGTGCATGCGGTTCTCGGCCACGGGGCCCCATCCGCGATCGAGCGAAGCGAGGAGCGGGAGCACAGTCCAGTGGACTGTGCGATC
>DCFP01000044.1:941-1090 GCA_002319925.1 Holophagaceae bacterium UBA1801 | reverse complement strand
TGGGGGTAGTCAGGAGGCCGGGGAGGAGGCCTCCATCTCACCTACAGGGTTGCCACCATCACCGCCTTGATCGTGTGCATGCGGTTCTCAGCCACGGGGCCCCATCCGCGATCGAGCGAAGCGAAGAGCGGGAGCACAGTCCAGTGGAC
>DCFP01000044.1:0-661 GCA_002319925.1 Holophagaceae bacterium UBA1801 | reverse complement strand
TGGGGGTAGTCAGGAGGCCGGGGAGAAGGCCTCCATCTCACCTACAGGGTTGCTACCATCACCGCCTTGATCGTGTGCATGCGGTTCTCAGCCTCGTCGAAGACGACGCTGTGGCGGCTGCGGAAGACCTCGTCGGTGACTTCGCGGATATCGTGACCCAGTTCCTTCTGTTCCTTAGCCAGCTTGGTCTCGAAGTCATGGAAGGCGGGCAGGCAGTGCAGGAAGAGCACGTCGGGATTGCCAGTCTTCTGGATGAGTTCCATGGTGACCTTGAAGGGGGTGAGCTGCTTCACGCGCTCGGGGATCTGGGCCTCCTCGCCCATGGAAGCCCAAACGTCGGTGTAGAGCACGTCGGCGCCTTTCATGGCTTCGTCGGCGTTGTCCGTGATCTCGATCTTAGCGCCGGTTTCCTTGGCCACTTCGCGGACCTTGGCCAGGATCTTCTCGTCGGGGTTCAGGCTCTTGGGACCGAAGCCGACGAAGTGCATGCCGGTCTTGGCGGCGCCATACATCAGGGCGTAGCTCATGTTGTTGCGGATGTCGCCGCAGAAGACGAGCTTCACCTTGTTGAGGGGCTTGCTGCAGTGCTCTTCGATGGTGAGGAAGTCGGCGAGGATCTGGGTCGGGTGATCGATATCCGTGAGGCCGTTCCACACGGGCA
>DCFP01000188.1:10071-18185 GCA_002319925.1 Holophagaceae bacterium UBA1801 | reverse complement strand
GCGATGCTGGTAGTAGAGATCGATGCAGTCCACGCCCAGGCGCTTGAGGGAAGCCTCGCAGCAGCTGCGCACGTAGTCCGGCCGGCCGCAGACGCCGAGGAAGCTGCCATCCTCGCCGCGCATGTTCCCGAACTTGGTGGCGAGCACTACCTCCTTGCGACGGCTCTTGATGGCGCGGCCCACCAGTTCCTCGTTCTTAAAGGGACCGTACATGTCCGCCGTGTCGAGGAAATTCAAACCCAAATCCAGGGCCCGCTGGATGGTAGCCACGGATTCCGCGTCCGTCGCGCCAGCGTAGAACTCGCTCATTCCCATGCAGCCAAGGCCGATGCCGGATACTTCCAAGGCCGAAGGGCCCAAGGTGCGCTTCTTCATGATTCCTCCTGCACTTCCCCTTAGGATGCTCTTCCAGCCTCGCAGGTTGCATCCTATATCGCTGCCTTCACAATTAGGCCCCGGGGGGAGCATGGATCAGCCATCGCAGGAAGCGCCTCGAACGGTCGGCCTGAACGAGCAGCGGTGGATCATTCTGGCTCTCACGTGCGTCGGCGCTTTCATGGCGCCCCTGGACGGTTCCATCGTGGCCGTGGCCTTGCCGAAGATGGGACCGGCCCTGCATTTGAGCTTCGGCGCGTCCATGTGGGTGCAGGCTTCGTACCTGCTGGCCATGGCGGTGCTGTTGATCCCTCTGGGCAGAATGGCCGATCAGCGCGGACGGATGCGCTTCTATCTGGCCGGCATCGCGATCTTCACGATCGGATCCCTGACGGCGGCTTTGAGCGTCAACGGGACTACCTTGATCCTCAGCCGCATCCTCCAGGGATCGGGTGGAGCCCTGTTGAGCGCCACATCTTCGGCCATCGTGACGGCGGTTTTCCCGCCGTCGGAGCGGGGCAGGGCGCTGGGCTTGAACGTGATGTCCGTTTACGCAGGCCTCAGCGTTGGTCCGCCTCTCGGGGGATTCCTGGTGGATCATTTGGGCTGGCCGTGGATCTTCCTCGTGAACCTGCCCATCGGCGTGATCGTGTTTGCGTGGGGTTGCTTCCTGCTATCCACCAAGGAAGAACGGGCGCCGAAAACGCCGGCGGATCCAATGGGCACCACGTTGTTGACGGTCATGCTCGTCTGCCTCCTGGTGCCGCTCACCTTCGGATCGCAGTGGGGATGGGCTTCTACGGCGTGCTGGGGGCTGCTGGTGCTGGCGGCGGTGTTTTCCGCGATTTTTATCCTTGCGGAAAAACGGGCGGAACGTTCGCTGCTGGACCTCGCTTTGCTGAGGAGCAACCGGCTCTTCGCCATGGCCAACCTGGCTGCCCTGCTGAACTACATGGCACTCAACGGCATCGCGATCCTGACGGCGGCCTACCTGCAGCTGGTGCAGGGCTGCAGCGCGCGGCTGACGGGCTGGATCATGCTCAGCCAGCCCCTCATGCAATCATGCCTGAGCCCTGTCGCGGGCCGCATGAGCGACCGGATGGGATCGCGGGTCCTCAGCACCTCCGGAATGGTCATTACGGCGTTGGGAATGGGATTACTCGCGGCCATGGGCCAGCGCGCCGGGCTCATCCACGTCATGATCGCCCTCGCCATCGTGGGGCTCGGCATGGCGGCCTTCAGCGCGCCCAACACCAGCGCGATCATGGGCAGCGTGGATCGCAGCCAGTTGAGCGTCGCCAGCGCGTTCCTGGGCACCATGCGCGTGCTGGGACAGGTGCTGAGCATCGCCATCCTGGGCGGCATCGCCTCCAGCCGCCTGGGTGCCGGGGGCTGGGAGTCGCTGCTGAACCAGGGCGGATCCTCGTCCGCTGCGGGGGATTTTGCCTGGGGCTATTCGGCGGCGATGATTACCGGGCTGACGCTGGCGCTCCTGGGCGCCTGGGCATCGCTGGTTCGGAACGGGCGTTCGCGCTGAACAGCGATGACTTTCCAGTAGAATGAAAAGTTCCGGAGATTGGATAAGCCCGGGATCTCAAGAAAGGACCTCTCCATGCGAACTCCCTTGGTCGTGGCCGCTGGAGCATTGATCGCCGCGACACTGAATGCCCAGGCCCTGACTACCGAAGACCAGAAGACCCTCTACGCCTTCGGCATCTCCGTGGCCGGTCAGTTGAAGCCCTTCAATCTGACACCCGCCGAGATGGACATCGTGGCCAAGGGCATGAAGGACGCGATCGCCGGCAAGAAGCCCGAAGTGGATCCCGAAGCCTACGCGCCAAAGGTCCAACAGTTCCTGGAAGCACGCAAGAAAGTGACGGCGGATAAGCAACTGACCGCTGGCAAGGCGTTCCTGGACAAGGCCGCCAAGGAAAGGGGCGCCCAGCGATCCACGTCGGGCTTGATCTTCGTCTCCATCAAGAAGGGCAGCGGGGCCAGCCCCGTCCCGACGGACACGGTCTCGGTGAACTACCGCGGCACGCTCATCGATGGAACTGAATTTGATAGCTCCTACAAGCGCAACCAGCCGGCCGAGTTCGTCCTGAACCAGGTCATCCCGGGCTGGACCGAGGGTCTGCAGAAGATGAAGGTCGGCGGGAAGGCGAAGCTGATCTGCCCGCCTTCCCTGGCCTACGGCGAGAGGGGCATGGGCATCATTCCGCCCAACGCGACCTTGATTTTCGAAGTGGAGCTGCTGGCCATCAAGAAGTAGCGGCCGTTCCGAAGCGCTCGATGGTCCAGGCTTCGAACCGCTGGATCATGAGCGCGTCGGAGGGCGCATTGTCGGCAATGAGTTCGGATCCGTGCACCAGGCGGATCTGCGCGTCCAGATCATCGGGATAAGTTTGCGGATAGGCTCGTGCCGCTGATGCCGCCATGGCCCATTGAGCTTCCGCCCAGGCTTCCTCGACGGACTGGTTGCACAAGTCCGCCAGGTACCGCGGCGTGAAGCCCTCCCCCGTGAGATTGATCAGGGTTTGGTCGTGGCTCACGCTGTTACCCGGGCTCCAGTAGTGCTCCGCGAGCAGCGGTCCGATGGCCGGGTTGTCGGTGAGGTAGCCGAACTTGTTCAGGAAGTAGGCGCGCGTTTGGTACACGGCCATGTGGGCGAGGAGATAGCCGTGGTAGGCCGCGGCGGATTCCTGGTTCAGCAGATGGGGAATGACCAGCAGCGGGCGCGGGCTGATGTCGACGCCGAGGATGCGATGTTCGCACTCGCGGGCCAGTGCAAGCACGGCAGCCGGTGTCCTGGCCTTCTCTGGCATCCGGTAGAGTTCCCGTTCGAAGTAGGGCACCACGAGAATGGACCGTTCCGACAGCGTCCTGAAGGGTTGGTTTGCCTCGATCTGCGCCCGGATCAAGCCGTCGGGAATGGGCTCGCCATGCAGGTCCTTGGCGTACCGCTTGAGCCAGTCCGCATCCTCCAGCAGGCTGTCGCAGAACATGGACTGGGTTTCCGCGTACGCCATCGAGGTGGGCGGGAATTCCTGGGAGAAGCAGGGTGAGTTCTGGGTGATGTTGGCGAAGTGCGCGGCATGTCCGCCTTCGTGGAACAAGGTGTTGAGAGCCCTCACTCCGCTGCCGACCTGGGCCGGACGTCCGTCCGACGTGAAGTTGACCTGCGCGGGAACCCATCGGCCTTGCTCGTCGAAATAGCAGGGCACCGGACCGTGGCAGAAACCGTTCTGATGCTTGCCCTTTCGGTCCAGGAGATCCAGTTGCAGCGTGGCCCCGCGGAAGGTGATGCCCAGCCGCCTGAAGCTTTGGATCCACCGTTCCACGCTCTTGGCGAAGGGGAAAAAGGGATCCATCTTGCGGGTCACATCCCCTTTCATGTGATACACGAGGTTGTGCGCCTGAAGCGCCTCGGCTCCTTTGCCCTGGACCAGCCGCGCAAGGCATGTCCGGAGAGCATTTCGGGTGCGGGCTTCGAATTCATCCAGGATCGCGAACAACTGATCCGAACTCATCTGTTCGTTCTTGCGGACCTTGTATTCGAAGTAGTCCGGGAAACCCAAAGCCTGCGCCAGCTGGTTCCGCTTGGACACGATGTCCAGGAATCCGTGCTCCAGCACCCAATGCTCCAGGTCCAGGAATGCATCATGCGAGGACTTGCGGGCGCCCTCGTCTGGATTGGTGCCCAGGTTGGTGCTCAAGGAGCCGAGGGTGGCCTCCTCCCGTTGCCCCTGTTCGTTGAGGTGGAACATGGTGTACTGCTGCCGCTGCGAAAAGAGCGCGGCTTCCATTTCGATCAATTCGCGCAAGCGGGACCTGGCGTCGTCATTGTCGATGATGTTGCACTCGAACAATCGCTGCCAGCCCTCGAGGCCGTGTCGCAGGGCGCGGTTGTCCGCTGCATCGGGGGCCGCTTCCAGCCGTGACAAGTGGGCTTTCACTCGGCTCAACAGCTGAGGATCCGAAATGAATTCCTTGAAGGCCTGTTCCGCCCGGGCGAATCCGGCATGGTCGGTGCTGGTGCCCATGTAGGTGGCCCAGAACAGGTCCTCCTTGACCCTGTGGACCTTCAGGTAGTCGCGATTGAGCTGCTGGAAGAAGGCCTGTGCTTCGTGCATGGTGTTTCACTCCTGGAGCTGGGCAGCCTTCAGCCCAATTTCTGCCGGACGCTCGTGACCTTGTCAGCCATCCGCTGATCCCGGTCGGAACGGGTGCCGAGCTTGATGTCCGTATGGATGCGGGGAACACCCATGTCGTGGAGGACTTCGTGGCAGCGCCGGATGGCTCCCATCACATCGTCCCATTCTCCCTCGATATTGGTGCCATTGGCGTGGAGTTCATGGCTCAGGCCGGAATCCTGAAGCACCTCCTCTACCTTGGCGATGAAAGGGGAGAGCGAGATTCCGGCGCCTACCGGCACAACGGTGAAATCGACGATGACGTGCATGCGTACCCTCCAGGATGATATTCCGGCCGCGCTGCCACGACCGGAACCTAACTCTTTACGCTAAATAGGATGGTTCTGGTACATTGAACATGAAAGTCATATCCGGTCGAACATGCATATTTGGGCGGTGGGCGGAGGAAAAGGGGGCACGGGTAAGAGCCTGGTAAGCAACGGGCTGGGGACTCGGCTGGCCGAAAAGGGGCAGCAGGTGATCCTGGTGGATGCGGATTACGGCGGTCCCAACCAGCACACCTACTGCGGCATCCGCAAGCCGGATACGTCTCTTGTTCAATTTTTCGAGGAGCGGCTGCCTCTGGAGGTGATCGCTCAGAAGACGGCCATCGCGGGCCTCCGCTTGATCCCCGGCAACATCAACTCCCACAACACGGACAATCTCACGACGACCCAGAAGCAGAAGCTCTTCCGCCATCTCAAGAATCTGGCCGCCGACCACGTCATCCTCGACCTGGGTGCCGGTACGGGTTACGACACCCTGGACACCTTCCTGCAGGCGGACGTCCAGGTGGGCGTCATCGCGCCGGACACGCTCGCCATTGAGAATTTCTACCTGTTCCTCAAGAACCTGAAGTACCGGCAATTGGGGAACACCCTGTCGATGCTGGGGCTCCGGGACCGGGCCAAGGACATCTGGAAGAACCGGGCAGAGCACGGCATCTCCACCACCAAGGAGTTCGTGGCGCACCTGCGGACAATCTTCCCGGAGTTCTCGGAGCGCTTCAACGAGGAGCAGAAGAAGCTGAAGTTGCACGTGGTGCTGAACCTCGTCCGGGAGCATCGACAGGCGGAGGTGGGCCACGCCGTGAAGAGCGCCATCGGCAAGTTCTTCCACATCGATGTCTCCTACGCTGGCCAGGTGAGATACGACAAGGATCTCTGGCAGCTCTTCGGCCAGGACACACCGGCCCTGCATCGGGGCGGCTCCTTCACGCTGCGCCAGGACCTCGAACGGATCACGGAGGGTATCCTGAACGCGCAACCCTTGGAGAGGGCGTGATGGACGAACAAGAATGCCGCCGCATCCTGGAAGTGTCCGCGGATGCCTCCCTGGAGGACATCACCCACGCCTACCACACCATGAAGCGGATCTACGAGGGCGAGCACAGTCTTTTCATCGTGCCTTCAATGGATGAGTTCTCCCCGGAAGCACGCAGCGCTGTCATTGAGGAGATCGAAACCGCCTACCGCGAATTGTGCCGGATCCGCGCCGAGGCGAAACCGCAGATCCACACAGAGCGCTTGTCGATACCGGAGGCGGACAGGCCCATCGACGGGAAGACATTGCGCAGCCTTCGGGAAGCCGCCGGAGTGACGCTCGACTACATCTCTTCGCAGACCCATGTCCGTCTGGAGTACCTCACCGCGCTGGAAGAAGATCGCTTCTGGGACCTTCCTCCAGCAGCCGTGAACGTGAGGGGATTCCTGTCCATGTACGCAGCGGAAATTGGTCTTCCCGTGGAGCGCATCGTTCCGGCGTACATGGACCGGTTCCAGAAGTGGCAGACTCGTCGAGTGAAATGAATTTTCTGAATCGGCTGTATGCCGGATTGAACGCCTAGGAACCCGTTGCAGCCAGTGGCAACGCGAATTCCTCCTCGATGGGCAACGAAATGAAATAGTGCCCCGGTCCGCTCAGGATCACTTTCCCGTCGCTCAGGACAACGAGACATTCACCCGAGCGGAGGACGTAATCGGTCATGTCGCCCTCGATGGTCACCCAGAGATTGCCCGCGGTGCACTGGATGGTTTTCCCGCACAACTCCAGGAATGCCTTGATGGATCCTGGGTGGAGGTAGGCCGGGAGAATTCGATATTGATACGCATTCCTGTTGCTCAACGTCTTTAGTTTTCGAGCGTAGTGGTTCATGTGTTCCTCCTCGAAGCGTCGCCCTCAAGCGATCCGGCAGGTGTGCGTGATGATCGCGAAGGGTCGTGTTGGCCGCTATTTTGCAAGCACGGGATGGTGAACAGTGATTGCGGCTGACTATTTCCGTGGGATGCTTCCAGGAGGGGAAAAGTTGCTGAGAATTTCCATGAATCCCGACAAGCGTGCGTGAACTCTTCTGATACCAGAGCAAAGAATCGAACAGGATCGATCCTCGAATCCTTTCATGTTCGATGGCGAGGGAAACGAGGTCATCGATCAAGCGAACAAATGGGCTTTGATGAATGTGCGGAGTTGCTCACGCAGCAGCGGTTCCTGAACCGACAGCCTGCGCGGCCTACTCTCCACCGCCCTCCGGAATCAGATGCTCCTGATTGTTGTTGAACATGGCACTTCGGAACCGGAGGTTGTTCATCATCTTTGCGCGGGTGACGCCGTTCTTCCGAGCCTGTTTGAACACCCCAGGTATTTCGCCGTATCGCTTTTGTTCGTAAAGGAGAGCAACGGTCCACGCATAGCCATTTGCATCCTTCGGATGTGCTGCCGTCCACCGCTGGAACAGCGCTACGGCTCTGGCAGGATCCGTATCCGCTGCCGTGATGGCCTGGTCGAGGGAGGCCTCGATACCGAGGGTCTCATCCTGAGAGGCGGCCTGTTCTCCAGACCGCAGCATGCGCTGCTTGTACAGATAGTAGCCACCGCCTGTCACGATCCCCAATCCGAACAGGCAGCTTCCGGTGATGGCCAAGGCAATGAAGAGCCGGGACGTTTTGGGTACGGGTGTAAGCACGGGCGTGAACGCGGGTGCAGGCTCAGGAACAGGCATCGGAACGGTGCCGGTCAGTGGCGGAGGAGGTGGCGGTGGCGTGATGGGTCCGGTGGCAGGGCGTGTCTTCAGCAAGGTGGTTTTTTCGTCCACAAGCCCCTGCCACGTCGGATCCTTGGCAGCCCGGAGCGCTCGGGCGAACTCCCCAGCCGTCTGGTACCTGGCGTCTGGATCCTTGGCCATGGCTGTATCCAGCACGGATCGTATCGCTGGGCTGATGTCCTTCAACTCCGATAGATCGATGGGATCTGGCGCCTCGTTTACGATCCGGTACAGGATGGTCGGAGCCGTTTCACCATCGAAGGGTCTTCGGCCAGACATGCATTCGTAGAGCATGACCCCCACGGCGAAGAGATCGCTACGCGCATCGGCCTTGCCGATCCGGATGTATTCCGGAGCCATATAATTCACCGTTCCCACGATGGTACCGGTGGAGGTCATTTCAGAATCCTTCAGACGCGCGACCCCGAAATCCATGACCTTCACGTGGAGCCGGCGGCCATCCCTGAGCACGCGGATGTTGGAAGGCTTGATGTCCCGGTGGATGA
>DCFP01000188.1:5450-9825 GCA_002319925.1 Holophagaceae bacterium UBA1801 | reverse complement strand
GGCTTGATGTCCCGGTGGATGATGCTGTTGCGATGGGCGAACTCCAACCCGTCGCAGACCTGCGCCAGCAGTTCGAGGGCATCGCTGGGCGAAACGCAATGTTCGTGCAACATCTCCGCAAGGTCCTGACCCTTCACCCGCTCCATGGCGATGAACAGGACACCTTGATCCTCACCGAATTCATAGATGGTGACCAGGTTGGGGTGATTGAGCACGCCCGCCGCCTTGGCCTCGCGGGTAAACCTGAGCTTCGCCTCATCCCCTTGGGCGACTGAAGGCAGGATGGTTTTGATGGCCACTTCCCGGCCGATGATCGGATCCGTCGCGAGATACACCTCGCCCATGGCACCGCGACCGAGGACACCATTGATTTCAAATCTGCCGATCTTCTCGAGCATTTAAATGTGGCCTGAAGGATGGAAGAGGAACTGAGTAAGAATACGGCTTCCCAACCATTGGGCCAAGGAAGAACCGGGAAATGCAGTAAGGGTTGGCAAATCGCCACTGCAACGGATCCCCATTCCAGGCAATGATAAACTTAAGGAAAGTGACTGGATTCCGGTCGTTGTCCTCATTGACGTTGATCCGTTGTTTTTCCGATTCTGAGGAGCATGTGCAATGAACCGCGCAGGGATCGTTCCTTTAGCCATCGCGCTTGGGGTGATCCCCAACCTGCATGCGGGTACCACTCTTTCTCAAGCTGCCATTAGCGGTAGTGTTTCTGAAGTGAAGACTTGTTTGGATTCAGGCGAGGATATCAACGAGATCGACAAGTGGGGTCTGACGCCCTTGATGTGGGCGGTCTACTATCGATACCTTCCCGTCGTTCAATACCTGCTTGAGCACAAAGCCAATCCCAATATCCAGTCCACGGCGGCCTATGGAAGGGTGCCTAATCATGGCACTCCACTGATCATTGCAGCCTACTATGGGCTGGATGCTCATGCGGCCCTGCTGCTGAAATATGGTGCCAACCCTGAACTGACCGATGCCGATGGCAAGAGGGCCATTGATTACGCCCGGTACTACCGCTTCCAAGCAGTGGTGAATCTGCTTTCCAAAGGGCAGAGCACGGATAAGTCAGCCGCTCCATCCACGAAGACCACCGTAAAGACCGAGCCCCAGGCCGCGTCCTCCAAGGGAAAGCCGATTACCAACCAGGATGTCATGGACATGTTGCTGGCCTACCGGGGCGACGTGTACGTGATCCAGAAAATCAAGACCGCACCAAAGCAGGCGTTGGATGTCTCGCCTGCGACGCTGGCAAAACTGAAATCCCTTGGGGTTTCCAAGGCCGTGATGGACGCCATGATCCAGCGTGCGAGCCGTCCTTGAATCCTGCCCTCCTTGTATCTAGGAAGACCCAGATGGTGCCGCCGGCTCCTTCGAATCGGCTCCTGCGTCAGGGGAGAAATCCACAGTCGATTCATGGCCTGCGCCGAGGCCTGATTGTCACGCGAGGATAGCCAGAATGCGTTTCTTGAAATGGATGATGACGATTGTGGTGCTGCTTCTCGCCGCATGCCAACCGGCTACGGTGGCGAAGAATGGACAGCCGGCCCTGGTGCCGGTCGGGCCTCCGCCCAAACCGAAGATCGCGCTGGTACTTGGAGGGGGAGCCGCCCGGGGGTTCGCCCACATCGGTGTGATACGGACTTTGGAACAGGAGAAGGTTCCGATCGACATGGTGGTGGGCACCAGTGTCGGGAGCCTCATCGGAGCCATATACGCAGCCGACCAGAACAGCTTCAACCTCGAGTGGACGGCTTTCCAATTGGAGAAGGACGACATCTTCGATTTCGGTGTCATGAACGCGGTGACCGGCTTGGGCTTGGCCAAGGGAGACAAGCTTGAGGAATGGGTGAAGGGCCACGTCAAAACGGCCAACATCGAGAACATGAAAGTACCCTTCGCCGCCGTGGCGACGGATCTCAACTGGGGCAACAAGGTCGTGCTGGACAAGGGCTCCGTGGCCAAGGCCGTGAGGGCGAGTTCCGCCATCCCCGGAGTGTTCCAACCTGTCCAGCATCAGGGAAAGTTCCTCGTGGATGGTGGGGTGGTGGACAACATCCCCATTTCCGTCGCAAAGGCCAAGGGCGCGGATATCGTCATCGCAGTGGATATCAGCCATAATATCGGCAACCCTAACATCACCAATCTCGTGGGCGTCACGCTCCAGGCCACCAGCATCATGTTCGCCCTCAACGTGGAGCACTCCAAGAAGGATGCGGATGTGCTGATCACGCCCGCCGTGGGCGATGTCGGCATGCTCGACTTCACGCAGAAGAAACGCTGCATGCAGGCGGGAATCGAGGCAACCCAGAAGGCCATGCCCGGAATCAGGAAGGTCATTGATAATTGGGTCGCGGCACACACGGTCTACGGACTCCCAGCTCCTCCAGCCCCGTGATAGGTCTGCGGGTTCGCCTGATCCGATGAATGATCTTTGTGGTATGTTGGCCACAAAGAGTGCCGGTATAAACGATGATCGAGGTACGAGCAGGTGAGAACGCGAAATAACATCCGTGAATTGGCCATTATGACGGGTGAACCCTTTTTCAAGGAGAAGCTCTACGTCGGGCGGCCCAACATCGGCGATCGGAAACGTTTCATGGAGCGGATGGAGGACATCCTGGACCGGCGCTGGTTCACCAACAACGGGCCTTACGTACAGGAGTTCGAGGCGAAGCTGGCCAGCTTTGTCGGCGTGAAACACTGCATCGCCATGTGCAACGCCACCATCGCCCTTGAAATCGCCGTGCGCGGGCTCGGGCTCGCCGGCGAAGTGATCGTTCCATCCTTCACTTTCATCGCCACCGCCCATTCCCTGCAGTGGCAGGGAATCACACCCGTGTTCTGCGACATCGATCCAAGCACCCACAACCTGGATCCTGTCCAAATCGAGAAACTGATCACGCCAAAAACCACGGGCATTGTGGGCGTTCATGTCTGGGGCAGACCGTGCGAAATCGAGGCTCTGTCGCGGATTGCAGATCGTCATGGACTGAAGCTCCTGTTCGACGCCGCCCACGCCTTTGCCGGTTCCCACCAGGGAAAAATGATTGGTGGCTTCGGGGATGCGGAGGTATTCAGTTTCCACGCCACCAAGTTCTTCAATACCTTCGAAGGCGGAGCCGTCACGACCGACAACGATGAGCTGGCCAGGCAGATCCGCTTGATGAAGAATTTCGGTTTCGCGGGCTACGACCAGGTGGATTTCATCGGCACGAACGGGAAGATGACCGAGGTTTCCGCCGCGATGGGCTTGTCCTCCTTCGAGCGGCTGGACGAATTCATCGATGTGAATCACCGGAATTTCGAACATTACAAACGGGAATTGCGTGATGTTCCCGGGATCAAGCTGATCGATTACTCCGGACCCGAGAAATTCAACTACCAGT
This sequence comes from Holophagaceae bacterium UBA1801, assembly GCA_002319925.1. Lineage (GTDB taxonomy): Bacteria > Acidobacteriota > Holophagae > Holophagales > Holophagaceae > UBA1801. Next base: position 6,424 of record DCFP01000188.1, on the reverse strand, counting down.
ACATCGTTATCGAAATCGACGAGCAGATCACCAGGATCGATCGTGACCGGCTGGTCGAGATCCTGCAGGCGGAAAACGTCATTGCCCGCCGCTATTTCTATCCTGGCTGCCACCAGATGGAGCCCTATCACTCCCATTTTCCGGAGTGCGGGGTTGCCCTCCCGCACACGGAACGGTTGGTCAAGCGCGTCATGTCGCTGCCCACGGGGACTGCCGTGAGCCTGGAGGACATCACGGCTATCTGCGGCATCATCAAGCTGGTCCTCTCCAACGCAGACCAGTTGGCGATCAACGCCGTATCCAGGGCTTGACGGAGCCGCTGCAAGAGTCGAATCGGATCTCTGTGAATGCCTCCGCAGGGGTTCGGTCGCAATCCGTGAACCCCTGCGAAGTGCTCGTGGTATCAACTGCTCCGGGTTACTAGTACCGGTAGTGTTCGGTCTTGTAGGGCCCTTCCACGGGTACGCCGATGTATTTGGCTTGGACTTCCGAGAGTTTCGTCAGTTGGGCGTTCAGCTTCTTGAGCTGCAGCCGCGCGACGCGCTCGTCCAAGTGCTTGGGCAGAGTGTAGACGCCCACGGGGTACTGACCGGAATCGCGCTTGGTCCAGAGCTCGATCTGGGCGAGCGTCTGATTGGCGAAGCTGGAGCTCATCACGTAGCTGGGATGGCCCGTGGCGCAACCCAAGTTCACCAGGCGGCCCTTGGCCAGCAGGATGATGCGCTTGTTGTCAGGAAAGATGACGTGGTCCACCTGGGGCTTGATCTCTTCCCAGCGATACTTCTCCAGACTGGCCACATCGATCTCACTGTCGAAGTGCCCGATATTGCACACGATGGCCTGGTCCTTCATGGCCTTCATGTGGTCATGATTGATGACGTTGAAGTTGCCCGTGGCCGTGACGAAGATGTCCGCCTTGTCCGCGGCCCAGTCCATGGTGACCACGCGATAGCCCTCCATGGCCGCCTGCAAGG
>DCFP01000188.1:5036-5194 GCA_002319925.1 Holophagaceae bacterium UBA1801 | reverse complement strand
GCCGCCTGCAAGGCGCAGATGGGATCGATCTCCGTGACCCAGACTTGGGCCGACAGGGCGCGCAGGGCCTGGCAGCAGCCCTTGCCCACATCGCCATAGCCGCAGACGACTGCCACCTTGCCAGCAATCATCACATCGGTGGCGCGCTTGATGCCGTC
>DCFP01000188.1:2248-4643 GCA_002319925.1 Holophagaceae bacterium UBA1801 | reverse complement strand
GTCTCTTCCGTCACGCCCTTGATGGCCACGAGCTGCTTGGCATACCAGCCTGGCTGGGCGGCGATGCGCTTCTTGATGGTAGCGAAGAGCACGCGGGCCTCCTCGCTATCGGGCTTGTCGAGGACGTGTATGTCCTTCTCGGCGCGAGCGCCCAGGTGGATCAGCAGTGTCGCATCGCCACCATCATCCAGGATCATGTTGGGCGTGCCTTCGGCGAAGTCGAAGATGCGGTGGGTGTATTCCCAATAGTCTTCCAGCGTCTCGCCCTTGTACGCGAAGACCGGTGTGCCACCCTTGGCGATGGCAGCGGCGGCGTGGTCCTGGGTGCTGTAGATGTTGCAGGAGGCCCAGCGCACCTCGGCGCCCAAGGCCTTCAGTGTCTCGATGAGCACCGCGGTCTGGATGGTCATGTGCAGGCTGCCCGCGATGCGGGCGCCCTTGAGGGGCTGCTCCTTGGCGAAGTCCTCGCGGATGGCCATGAGACCTGGCATCTCGGTCTCGGCGATGGCGATCTCCTTGCGGCCCCACTCGGCGAGGGAGAGATCAGCGATGCGGTACTGTTCCTGGGTCACCGTGCTCATGGTGGACTCCTCAGAAATGGGAAGGGGATCCGTGGTGCCTCACCCGAATCCAAACCCCGAAGGTTTGTCAGGTGAGCGCCGTTGGATCCGGGTTGACCCGCGGGTCTGGTTCCGAGCCTGGGACACGTGGACGTGTCTTGCAGCGCCCCTCGGACAGATACACATGATAGGTTGAAGAATGAAACGCGCCAAGGAATCGGCGCATGAATTTTGGATGCCGCCGCCATGAAAAAAACGGATGGACGATCCCAGAAAACCGGTGCGACTCATCCAGAAACTCCGGAGATGCTGGCCGTTGTCGTAGCGGACCGACTGCAGAGATTGGGATCTTCCTCAAGAGCCCGTGCAATGGCAGCCTATATGCGGACCAGTGATCCCTTCTTCGGGGTCGGCACACCGGAACGCCGGACGTTGCTGAAAGTGCTGGTTGCTGCGCATGCCCCGCTCGCTCAATCCGAATACCAGGCCCAGGTGTTGGCACTCTGGGGAATTCCCCAGCGGGAGGGGAAATACATGGCCGTGGACTGGGCGACCCGGTTCAAGCCCTACCTTTGCCCGCAGGCCCTGCCGCTGTTCGAGCGGTTGATCCGCGAAGGCGCGTGGTGGGACACCGTTGACGCGGTGGCGACTCATTTGATCGGCGGCCTGTTGCTGAATCAACGGGATTTGATGCGGCCCGTTCTCGATCAGTGGATAGAGGATGATTGCCTTTGGATCCGGCGCACGGCGTTGCTGGCGCATCTCAAGCACAAAGTGGAAACGGATGAAGACCAGCTTTTCACGCATTGCCTGAAACTCTCAGCCGAGAAGGAATTCTTCATCCGGAAGGCCATCGGTTGGGCCTTGCGGGAATACAGCAAGACCCGGCCCGAGGCTGTTCGTCGCTTCCTGATTCAACACAGGGAGCTATTCTCAGGTCTCACCTATCGTGAAGCCATGAAAGCAATGGCACGGAAGGGGGCCGTTTGAACTATCGCAGGGGATTGAACATGAAGGCACTGTGCTCGCTAGCGGTGGCCCTGGCATTGATGGGAGGTCCCGTCTATTCGCAGCAAGCGACCATGACAGCGACCAGTGAAACGACTGCACTCGCGAAACTGCATTTCCTTGATCCCAAGACGATCCCGGATATGGTCAACTCGCTTCCGGCTCCGCCCGAACCCGGCTCCCTGGCCGCCCAGGCGGATCTGCAGGGGGTCCTGCAGGTGCAGGCATGGAGAACCCCCGAGCAAGTGGCGTTCGCGGAGAAGATCGACAAGGGCTGGGGTTTCGATTTCGCGGACGTGCTGGGTCCTTGGTTCACTGCCAGCCAACTGCCTGCGATGAAGACGCTTTTCCTCAAGGTGGAAGACGATGCCTTCGTGGCGACTGGACCCGCGAAGAACCACTTCCTCCGGTTGCGCCCTCCCTATGTGGATCCATCGGTCCAACCGTGCATCCAAGTACCTTCCCGGAAATCCTATTCCTATCCAAGCGGTCACTCGACGCGCTTGTATCTCGAAGCCCTCGTGCTTGCCGAGATCTTCCCGGATAAACGTGAGGCTCTCCTGACCTGGGCGCGCAAGGCAGGCTGGTCACGGGTGCAGGCAGGAGTCCATTTTCCGAGCGATGTCGTTGGGGGCCAACTTTATGCAGAAATCCTGTTCAAGGCGCTCTGCAGGAATGCCGGCTTTCTGGCGTCGATCGAAAGGTGCAAGGTGGAAATCAAGCCTTGGCTTCTCGGTAAAGCCGGTTGAGAAGCCAAGGTTGATGCTTCAGTTCAGAAATTGATGTTTCTGACGTAGTGGCAGGTGTAGCCGCCAGGATCCTTCTTG
>DCFP01000188.1:0-1985 GCA_002319925.1 Holophagaceae bacterium UBA1801 | reverse complement strand
AGGTAGTCCTGGTGGTAGTCCTCGGCCCTCCACCAGGGACCGGCCGGCACGATTTCCGTGACCACGGGTTTCTTCCACGCCACCGCCGCGAGGGCTTTCACCTTCTCAGCAACCCGTTTCTGTTCCTCGCTGTGATAGAAGATCGCGCTGCGGTAAGAGGTCCCGATATCGTTGCCCTGGCGGTCGAGCGTTGTGGGATCATGCATGCGGAAAAAGAAGTGGAGAAGCGCTTCGTAGCTGGTCTTGGTGGGATCGAAGCGGATGTTCACCGCCTCGGCATGGCCTTCATGATTCTCGTAGGTCGCGTTGGCAACCGTCCCGCCGGTGTAGCCCACCTCAGTGGAAATCACGCCAGGCTGCTGCCGGAGCAGTTCCTGCATGCCCCAGAAACACCCGCCGGCCAGGGTGGCCAATTCGACCTTCTGGGGCTGAACCGCGGCCAACCCGAACAGCGGGAGGTACAGCCCATAACCTTCCTTGGCGAGATCCGCCACAGGGACGAAGCGCAGCGAAGCCGAGTTGATGCAGTAGCGGAGCCCGCCTTTATCGGCGGGACCATCATCGAAGACATGACCCAGATGGGAATTGGCGGCCGTGGAACGAACTTCCGTGCGGACCATGCCATACGACGTGTCCTGCTTTTCCTTGATGCCGCTCGCCTCCAGAGGTTTGGTAAAACTGGGCCAGCCGCAGCCTGAATCGAACTTGTCCTTGGACGAGAAGAGTGGTTTGCCGGAAACGATATCTACGTAGATGCCCTCCTGGTGGTTGTTCCAGAATTCATTCTGGAAGGCTGGCTCCGTGGCATTCTCCTGAGTGACTTGGTACTGAAGGGGTGTCAGGCGCTTTTTCAACTCCGCCTGGGATGGGTTCTGACTTTCAGACATCGGGACCTCTTGGGATGGGTTATTCGGTATCGTGGGATTGGCTTGGGATCGGCTGGTGGTGAGCACGAGCGCGATGCCGGCCAGAGCGACGAGAAGGAGACCCCATCCCCATCTGCTGGGTACGTGCATAGGTACCTCCTTTCATGGGCCTTGGATGCAGCGACAGCAGTGCTTATCGCGAGGCCCGCCGTGGATTCTTCTGTATGGCCGCGGTGGATGAAGGATAGATTTGGTCCTTGGACACGAAAGCCATGGATGTCAAAATTAAATTCGGTGGAACTCCCATACCACGGAGAAAATAATCAATTTCAAGCAAATCACGTATGTGGTTTGGCCAGTGAAAAGCCCGACCGATTGATGTTCACCCCAAGCGCCTCACCGGCACTGCAAGGAGTTTCCCTATGACCCAGCGACCCATGATCTGCATGGATGGCAACGAGGCCGCCGCCTCCGTGGCCCACCGCATCAACGAAGTGATCGCCATCTATCCGATCACGCCCAGCTCCAACATGGGCGAGTGGTCCGACGAATGGTCCAGCCAGGGCAAGAAGAATATCTGGAACACAGTGCCATTGGTTTCCGAGATGCAGTCCGAAGGCGGCGCGGCGGGCGCTGTGCACGGCTCCCTCCAGGCGGGCGCCCTGACCACGACCTTCACGGCCTCCCAGGGTCTGCTGCTCATGATCCCGAACATGTGCAAGATCGCGGGCGAGCTTACCTCGTTCACCATGCATGTCTCGGCCCGCGCCATCGGCCACAACGGCATTTCCATCTTCGGCGACCACTCCGACGTCATGGCCTGCCGCCAGACGGGCTTTGCCATGATGTGCTCCTGCTCAGTGCAGGAGGCCCACGACTTCGCGCTCATCGCCCAGGCATCCTCACTGCGTTCCCGGGTGCCTGTGCTGCACTTCTTCGACGGCTTCCGCACCAGCCACGAGGTCTCCAAGATCGAGTACCTGGCGGACGACGACCTCCGCGTCATGATCGACGACGAGCTCGTGGCCGCCCATCGCGCCCGGGCGCTGCGCCCCGAGGCTCCTGTGGTGCGCGGGACAACGCAGAACCCGGATGCCTTCTTCCAGACCCGCGAGGCCT
>DCFP01000052.1:10714-21002 GCA_002319925.1 Holophagaceae bacterium UBA1801 | reverse complement strand
GGTGGACTACAACCTCATGAGCACCATCCCGGGACTCTTCGTGCTGGGCGAAGCCAACTTCTCCGATCACGGTGCCAACCGCCTTGGCGCTTCGGCCCTCATGCAAGGGCTCGCGGACGGCTATTTCGTCATTCCCTACACCATCGGTGGCTATCTCGCGGGCATCAAGCCTGGAACACGGCCCAAGTCCGAGCACCCTGCCATCAAGGAAACCGAGGATGCTGTGAAGTCCCGCGTCAAGCGGCTTTTCGCCATCAACGGCAAGGAAACGCCCACCCACTTCCACAGGGAACTCGGCAAGGTGCTTTGGGAATACTGCGGCATGGCCCGCAACGAGGCAGGCCTCAAGAAGGCGCTGCAGCTCATTCCGCAGCTGCGCGAGGAATTCTGGAAGAACCTGCGCATCCCCGGCAGCGGGGCCGATGTGAACCAGCCCCTGGAGCTGGCGGGCCGCGTGGCGGACTTTATGGAGCTGGCGGAACTCATGTGCCTCGACGCTCTCGAACGCCGGGAATCCTGCGGCGGCCACTTCCGGGAGGAGTGGCAAACCCCCGATGGAGAAGCCCTGCGCGACGACGAGAACTTCTGTCATGTCGCCGCCTGGGAATACGCTGGCGAAGGGAAGACCCCCATCCGCAACGTCGAGCCCCTCGCCTTCGAATACACCCACCTCGCCGTCCGCAGCTACAAGTAGAGGTCCTGACCATGTCCGACACCATCAACGTCACCCTTCACGTCTGGCGCCAGAAGAACGCCAAGGACCGCGGCAAGTTCGTCACGTATTCGGCCAAGGACATCAGCACCGAAATGTCCTTCCTCGAAATGCTGGACGTGGTGAACGAAGACATCATCCGCAAGGGCGAGGAGCCCATCACCTTTGATCACGATTGCCGCGAGGGCATCTGCGGCCAGTGCGGCATGGTCATCAACGGCCGTCCCCACGGGCCCCGGGAGCGGACTACCACCTGCCAGCTCCACATGCGCAGCTTCAAGGACGGCGACGAGATCACCCTCGAACCCTTCCGTGCCAAAGCCTTCCCCGTCATCAAGGACCTCATGGTCGACCGGGGCGCCTTCGACCGCATCATCTCCGCGGGCGGCTTCATCAGCGCGCCCACGGGCTCCGCGCCCGATGGCAATGCGATTCCGGTCTCCAAGTGCAACGCCGATCTCGCCATGGACGCCGCCGCCTGCATCGGCTGCGCCGCCTGCGTTGCCGCGTGTCCCAACGCCAGCGCCATGCTCTTCATGTCAGCCAAGATCAGCCAGCTCGCACTCCTGCCCCAGGGCCAGCCCGAGCGCTACACGAGGGTTCGCGACATGCTCACGCAGATGGACGAGGAGGAGTTCGGCTCCTGCACGAATCACGGCGAGTGCGAAGCCGCCTGCCCCAAGAGCATCAAGATGGAGAACATCGCCCGGATGAACCGCGACTACCTCAAGGCGAGTCTCACCTATCGGCCGCCCGCGGGCGGCAGTGGCACGGGCTAGTGTGGGCCGTCGAAAATACAGTTAACCATCATGGGCCTTGGGCTTCTGGTACTTTGCATCGCTGTCCATTGCTGTTGATCGCTGGCCCCTTTCTTCGATTACCCTATCGGCGCAATGGATGCCACCGGAGGATCATGGATTCCGGTCTGGATAGTGGTTCTGCGCGCGGCAGCACCTTGGGAAAGGCTATGCAGCCAGCGATGGACCGCGATCTACAGCGATCAATGCAAGGAGTGTTCGAATGGTTGCGTGTATTTCTGGCAACCTTCGCGAGGCGCCGCAGCTGCGTTTCAATCGCCAGCGTTGACAGCGCCACCGACTTCAGCGGATAGCCGGTCGAGGTTCTGCTCGTTCGCAGGCTCGACCACGGCCCGAAGGCTTGCCGCGACTTCCGGATTCTCGAACACCTGGATCCACGAAATCAGAGTGCTGGCGGCACTGGGCGCAAGGGCGATGGACAGCTCGAAGTGCGGCTGCGAGACGTGCTTGATCCGGACCAGAGTGTTGGGAATGATTTCAAGAAACTCCGCCTGATTCGGATAACTCATCCCGTTCGGCCCATGCATGATGAAGTTCCAGCGTCCGCCGGGGTGGAATTCGAAAACATCGAAAGCATTGGTGAAGCCATCCGGCCCCCACCAGCGCGCGAGTCGCACCGGATCCTTGATGGCAGCGAAGACAGCTTCGGGATTGGCCTTGATTTCCCGGGAAGTTCGAAAGGTCGACATGGGAATCTCCTGGAATTGAGATGACACACCCGGGCCGATGAGCTCACCTTCGTTTTTGGTAATTTCACTTCTTAAATACAAAATTACAAACACGTTGCAAGCAATCAGATTTCAAGTTCGAGAGGGGAGTGGCCGTTGAGCACTTCATGGGGCATCCCTGCCTGAAAGGAGTCCGCTCATGAGGTTCCGAATCGTATCCCTGACCGCCGTCTGCCTCACAATCCTCACGGCATGGGCTTCGGCCGCGGAAACGCTGACCCTCAAGGCCGATTTCTGGATGCCCTTCAATGGCGATGGCAAGGAAGAATCCGGATACATGCTCGACATCGCCAAGAGCATTTTTGAGCCCAAGGGTTACAAGATCGAGTTCGCGATGACGCCTTGGGACAAATCCATCGCCGAAGTGAGGAACGGCAAGGGCAACGCCATCGTCGCCGCCTCCCAGAGTGACGCGCCCGATTTCGTGTACCCAGCCGAGGAGGAAGGGACTAGCGTGCAGCTCTTCTGCGTGAAGAATGGCTCTCCCTGGAGATACAGTGGGATTGCCTCCCTCAAGACCATCAAGCTCGGTGTCATCAAGGATTATGCCTATTTCCAGGAACTGGACGATTACATCAAGACCTCTCCGGCGGGTCTCGTCTTCGGCACGGGAGATACACCCCTGCAGTCGAACCTCACCAAGCTGGTGCAAGGGGAGATCGGCGCGGTGGTGGATGACAAGTCAGTCCTGAAATACACCATCTCCAAGATGAACCTCCAAGGCAAGGTGGCCATCACGGCCGCCAGTGGCGACGCGGTCAAGCCGGCCAAGCTCTTCATCGCCTTCTCACCGAAGAACCCGAAATCACAGGAGTACGCCAAGATCCTGTCCGATGGCGTCATCGCCATGCGAAAGTCCGGCGAACTGCAGAAGATCCTTGCCAAATACGGACTCACGGACTGGAAGTGATTCACTGCCCTCCGGCCACGATGAACATATAGCTGGTCACCGGCACATTCATTTTCACCAGGAGCGCGGCGTCCGTACGTTCGAGCAGTTCCAGCCCGGGCCTGCCCAGCGCGGATAACACCTTGGCGAGGACGTAAAGCCCTCGCCGGTTGTCTGCCGTGATGCCATCCAGCACCTCGAAGCGCGGCTCCCGCATCAGTTCCTTCATCACGCGCAAACTCCTCCGGTCCAGCCGCTGGGCCTTTGTGCTGGATTCCTCGTGCACGAAGTCCGCGCTTACGAGGATTACCGTACCTTCGTCGAACTGACGGATCAGGCTTCCTGCGAAGCGGTCGAGAGCCTCTTGAGAAGCGCTCTGGTGCAGTAAGACGGGAACGATCCGCGTCCCAGGAAAGTACTCGGCGACGAACGGAACGAGGGCGCCGATGCCATGCTCCTTGAGGAAGGGGTCATTCTCGAATGCAACACCATCTAAGGTCTTCGCCCAGTCCGCGTCGGTTCCCGCCCAGCCGTTCTGCGTCCTCCAGGGCCAGGCGGATGTCACGATGGGCGCCCTGGCGCGGTGGAAGTGATCGGGACTGAGAATCACGATGCGTTGGGTCGCGAGACCCTGCCGGGAATCCGCCAGGGCTTGGAAGAACCCCGCGATGCGAGTGCCTGCGAGGAGGTGGTGGCTGACGACGCCCGCGCAGGCCCCGGCCATCCTCGGGTGGTAGTGGATGTGTCTGTCGATCCAGGAGCTGACCAGTTCAGGCTGGTCCACGGCCTCGGCCAGGTGATAGTCATCCTGAGCTGCGCTTCCCTGCCAGAGCCCGAAGGCCAGGCAGAGGCAGCGCAGCAAGCGCGAATCAGTGAGCCGCATAGGGCAGCGTCGCGATCCACCCCGGTTGCAGTTTCTTCAGCGCAGGCGAGGCTTTCGGGTCATAGACCCGGTTGCGCCAGTCCTCGTCCTTCATACGTGCGTCCATGGGCTGCTCGAACTCGTAGTAGCTGAATACGTAGCCGATGCAGACGCGGTTCCCGTTCTGGTCGTTGACATGCACGTAGATCTCCTGGGGCGTGCCGATGCCCGCCTCCAGCACCCTGCCGCCCAGGGCGTCTGTGTGGACATCGCTCACGAGGGCCATGCGCTTCTGGTTCTGGTCGTAGATGACCTCGTTGGAATTCCAGGGGAGGACGATCTTCTCGATCTCCTGGTTGGAATTGCAGATGGTCAGGAATTCCTCCTCCGTGAGCAGGCCGCCATTGGCTTCCTTCTCGGCAATGGGAGCAAAGGCGCGCAGGCTCTTCTCGAACACGTCCAGCTTCTTCTTGTATTCCTCTGTGAGCGCCTTCACCTCGTCCAGCCGCTTCCGCCCGTCGGAGACCAGGGCGATGAAACGCTCGAAGAAGCGGGGGTTGGGTTCCACGTAGCCCCGCGGCACGTAGGGCTGGCCGCCGATGACGTACTCCACGTCGTCGCCGCCTTCGCCGCTCTCCGCGTAGGACTGTTTGGCGTAGAGGAGGGTGTCGTGCCGCAGTTCCGCCCAGGATCCGTGGGTCGTGACGAGCATGCGCAGGGGCCATTCACGGGAACGAGTGAAGGCCGGGAGGCCCGGCGCGGGCGGATCCAGGAGGCTGCTGAGAACGCCGAGCCACGCGGTGTACGTGGTGTCCAAGGGCGCCGGATCCGCGCGCAAAGGCTCAAAGGCGGCCTTGAGCGAGGTCATGGCCTTGCCGTAGCCCGGGATGTTCTGATCAGTGGCCAGCAGATCCTCCGCCAACCTGGAGCCCAGCAGCGCCATGACATCCAGGCCCTTGGGCATGTTTCGCGGATGCAGATCATCGCCGACTCGCGGTGAGGTGAGCTGGGTGAAGGCGAAGGAATCCGGAATGAAGCGCTGGCCCATCAAGGGCAGCGCGCGCTCGGGCCGGGCCTCGGGATCAGGCCCCACGGAGGTCGAAACGATCGCGGGTGCCTTCAGTGCGCTCATGGCTGCGGTGAAGGATTGGAGTTGTTCCGTTGTGAAACCATCCGCCGGATGGCTGGTCCCGAAGGCTGACTGATAGGCCTTCAGGTAGTCGTAAAGCTCAGGTCCATCGGTGCGTCCGACGAGAATCGCTGTTGGAACGTAGACCGATTCCCACCTTGCCAGATGCTTGGGGTCCGCAATTAACGAACAGAGCACGGCCACATCCAGAGGCTTCTTCTCGGGCATACCCGCGCGGCCGAACCAGATCATGGCGCGGAAGTAGGTGGAGAGAAGCTTGCTCTTGGCGTAGTGCCCCCGCGGAAGGTACTGCGAGAAATCCTCCTTGAGGCCCAGTTCGGGGATCTCCTCGAAGCCCTTGGCAGCTTTCATTTTCGCTGCCATGCGGTTCGCGAATCCCGAGAGCTGCGGATCCTTCACGGGCACCCCCTGCGCGAGTGCAGGCACGGCAAGGTACTCGGCCACCCGCTTGTAGCTCTCCCGCGTTGCGGGATCCTTGGCCTTCCGCATGCCCTGCATCGCTTCCGCGAGCAGGTCCGCCGTGAGTCCCTTCATGGCCGGCGCCAGCCGGTGGATCTCCAAGTTCTCCGTCATCCGCATGAACAGGAGATGGTAGACGTGCAGCAGGTAATCCGAAGTGATGAAGTAGGGCATCAGCTTGTACGACGTGCCTTCGACATCGTAGGATTTCAGCGTTTCCTCCGTGGGCTGGATGCCTTCGAAGACGGAATAGAGATCCACCATGTCGTCGTTCTCGATGTAGCCGCTGGGCGGCAATGGGCGCAGGTAGAACCCGTGCTCGCGGAGCAGCTTCAGCTCGGGCTCCGTGAGCGCGATCCCCTGGTAGGTGTACCAAGCTTCCTTGCGTTCTTTGCGGATGGCGTCCTGCGTCTTGAACGCCCTGGGCTTGGCCTTCAGCGGGATGATCGGTGGCACGTCCTCATTGGGAATCTGCTTCGATTCGATGGGCACCATGAGGGCATCGCTCGGCACCCAGCCCACGGTGCCCTTGGCCGATTTCACCTGGATCCAGCAGATCCGGTAGAGATCGTAGATCGTCTTGGTGGTCTTTTCGCCGCTCTGCAGGAATTCCACCTGCTCACCACGGTTCAGGGTCTCGAGCACAGCCGACTTGTCGGAGTTTCCGCTGCGGAGCTTCACCTTGTCGCCGCAGACGATCAAAGGCACCGCGGCCCGGCAGGCGAGGGCCGCAAACAGCAGCAGAGCACACAGAACCGGATACTTGGCGCGCATTCGTTTCCCTCGGAAAAACCAGGGGATTCTAGCACGCCATGAATCAATTAACGCGCGGCTCTATCTCTTCGCCTGGGGCCATCATCTCGTGGATGCGCGTCCGCCGTAGGGCGTAGGGCTCTCCCTGGTGATCCGCCTCATCCAGCCGCACCACCTGGATCTCGCGCTGACTGGCCCCGCCGGTCTTCATCTGCCACCAGTTGTTCTCCGTCCACAGCGGCACGTAGCCGATTTTCTCCAGCTCCACGCGATCCGGCGCCTTGCGGACGAAGGTGGCCACCACGGCGGCGCCGTCCCGCTCGTCGCCCTGGACCAGGGACATCCGTTCTGATGCGTAGGTCCGGTTCTGGTTGCTGATGAAGTTACCCAGGGAATAGGCCACAGCCACCTTCCGGCCATTCTGCTCCTGGGTCTCGAGGGGCTGCAGAACATGGGGATGATGACCCAGGATCAGATCCGCGCCCGCCTCGAAGAGTTTCGCGGCCACTTCGCGCTGCCTGTCCGTGGGCACGTGGTGGTCCTCCACGCCCCAGTGGATGCTCACGATCACGGCGTCGGCCTGCTGCCGCGCAGCGCGCACGGCCACGCAGGCTTCCTCCTCCACGAGGTGGTTGACCCAGGGGCTCTTCCCTTCGCGGTTGAAGTCGATATTGAAGAGGTCGGTCCAGGCAAGAAACGCGATGCGGATGCCATGGCTCTCCAGGATCCGCGGAGTCATGGCGCTGGCCTTGTCCTTGCCGCTGCCGATGAAGGCGAGGCCGTCACTTTCCAGGTGAGTCTGCGTTTCCAGCTGGCCTTGCGTCCCCTGGTCGTAGGCGTGGTTGTTCGCGGTGGAAAGGATCGTGAACCCGCTGCGCTTCAGGTCCCCCGGCAGTTCGATGGGTGCGTTGAAGATGTAGGGTACGCCCCGCTTGCCCGTGAGCGGCGCCACGGGCGTTTCCAAGTTCCCGAAGACGATGTCCGCCCGCTGGAACAAGGGCTCCACATCGGACCAGAGGGGCTCGAAGCTGCCCGTGCGCTGGGCCACGCGCTTCACATCGAAGTGCATTAGGATATCGCCCACGGCCACCAGCCTCACCCGTTCGGGTTCCTGAGGCACGGGCGCCGGCGGCAGTGCCGACTGCTGACGGGAACCGCAGCCCAGCACCATCCACACGCAAAACCCAGCCAGAAGGAAGCGTCTATTCATGGGCCCCACTATCGGGTCCGTAGAACACCTCGACGGGGATCATGGGCAGGGCCGCGCGCACCTGGGCCGCGGCACGATCCAGGAGGAAGGCCTTCAGTGGCCGCGCCTCGGGCTCCGGCGTGGCGCGGGCCACGGTGTAGAGCTGGATGCCCTGGATATGGCCACCGTTGTTGAGGATATGGTCGAGGCGTTCGGTGTAGAGATCGATCTCAGCCTCGGTGGGTCCCTGCTTGCGCCATTCCAGGAAGAGGGTCTGGATGGTGATGGGCCAGCGTTGGGCCGTGGCCAGCAGGTTGTCGAGGATCTTGGGGAACGGCACCTTGGAGCGGTTGATCTCGCGGTAGTAGGACTCGCTGCCGCTATCCAGCTTCGCCCATATCTCCCCCTGGTTTTCCATCAAGGTCTGCAGGCCTTTGACGACTCCAGGCGCCTGCAGGAGCGTGGAATCCGAGATCAGTACCAGCTTGCAGTCGTGCAGCCCCTTCGCCTGCTTCAGTTTCGCCAGGCGTTCCACACATTCAGCGAACTCCTTGGCCATGGTGGGCTCGCCATCGCCCGAGAAGGCGATGTCGTTGAGGCGCCGCTGCTCGGGCCGCGCGGAATCGAAGGGGGGCACGTCGTAGAGCTCGCCTCGGATCACCAGGTCCATGAGCGCGGACATTTCTTTTTCCAGCTGGTCCAGGTCCACGTCCTTGCGGCGCGGCGGGTTGATCCGATCCACCTCGCAATAGACGCAATCGAAGTTGCAGCCCTTGCCGGGGTTCAGGTTCACGCCGAGGCTCACGCCCTTGCTGCGGCGCGAGATCACCGGATAGCAATAGATGAAGTCGTACCAGGATCGCTTGTGGTCGAGGTGGGCTTTCACGAGTTCGCTCATTTCTGTCAGATCCCCTACTTCTGATGCATCAGCGAATCCCCGAGCAACGGATATCTTTCCTGTGGCTCGTAGCGGGGGCCGATCCAGTTGAAGAGGGTGAGGTTCCGGACTTCGAATTCCAGCTGGAGATCCAGTTCCATCAGGAGCTCCAGCGCGGGCGCGTGGTTCTCCCGGGTCAGGTCGAACTGGGCCAGGGTCATGTGGGGGATCCAGCGCTCCGGCGAATAGAGGCCGTACATGCTGCCTCCGTGCGCGCTCACGGTGTCCCAGAGTTCCTGGTGCAGCGCCGACAACTCCGGCGTGCGGATCACGGGCATGTAGATCACCGGCATGGGTTTGAGGAACATGCCCAGGCCCACGGCGAAAAAGGTCATGGGCGACGTGGTGCCGGAGAAATCCTCCAGGGTCTTCTGGAGCGTTGGATACTCGATGCCGTCGAAGCCGAATAGCGTGATGTGGGGGAACGGGACGCGCCTGACGCCGACGATGCCGAGTTCCTTTTCGAGGGCATCCCACCACTGGCGCACCTTCCCGGCGGCGGGCTCGTGGAGTTGGAGGGCGAGAATCGACACGTATCGATTATAAGGTTCATCACGCAACACCGGGGAAACCCTTGCTTTGCTTTTTATCCCCTCCAGCACTGGCTAAAAAGGTCATTTGCCAGCGATGAAGGGAATTCAAGGGATGAAAGGCCATGAGCCATCCGGCCTCGGCTCCAACTCTCGGGACACCATCTCCACTGACCCCGAAAACCTGCTTATGGAGCCATAAGCCGCTAGGTGCGCGGCTTCGCCTTGAATAGGATTGAGTCATACATACAAGGCCCAACATGTTCAGTCCCGAATTCGAAACCATGAACCTTGGCGCACTGAAGGCGCTGCAACTGGAGCGGCTCCGCTGGTCCGTGCGCCATGCTTATGAGAACAACGCCCACTACCGCCAGAAATTCGAAGTGGCTGGATTTCATCCGGATCAGTTGAAGTGCCTCGATGACCTCCGCCGGATCCCTTTCCTTACGAAGCAGGAGATGCGGGACAACTCGCCCTACGGCCTCTTCGCCGTACCCATGAACCAAGTGGTTCGCGTTCATTCCTCCTCGGGCACCACGGGCAACGCCACGGTGGTGGGCTACACCAAGAACGATATCGAGCTGTGGTCCACCCTCATGGCGCGCACCATCGCCTGCGCGGGCGGTTCCTCGGCGGACATCCTGCAGGTTGCCTACGGCTACGGCCTCTTCACGGGCGGCCTCGGCGCCCACTACGGCGGCGAAAAGATCGGCGCCACGGTCATCCCCATTTCCGGCGGCAACACCGACCGTCAGCTCATGCTCATCCGGGATTTCGGCACCACCATGCTGGCCTGCACGCCTTCGTACGCCATCAACATGGTGGATTTCGCCGCCAAGCACATGCCCGAATTCGATTTCCGCAAGACCAAGCTGCGGCGGGGCATCTTCGGCGCCGAGCCCTGGACCGAGGCCATGCGCAACGAGATCGAGAACCGCATGGGCATCGACGCCTTCGACATCTACGGCCTCTCCGAAGTGATCGGCCCCGGTGTCTCCTGCGAGTGCTCGGCCAAGAAGGGGCTGCACGTCTTCGAGGACGCCTTCTACGTGGAGATCATCGACCCGGACACCGGCGAGATATTGCCCGAGGGCTCCCAGGGCGAGATCGTCTACACCTCGCTGACCAAGGAATGCTGCCCCGTGATCCGCTACCGTTCCCGGGACATCACCCGGATCTACCGCGACGGCTGCTCCTGCGGTCGCACCCTGATCAAGATGGACAAGGTCTGCGGCCGTTCCGACGACATGCTCATCATCCG
>DCFP01000052.1:1230-10452 GCA_002319925.1 Holophagaceae bacterium UBA1801 | reverse complement strand
TCATCCGCGGCGTCAATGTCTTCCCCTCCCAGATCGAAGCCCTGCTCATGGAAATCGAAGGCGTGGAGCCCCACTACCAGATCGTGGTGGACCGCCGCGGCGCCATGGACGATATCGAAATCATGGTCGAGGTCGACGAGGAAATCTTCTCGGACGAACTGAAGGTCATGAACGCACTGGCAGATAAAATTTCCTCCCGCATGCGAAGCATCCTGGGCATTTCCGCCAAGATCACCCTGGTGGAGCCCTCCACCATCGAGCGGAGCGCGGGCAAGGCCAAGCGTGTGATCGACAAGCGGATATCGAAGTAGGAGCATCCCATGAACATCACCCAGCTCTCCGTTTTCCTCGAGAACAAGCCGGGCCGTCTCCAGCACGTCCTCAAGGTGCTCTTCGACCGGGCAATCAACATCCGCACCCTCACCATCGCGGAAGTGAGCGATTTCGGCATCCTGCGCATGATCGTCAACAAGCCCGAGGAAGCCTACGCGGCATTGAAGGCGGAACACGTCACCTGCTCACGCACGGATGTCCTGGCGGTGGCGCTGGAGGACACGCCTGGCGCTCTCTACCGGCTCATCGACGCCTTCAGCAAGCGACAGCTCAACATCGAGTACATGTACGCCTTCACCGATCGGCACGGCGAGCACTCGATCATGATTTTCCGTTTCGACGACGTCGAGGCGGCCAAACTCGCCCTGGGAGAAGAGGGCTATACGATCATGAAGCGCACCGATATCCACGGAGAATGAGAGCCGACCCATAAGTAAAGTTCAATGTATGTGTGGCCTCGCCGCTAGGCTGCCCCTGATCAGTGCGAGAACCCTTTCCCGCTCCTCGCCTACCAGCTCCAGCCGGGGCGGCCGCACGCGTTCGGAACCCAGATTCACTTCCTGCTGCACGAGCTTGATGTACTGGACGAACTTCACGTGCGTATCCAAGCGCAACAGGGGCAGGAACCAGGCATAGAGCTCGAAGGCTTCCTTCGTGCGGCCCGCTTGCACCAGCTCCAGCAGGCGCACGCTCTCCTCTGGCAGGGCGTTCACGAGGCCCGCGATCCAGCCCTCGGTGCCCATGAGGAAACCCTCCATGGCGAGATCATCCATGCCGACAAAGAGGGCGAGGCGATCGCCCAGCAAGGCTTTGATTGAGGCAAAGCGCCGGGCGTCGCCGCTGCTCTCCTTCACGGCCTTGAGGTTGGCATGGTCCTTCGACAGGGCCAGCATCTGCTCCGGCAAAACGTCCGTGCCGTAGGCCACGGGGTTGTTGTAGAGCAGGCAATCCAGCTTGGTCGCTTCCAGCACAGCGCGATAGTGTGCTTCCGTCTCCCGGGCATCGCCCTTGTAGACGTAGGGGGGCAGCACCATGAGGCCCTGGCAGCCCACGGCCTCGGCGCGCTTGGCGAGGTGCACGGCTTCTGTGGTCGAAAGCGATGGAACCCCGGCGACGATGGCCGCCCGCTGACCGACGGTCTTCACCGCTGTCTCCAGGATGGTCACCTTCTCTTCGGAGGTGAGCGTGGCACCTTCGCCCAGGGATCCCAGCATCACGAAGGCCTTCACGCCGGCTTCCAGCATGCGTTCCAGGTGCTTCGCCAGGAAGGCGTGATCCACCGAGAGCGTCGGTGTGAATGGCGTGGTGACGGCGGGGATGACACCCTTCCAGATCATGGTTCCTCCGGGATGAGATGGTTCAATGGCGCGGCCTTCAAAGGAATGCGCACGGAATCAGACAGGTGGCCGAACTGGTGCGCGAGGATGGGGCCGCACACGCGCCCCTGGCATGGCCCCATGCCTGCCCTCGTGCAAAGCTTCGTCTCGCGTGCGTTCCAGCCTGGATCGATGGCACCGAGGGATACATCCTCGCACCGGCAGACGAGGGTGTCCGGCCTGGGCAAGGCCTTCAATTCGGGGCGCAAGCGAAAGATCGAATCCATGGCGAGGCCCATCCGGCGCGCTTTGGCGCGTTTCCGCATCAATCGATCCGCGCTCGCGTCCTGTGGATTCCATGCACCGGCCGCCGCAAGGCCCGCGATGGAACCCTCGGCCAAGGCCGCATCCACGCCCGCGATGCCACACACCTCTCCCGCAGCAAAGATCCCTTGCTTGGAGGTCTGCTGGCTTTCGTCGACGATGAGCGCATCGCCGCGCGCCTCGCAACCCAGGCCGCGGCCCATTTCCAGGTTGGGCACCAGGCCGAAGCCGCAGAAGAGCCAGCGGCATTCCATGACCTCATGCCTTGTCCCGTTGGAAACGCGGACGGCCTCCAGGCGCTCAGTGCCGATGGCTTCCGATACCCACCAGCCCGGCCGGTAGGGGAGAGCCCATCCGAGGTGCACGGCCTGCCAGGCCTTGGTGGGCCTCACCAGCAGCAGGGGCGCCATGCGCAGCAAGGAATGCTGCGACGCTTGTTCGAGCACACCGAGCAGTTTCCCCTTTGCCTTCCGCACGGACGCGGCCACGGGCAGGAGCAGCGGTCCCGTTCCCGCCACGAGCACGGACTCGCCCTGAAGTTCGAGGCCTTCCTTCAGCAGAGCCTGCCCGCCTCCAGCACCAACGACGCCCGGCAAGGTCCAGCCCGGAAAGGGCAGGAACCGCTCCCGCGCCCCGCAGGCCAAAACGACGGACGTCGCGGTGACCTCGCGCCGTCCTTCCGGCGTGCTGGCGATCATGCGCCAACCTGGAGCATCGGGGTATGCGTCGAAGACGCTCGCGTGGGGGAGGATTTTCACTGATGATTGCGCAAGCCGCGCCAGAAGGCGCCTTGCGGCCCTCGGCGCAGGATCAGCGCGATGTCGCCAGATCTGGCCCCCGGGATTGAAGCCCTCGTCCAGCAGGCAGACCCGCTTGCCCATGGACGATGCGGCCAAGGCCGCAGCGATGCCCGCGGGTCCCGCACCCACGACGGCGACATCCGCGGTTATCGGATCCCGTTCAGCCATGGGTGTTGATCTCCATCCCCTCTCGCACGGCTTCCAGGCAGGCCCGTGCCCAGACGCCGTTCACGTGGACCTGGCACTCGTAGCAGGTACCCATGGCGCAGAGAGGCGCGCGGGGCTGGTCAGTGCAGCTTTGGCGGAACCGAAAGCGCCCCGCGCGCAGCAGTGTCACGGCAAGGCTCTCGCCTACGACCGCTTCCATGGAGTCACCATCCACCTGGATGAGGCAGCGTTCAGGCATGGGCCACCTTCCCCGGCAGGAAGGGATCTGGATCGAGGAAGGACGCAGCGCCTACGATGTGGTGGGCCATGAGTTCCGCCGTCGCCGGGGCGGTGGTGATGCCGAGACCCTCGTGACCAACAGCAACGAAAAGCCCTGGTGACGCGGGCCACGGTCCGATCACCGGCAGATTGCCGGGACCGCAGGGGCGGAATCCCGTCCAGGTGCGGATCACGGGCACCTGCGCGAGACTCGGCACGTAGTCCTGCGCCAGGCGCAGCATACGGCCCAGCAGTTCGCGGTTGGGCGAGGCATCGAAACCCGCGAACTCGCGGGAGCTGCCGATGAGCAACTGTCCCGTGGCCCGAGGCTGCACGTTGAAAGCCACGCTGGACGCGACTCTGCCGTGGGCACTCTTGAGATAGCCCAGCTCTACCAGCTGGTGATGAATCAGGCCGGGCACCCGTGCGGTGATGGCCAGATGGCCCTTCCGGGGCTGGATGGGTAGTTCAGGCAGCAGGTGCGAGGTGCCAAGTCCCGCCGCAAGGATCACGGCATCGGCCTGGAACCGCCCCGAATCGGCGCGGAGGCCACCCATCTCCAGGGCCAGGACCTGTTCGCGCCGGAGCACAGCGCCGCGTTCCAGGGCACGGTCCAGCAGCCAGCGGGCGGCACCCACGGGGTACACGACCTGATCACCGGGCACTCGCAAACCTCCGGCCAGACCCTTCCGTAGCGAGGGTTCCCGCTCACGCAAGCGAGCGGCATCCAGCCATTCGGTTTCCAGGCCTTTCCGCGCGAAGCGATCGGCCTTGGCTCGCGCTTCATCCACGTCTTCCGCGCCGGACGCCACCCAGATTGTCCCACAAGCTTCCCGCTCGCATCGCGCAGGAAGCGGTTCCTTCCGCCACAGATCCACACCACGGGCCGTGAATTCCAACTGCGCAGGGCTGTCGTCCAGCACCACCAGATGGCCCATGGCCGCCGCCGTAGTGCCGCCGCCCGGAATATAGCTTTCGAATAGAGTCACCGAGCAATCTTCGGCCTGGAGGCGGTCCGCGATGGCCGCGCCCACGATGCCCACGCCGATGACCAGGACGCGCTTTTTCATCCGAGGCCTGCCCGAAAGGGATCCGCTGGATCGAAGAAGAGCGTCGTCCGCGCCGTGACGAAGGCGCGCCCCTGCACGTAGGGGATGATCTGGTCGCCCTTGGCTTCCAGCCAGCCCCGGAAGAGGCTGCCGGTGAGGCTCTCCTGGTTCCAGACTTCGCCCAAGGCCAGTTTCCCCTTCGCATGGAGGCAGGCCATCTTCGCACTGGTGCCGGTGCCGCAGGGGCTCCGGTCGCACTCGCCGCCGGGGCAGAGCACGAAATTCCGCGACTGCGCATCGGGTCGGCTGGGCGGACCGAAAAGTTCCACGTGATCGATCTCGGCGCCCTTCTCGCCGGTGATGCCCTGAGTCTTGAGCGCCGCCTTGATGGCAGCCGCCGCCTGAGTCAGTTCGGCCCTCCGCGTGAAGTCCGGTTCCAGGCCGTGCACTTCCGTGAGGAAGAACCAGTTCCCGCCCCAGGCGATATCGCCGCGCACGCGCCCCACCCCGGGTACATCCACCTCAACGTTGGAAGCGAACAGTCGCGAGGGCACGTTCTGGAGCGTCACCAATCCACTGCTGGCGCGTTCGGCCTTCACCGTGCCCGCGGGTGTGTCCACGCACACGGTTCCGGTGTCCACGCGCCCCAGGAGCGCCAAGGTGGCCACCACGCCGATGAGGCCATGGCCGCACATCCACAGCGGTCCCACATTGTTGAAGAAGACCACGCCGCAGGTGGAACCCTCGTTGACCGGTGGCGTCAGCAACGCTCCCACGATGGCCTCGAACCCGCGCGGCTCCAGCACCACCGCGCGCCGCAGATGATCGAAGCGCGTCATCAATTCCGAGCGCCGGTCCACCATGGTCGTCGAGGCCAGATCCGGCCAGCCACCGATGATGACCCGCGTAGGCTCACCCTCCGTGTGCGAGTCCACGACCTCGATGAAGGGTGGAAACACGGGTTGCGGCACATCACCTCCGAAAATATTCACCGCAGAGGCGCAGAGGAAAAACTGATTCTGCCTTTTCTATCTTTCTTGTCTTTTCTCTGCGCACTCTCTTTACCACCTCTGCGCCTCTGCGGTGATCATTTCAACTGATCTGCACGGTCTTGATCTCGGTGTAGAACTCCCGTGCGGCGCGGCCTTGCTCGCGGCTTCCGGAGCTGGAGCCTTTCACGCCGCCGAAGGGCGCGTGTGGATCCACTCCCGTGGTGTCGCCGTTCACGCGCACCAGACCTGCATCGATGCGCCGGACGTAACGCATGGCGGAGGGAAGATCACGGGTGAACAGCGTGGCGCTGAGGCCGAAGGCGCTGCCGTTGGCGAGATGGACCGCCTCGTCGAGATCCTCGGCGGGCAGCGCCACCAGGACCGGTGCGAAGAGTTCTTCGGTGGCCAATGGATTATCGGGCGTCACGCCGCTCACCAGGGTGGGCTGCAGGAAGATGCCCTTCCCGAATTCCCCGTCGGTGACGGCCTTGCCTCCCGCGAGGATGCACGGGGCCTGCTCCTTCAGCATGCGCAGGGATTTTGCGCGGGCTTCCTCGCGGATCAGCGGACCGATGGTGCAGGCGGGGTCCGTCACGGGTCCGAGCAACTGTGCGCGGAGTTGCGCCTGGAGCTTCTCCAGGAACAAGTCCATGACCTTGCGTTCCACGATGACGCGGCTGGTGGCCGTGCATTTCTGTCCCGCGAAGCGCATGGCGCCCGCGCAGACGAGGTTCGCTGCGCGATCCAGATCCGCATCCCGCAGAACCAAGGCAGCGTTCTTGCCGCCCATTTCCGTCTGGAAGCGCGCATTCCTCGACGCCGCCACCTGCGCCACCCGCGCGCCCACGGCGGCCGAGCCCGTGAAGCTGATGGCCTTCACCTGGGGATGGCGCAGAAGCGCCTCGCCGATGGTGCTGCCGACACCGTGCACCACGTTGAAGAGTCCTGGCGGCAGCGCTGCCTCCTGGGACGTGCGCGCCAGGAAATCGGCGCAGGTGCTGGAGAGTTCGCTGGGTTTCAGCACGACCGAGTTGCCGAAAGCCAAGGCCGGTGCGGCTTTCCATAGAGGGATCGCCACGGGGAAGTTCCATGGAGTCACGAGGCCGACCACGCCGAGAGGCACGCGCAAACTGAATTGCAGGGTCTCCGGCAACTGGCTCGGCACCACCTCACCCGACTCCCGCACGGCTTCGCCAGCGTAATAACGCAGAATGGCCACGGCTCGCGCGGCTTCGCCACGAGCCTCCGCGATGGGCTTGCCCACTTCCCGCGCCATGAGCTGGGCCAGTTCTTCCAAGCGTCCCTGGATCACCGTGGCCCAGCGGTTCAGGACTTCCGCTTTCCCGGGGCCGGGCGTCTCGGCCCAGCGTGCCTGAGCCCCCGCTGCCGAGGCGACCGCTGCCGTCACATCCGCAGCATCGCCCTCGGGCACTTGCGCCACTACATCGGAAAGGTCCGAGGGGTTGAGGCTGGGCAGACTTGCCGATGCAGCGCTGGGCGTGAACTCGCCGCCGATGAAGGGCTGGAGAAGGGTCATGGTGTTTCCTGGTGAGGTTTGAGGAGGTGGACTAATTCCCAGGTGCTGTCTGGGATGCCGGAACTGATATATCTGTGCCAAGCCGCATGGAATGCGAATCGGACATCGATTGATTCCCGATTTTCAGGTGAAATTCATATTCAGGGCGCGAGACTACAGCCCCTTGCCGAGCACCAGCTGGGAGATCCCTGTGACGCTGTAGCGGTAGGCGTAATAGGTGCCGTCACTGGATGCGCGAATGGTCCGGAAGCGGCCGGAAGCATTGGCCATGGGCGGCTCCAGTGTGCGCAGTGTCCTGCGCGTTCCCTTCAGATCCACGCGCTGGAAAACGCCGTTGCCATCCACCGTGGCGAAAGTCAGGAAGCCATTATCGGAGCTCCAGCCCAGCAGGCGCTCCGTCTGATCCGCATCCACGCGCCCGAATTCCTTTCCGGACGCGGAATCCAGTGCCACGAGCCGGTTCCCTTCGCTGCCCTCCCGCACCTGCATGGCCAGTTGATTCCCGTCGGTCGAGGTCAAAGCGAAGATGCGCCAACCGGGCTGCAGATCACTGAAGGTGAGTTTCACGGGCTCCAGGCCGCCGGAGCCGTCCAGGCGCTTGCGGACGACGGTCTGGCCCGAATACATGAGCGCCCACTTTCCATCCTCGGAGATCACGAACCGCACCGGCAGTCCGTCAGTGACCGTGAGCAACAGCCCCTGGGCCTTCAGTTCATCTGCCGTGGCGAGGGTCCGCAGATCACCACCCTGGGAAGGCACGGAATAGACCCGGTCCGAGTCCGAATACAGAACCATCTTGCCGTCGCTGGAGAAGGCTTCCACCTTGCCGATGCCCACCTTCTTACCCTTGGACTTTTCCGAAGGCAGCACCCAGATCTCGTCTTCCCGCGAAACAAGAAGCTGGGAGCCGTCACCGGAGACTGCCTCCAGCGTTCCGCCGATCCAGGAGAGATCCGCCTCCTTATCCTGCCCCTTCACCAGACCACGATTGGCTGTGACCTCTGCGCCCACTTCCAGCAGCAGTCCGTCGTTGGTAGCCCCGTAGATCCGCACGTTGCCTGCGTTGCGGTGCAGCACCTGCTGGCCGTTCTTCTTCAAAAGCCCGACGAGGTTGCCCTGCGTCGCGAGATAGAGACCATCACCGTTCGCGTTCCAGGCCACGCCGCGCAACAGACCCTCGAAGTAGCCACCCCGCATGCTCAAGGGGCCCTTGTCCGTCCAGCTTTCCACGGTCCCATTCGCACGCCAGCACTTCAGGTGGAAGAGGAAACCCTTGGCCTCTTGTTCGAAGAAAGCCAGGGCATCGCCCTTTGGTGAGATCTTGATATCGCGGATCCGCTGCTTGGTGGTGTAGCAAGTGCGGCCCGCGGGGAACTCGATGATGTAGCCATCCTTGCTGCTGCGTAACAGGGCGACCTTGGTGCCATCGCTTGCGATATCCGCTTCGAGAACCTTGGTGGCGATCTCCATGGCCGAGGCGTTCTGCCTCATCTCCATCTGGAAAATGGAACCTTCGGCACTCTTGAGCAGCGCCGTTCCCGTGTCAGCGATGGCCAGCACATCCGTCGCCGGTGGCTTTTCCACCTCCATGGTGGCGCGGATGTCCGTACCCTCGCGGTAGAGCAGACGGATGGGACCCGAGCCATCGTTCACGGCGAAGGCTGCGTGCTTGCCGTCCCTGGAGATGGCGGCCGATTGCAGGATGCCCGTCAGTTCCGCGGCGGGTTCGTATTTCTCGTTCAGCTCGGAATGTCCGAGGCGTCCCAGCGTGATGACGCCGCTCACCGCGAGCAGGGCTACCACTACGAGAGCGGCCAGCAGCGCATAAGCGGCGCTGAGCTGCACGCGATCCCAGAAGCAGACCCGCAGTTTGTGGGGCAGCCGGACCGGAAAGGGATAGAAAAGTTTGTGGGGCGTGCGGTACCAGGGGAGCTCGCCCTCCTCGATGGCGGGCAGGATCTTGGTCGACTTGGAGGGGCCACTGGACTCCGCGCCGAGGTTCTCCAGCTGAAAGGCCAGGTCCTGGGCGTTCTGGAAGCGCGCGTCGGGGTCCTTCTCCAGGCAGCGCCGGAGGATGCGTTCCATGGCTGAGGGCAGACCCAGCTCGGGCGCGATCTCCGGAGGATCCTCCCGGAGGATGGCGTGCATGGTATCGATGGCGGAATCGCCGCGGAAGGGACGCTCGCCGGAAAGCATTTCCCACATCACCACGCCCAGCGCAAAGATATCGGCCCGGGCGTCCACGGGCTGGCTCTGCACCTGTTCGGGCGCCATGTAGCCGATGGTGCCCAGCACCATGCCCGCCTGGGTGTGCAGGGCGCGCGTGGCATCATCGCTTGAGACGGCTTCGGTCTTCGGGCGCGCACCCAGCTTGGCCAGGCCGAAGTCGAGGATCTTCACCGGGCCCTGCTTGGTGATGTAGACGTTCTCGGGCTTGAGGTCCCG
>DCFP01000052.1:0-1021 GCA_002319925.1 Holophagaceae bacterium UBA1801 | reverse complement strand
GGCTTGAGGTCCCGGTGGATGATGCCCTTGGCATGGGCCACGCCCAGGGCCCTCGCCATCTGCGCAGCGATCTCGGCCACCTTCCGTACGGGCATGGGCTTGTTGGCCATGCGCGTCCGCAGGGATTCCCCCTCCAGCAGTTCCATGACCAGGTAGGGCGAACCGTCTGCGGCGCTGCCCACGTCGTAGACCTGCACGATGTTCGGATGATTCAGGGCCGCCACGGTGAGGGCTTCCTGCTGAAAGCGCTTGAGGGATTCCGGCTCCCGCACCAGCATGGGGGACAGGACCTTGATCGCCACCTCGCGGCCCAGGCGCGGATCGGAAGCCACATAGACCTCACCCATCCCCCCCGCGCCGAGTTTCCGGATGACTTGGTAGGGACCCAGATTGGTGCCGGATTCCAGGGACATGACAACCTCGCGTCAAAGCATTGAGGAGGATACCAACACTCGGCCTCTCTTCGTGAATTCGAAGGCCGGAGAATTCCTAGTTCGCTTCACACATTAAGAGGTGGTAACAAAACCTGCGCGATGCGGCGCTGGTGGCACCGGGCGAGGCAGGCAAGGAAGGCGACGCAAGCGATAGTGGGCCTATCGCCAAGGAGCGTGACGCAGTATGGCGACGCCCGCCGCCACCAGCCCGGAGGGACGAGCCCAGGCGGGCGCCCCGCGGCGTCAAAGCCCTTGAACGATGTCACCGCATCGCCCTGCGGGCTTTTCCTTGCGGTGCCTCCCGCCTGGGCTCGTCGCCGCGCCGTGAAGGTTTTGTTACCACCTCTAAGCTTTGGTCAGCCGCTCCGCCATGGCCTTGCCCATGTCCGCCGGCGACTTCACGACGGTGATACCGGCGGCTTCGAGCACGACCATCTTTTCGGCGGCGGTACCCTTGCCACCACTGATGATGGCGCCCGCGTGGCCCATGCGGCGGCCCGGGGGGGCCGTCTGGCCTGCGATGAAGGCCACCACGGGGTTCTTCACGTGGGCCTTGATGTACTCCGCGGCCTCTTCCTCGGCGCTGC
>DCFP01000119.1:8177-17901 GCA_002319925.1 Holophagaceae bacterium UBA1801 | reverse complement strand
GTGATCAGTGGCCAGTGGTCAGTGGTCAGTTAATGACGAAGCGGCACCCTTTCGGGTGCCGCTTCAACACTTATTGACCACTGGCCACTGCTTTTTCAGCTCTTCTTCTCCTTGCCCAGCTCGCTCAAGCTCTTCTTTGCAAGCTTGGCCCACGGACCGTTGGGGTAGCTTTCCACGAGCTTGTTGAAAAAGTCCGCGGCTTCCTGGCGGTACTTGGCGAGCTCGGCCTTCGTGTAGGTTGCAATCTCGGTGCTAAGCTGCTTTTTCTCGTCCGCACTGAGCTTCTGGGTATCATCCTTGTTCGCGCGCGCCAGGAAATCCTTTTGAATCTGGTCGATCTGCGATGGGGGAACCACCTTTTGACGCATGGCCTCGCCCAGGTAGTAATAGGCCCGTTCGCGATCCGCGTATTCAGGATAGGTTTCAAGCAGTTCCCTGATGCGGGTTTCGGCGCCGGAATAATTCCGACTCCGTACGTAGAAGATGCCCACCATGAGCTCACTCTCAGCCAGCCTTCTCCAGCATTGGGTAATCTTCGCCTTGGCATCAACGGCGTAAAGGGATCCGGGCGATTCACGGAGCAGGTCCTGGAAGGCCGATATGGCAATGCGAGTCTCCGCCTGATCCCGCTCGGCATCAGGAATCGCTGCGTAGTGACAAAGGGCGATGTGATAAAGCGCGTAGTCCCGCATTTCGTGTCGGGGGAAGTAGTTCAGGAAATTCCTGTATTCCACGGCTGCTTCGGGGTAGCTGGTCTTGTTGGCGAAGAAATAGCTGTCTCCGAGGAGCAGTTCCGCCTTCGCAAACTCCGGAGACGAAGGCATGTTCTCCTGGATGAGGCGAAGAGTTCTGCGGCCATCCTCCCACCGGCCCTCTTTCAGCAGCTTCTCGCCATCAGCCAACAAAGTGGTTGCAGAGCGGCCGGCCACCTGCGGCCCGACCTTGGGTTTCGATTTGCAACCGACCATGCCCAGACCAAGGGCAACGGCGAGCATGGAATAGAGCAGGCTGGGACGGTGCTTCATTGAGTTTCCTTGGTTTCTTGAGTGAACATGGCGGCAAAGGCTTCGGGGTTCCCCGGCCATTGACCGAAGGTGTGTTCGAGCCAGGTCGCGATGATGGTGTGGGCTTCCGCCCTTCGCAGATCATGAAGGATCTCATGTTTGAACCCTTCAAGGCGATGGCGTTCGAGCAAACCCGGTGAAACCGCCTTCCAGAGCTCATCGGCCCCGTCCGGGTCGGCCACGGTGTCGTTGTCCACCTCCATCAGCAGGATGGGGCGGTCCAGCTCATGGCCGAAGTGGAGCACCTCCTTCCGGCCTTCCCTCAGGGCCTTGGCGAAGGCGGCGCTCACGTAGCGATGGCACAGCGGGTCATCCCAGTAGCGCTGCACCAGGACCGGATCCGAGCACACCTGGCTCTTGTCGTTGGGAAGATCCAGGGTCTTGTGAGGCGCTACCTGGAGCATGACCTGCTGGAGGCAGCGCATGAACAGTGTCATGGGTCGCATGGCCACGACGGGGCTGGACAGGATCAATCCGTCCAGGGTGTCAGCGTGCCACAGCAGGTCCAGGACGGCCACGAGCCCGCCAAAGCTGTGCCCTAGCAGGACCTGGGGACAAGTGGGCAATGGAGTCATGGGTACGCCATCCACGTACCGTGGGCCCGCGTGGGCCTGCTCGTTGTCGTGGTGACGTTCGTGACGGAGGAAGAGGGCGAGGTCCTCCACGAAAGCCCGGATGCCGCTGGCATCACCACGGCGGCCGCCGCTGCGCCCGAAACCCCGATGATCCATGGATGAGACCGACCAGCCCAGGTTGTTGAGCCACTTCGCCACATGCCGGTAGCGTTCCGCGTGCTCGCCATAGCCGTGCGAGATGACAACGCGGCCCCTTGGTCGAGGCAGGTCCCAGCGCAGGTAGGCCAATGGCGTCCGGCTGTGTCCCGACAGAACCCCGCGAAACGTGGGTTCCTGATCCTCGAGAAGCGGCACCGCGGATTCCGTCATAAAGACAGGATAGCCGCTCGCACGCCGCACTTCGCACCGGGGGAGCCTAGAAGTAGCCGCACTGCGGTTGACTTTCATATCTTCCAGCGCATATTTGTGTTTCAGTGACTTCGATTCGGATTTTCCCAAGCCAGGAGGAGGCGTGAAAAAAGGCATCCTGACGCTGGCACTCGCATTGCTGTCTCCGATGATCCTGGCAGCCCAGAAACTCACGATCTACTGTGAGGACGATTCCCCCATGCAGTTCATGGGACCGGATGGAAAACTTTCGGGCATGAGCGTTGAGCTGGTCGAGGAAATCCAGAAGCGGGTCGGCAACACGGATGAGATCAAGATGGTGCCCTGGGCTCGCGGATATGACGCAGTCCAGAAGAACCCCAACATCGTGCTGTTTTCCATGGGGCGCACGGCGGAGCGCAACCCCCTCTTTCAATGGGTGGGCCCCATCGCGGAATCGAGTTTCGGACTATATGCGAAGGCTGGTTCTCTCATACGGATCAAGACCCTCGACGAAGCCAAGAAGGTTCACGCCATTGGCGTGTACCGGGACGATATCCGGGACCAGTTCCTGACCAAGGCAGGGTTCACGAACCTCGACCGCGTGAACGACAATGTCACCAACTTCAGGAAATTGATGAGCGGCCGCGTCGATTTGTACGCCAGCTCTTCCAACGATATCCGTGGCAATGCGGAAAGAGCGGGCTTCCGGGTTGCGGATATCAAACTGGTCTTTGTCTTTCTCAAGACCCAAGTGTTCATCGCCATGTCCAAGGACACGGATCCGGCCATCCCTGCAAAGTGGAACGAGGCCCTGCGGGCCATGAAAAGGGACGGTACGTTCAGGCGGATCTTCAAGGCCTACTATCCAGATCACTCCTTGCCTGGGCCTGAGATCACGACTTTTTGAAGTCGATTCGAATGGAACACCGGTAGGTCAGCGGATGTCCTGCTGATGAAGGGCATGGACGGATTTGGCGGGCGCGGCTTCGTCGTGACGCCATCGCCCGCCATCCTGGGCCTTCTGTCCTACCGATCAAAGTGCGGCTGCATAGATCCCTGAAATCTCTTCATGCGTCGCCTGGATGGGGTTCGTGAACCCGCAGGCATCCTTCAGTGCGTTGGTCGCCAAGGTCGGAATATCCGAAGCCTTCGCCCCCAGTTGCTTGATCCCTGCGGGAATGCCGATGTCCTGGGAGAGTTTGCGGATCGCGTCCAGGCAAGCGGCCGCAGCAGCGGTGTCCTTCATGCCTTTGGTGTCGACACCCATCGCGCGAGCCACATCCCCAAGGCGGGCCGCGGCAACCTTGGCATTGAACGCCTGCACGTGGGGCAGAAGGATGGCGTTGCAGACGCCATGTGGAAGATCGTAGAAACCGCCCAGCTGATGAGCCATGGCGTGGACATAACCCAGGGACGCATTGTTGAAAGCCATGCCGGCGAGGAATTGGGCATAAGCCATCTGCTCGCGTGCCTCCAGGTTCTTTCCATCGGCCACCGCGGTTCGCAGATGCTTCGAGACGAGTTCGACGGCTTTCAGTGCGCAAGCGTCGGTGATGGGAGTAGCGATGGTGGAGACATAGGCCTCTACGGCGTGCGTGAGGGCGTCCATGCCCGTGGCGGCCGTCAGGGCCGCAGGCTTGTCGAGCATCAGTTCGGGATCGTTGACGGAAAGAATGGGCGTTGTGTGCTTGTCGACGATGGCCATCTTGATATGGCGTTTCTCGTCCGTGATGATGCAGAACCGAGTCATCTCGCTCGCCGTGCCCGCGGTCGTGTTGATGGCCACGAGGGGAAGCTGGGGTTTGGCGGATTTGTCCATACCCTCGTAATCCTTGATGGAGCCGCCGTTCGTGGCGCAGAGGGCGACGCCCTTGGCGCAATCGTGGGGTGAGCCGCCCCCGAGGCTGATGACGAAATCGCAACCCTCCGCTTTCAGGATGGCGAGGCCGGCCTCCACGTTGCC
Organism: Holophagaceae bacterium UBA1801; assembly: GCA_002319925.1. Taxonomy (GTDB): domain Bacteria; phylum Acidobacteriota; class Holophagae; order Holophagales; family Holophagaceae; genus UBA1801. The sequence goes on along the minus strand of DCFP01000119.1, from coordinate 13,930 downwards.
CACTGTGGGATTGGGCTGGGTTCCATCGAATACCGCCGTGGCGATGCCTTTGGAGGACAGCAGGCCGGAAACCTTCTTCACCAGCCCGATCTGATTCAGGATCCGGTCGGTGACGATGAGGCCTTTCCTGAAGCCAAGGGACTTGATGGATGTGGCTGCGTCCTGGAGGCAGCCGGCCCCCATGAGGTTCACACAGGGGATGAAGAACGCGCGGGTCGACATGGAGTGTCTCCTAGATATTTTTTAAGCGCGGTCCCTCTGGAGGACCGCTGGTTGTCCTCCTCATCAAATCAATCCCTGTGCCGGTGGGGTGTGCTGAACTACCGGATCATCCTGATCTTCAATTTCCTCACGAACACGCGAATGGCATCCCGTCAAAGGGCACTCACATGTTCAGGATTGATACAAATATGTAAATGAATTGTAACGAAAATGATACAGATGATGCACATTTGGTGAGCACCCGGCCCTAGTGCTCCAGGGCGAGGGGGAACGCATCAATCCATATCCCTTGACGCGGAAGGATGTTTTCCGAGTTTCCGGTAGAGCGAAGTGCGCGAGAGGCCGAGGGTACGGGCCACGCGGCTGAGATTGCCCCCGTGCTGGGTCATTAGATCCAGGATTTCCCGCCGTTCCTCTTCGGCCATGGCGCGCTTGATCTGCGCCCGGTGCTCGCGATGGGAAGCGGGAGCATGCAGTGCCGGGGCATGGGAATGGCTCAGCGGGAGAAGGATTTCCTCGGGCAGACAATCCACGGCGATGCGTTGCTGATGGCAGTAGTTGACCATCTTCTCCACGACGTTCTGGAACTCACGGACGTTGCCGGGCCAGTCGTACCGTTCGAGGCGGTCGATGACTTCCGGATCCACGGGAACCATCTCGGTGCCCAGTTTCGAACAGATGCGTTCGTGGAAGATCCGGAACATCGCCGGGATGTCCTCCCGATGGTCTCTGAGGGGCGGCAGGGCGATGGAGATCACATTCAATCGGTAGTAGAGATCCTGCCGGAAGTTTCCTCGGGCGATCTCTGTAGTGAGGTTCTTGTTGGTGGCGCAGATGATCCGGACATCGATATGGATGACTTTGTCCCCACCGATGCGCATGATGGCAAGGTCCTGCAGCACCCTGAGCAGCGAGGCCTGCTGCTCTAGGGGCATGTCCCCGATTTCGTCCAGGAAGATGGTGCCCCCGGAAGCCAGCTCGAACTTGCCCGGGCGTCCCCCCTTGGACGCACCGGTGAAGGCTCCCTCTACGTAGCCGAACAGCTCGCTTCCGATCAGTTCCCGGGGGATGGCGCCGCAGTTGATGGCGATGAAAGGTCCCTGCCTCCGTCCGCTCTGGTTGTGGATGGCCTGCGCGAACATCTCTTTCCCGGTGCCACTTTCGCCTGAAAGCAGGACGTTGCTGTCGCTGTGAGCCGCCTGGCTTCCCATCTGGACCGCACGGCTGATGGCCTTGCCGCGGCCGATGATGTCATCGAAGGTGAATGACGCGTGAGCGCCGCTGAAGCGGTTGATGAGCTTGTTGAGGCGGTGGATCGGATTGAGGAAGACGACACCGCTCGTGACATGTCCATGGTCGTCCTTTATCGCCTTGGCCGTGGCCAGGCAGTTCGCTACGCCGGAACGCCCGCTGACGTGGACTTCCAGATCGTTGAACGGCTGGCTCGAGGTGAGCATCTCCATGACTGGTCCTGGCTTGTCGATGAATTGCGAGAGGGGGATGCCCACCAGGGACTTCTCCTTCATGCCGAAGATCTTCTCTGCCACGGGATTGATCTGCTGGATGCTGCCGGAGCCGTCGACGACCACGACACCGTCCGAGACGGTGAGGAAGAGATTGCTCAGATGGCTGTTGAGCAGGAGCAATTCCCGGTTTTGCAAGTGGACCTTGAGCTGCTGTTCGATGGCCTCCACGGCGGCGACCACCATGCCCAGGGTGTGCTGATGGGTGGCTTCCACGGGACCGGACATCTCCAGGATCCCGATCATCTTTCCGTTCTCGTCGTGGATCGGCGCTCCCGAGCAGGTCCAGGGATGATGCTTCCTGCAGTAGTGCTCGCCGCCGGACACCTGGAAGGGGCGCTGCAGGAACAGGGCCGTGCCGACGCCGTTGTTCCCGATTTCCTCCTCCGTCCACAAGGCGCCCTGACAGAAGTTCAGATCCGGGGCCTTTTTGATGACTTCCGGGTCCCCGGTGGTTTCCAGGATGTAGCCGCGTTCATCGCAGAGCAGCACGACGAAACTGGAACTGGCCACGAACTGATACAGGTTTCCCATGAAGGGACGGGCCACGTCGATCAGACTCTTGCGCTTCTCCAGCAGCGAATTCAATTCGCGCTTGGGCAGGGCTTGGATGCTGCGCACAGCATGGGGGTCCACCCGCGCCTTCCGGCAGCGCAACCAAGCCTGTTCGATCTCCGGACGGAGAAAGCCCGGTTCGAGCCTTCCGTTGCGGATGAACCGCTTCCATACCTCGATCGTTGTGAGGGATGGCGGTTGTGGGCTGATCATGGGCATCACCTTTGCCTGAGAGGAGTGGCATGCCTTTCTTTCGTGCGAAACAGCCAGGAGTGCGACGGGGGCGAGGGCGCAGGATGTGACACGAGTGTTACCTGGTTGATCGAAAGTTGGCACATCTCCGTTACATCCACCTTACACCCGGCTTAACAAGACCTGATGCTCCCCTTCGATAGGTTCGTTATTCCCAATTTGAAGCAACGAATTTGGAACGATCATCCGCATCGGCATGAGGTTTGATTCATCCTCGGGGAAACGAATCACATCCCGTGCCAATCGCGCCTGAGCGCTGGCCGGGGATCGTCACGCTTTCGCAAGCCATTCGGCCGGTGGTCGCATCTGGCCAGAAGGCGAGCTGAACCACGTCGAAGCACCGCTGGAGCCATCCGACCCCAGGGATATTTCCCTGGTTTTTCATGCACTTTTTCCCCTATTGGAGGAGATACCCATGATCAAACCCGACAGCAACTACAAGCTCTACATCGACGGTGAGTGGGTCGATGGCCTGGATAGAAAGACCTTCAAGGCCTCCAACCCGGCCAATGGCGAATTACTGGCCACTTGCGTGGACGCGGGCAAGGAGGATGTGGACAAGGCCGTGACCGCCGCATGGAAGGCCTTTGAAACATGGAAGCATGTCAGCCCCCAGGAAAGATCCCGCCTGCTGCTTAAGATCGCCGACTTGATCGACGCCAATGCAGAGCGGCTGGCCATGATCGAGACGTTGGACAATGGCAAACCCATCCGGGAGACCATGGCCATTGATGTTCCGCTGAGCTCCGATCATTTTCGCTATTTCGCCGCTGCGGTGAGGACCGAGGAAGGCCAGGCGGTCATGATCGACAAGGACACCCTAAGCCTCATCCTGCACGAGCCCATCGGAGTAGTGGGGCAGATCATCCCCTGGAATTTTCCCCTGCTGATGGGTGCCTGGAAGATTGCGCCGGCCCTCGCGGCTGGTGACACAGTTGTCATCAAGCCATCCTCGACGACCTCTTTGAGTCTGCTCGAACTGGCCAAGTTGATGGCCGAGGTCCTGCCTCCCGGTGTCGTCAACGTGATCACAGGGCGCGGATCGGCTTCAGGCAACTACATCCTGCAGCATCCCGGCTTCCGCAAGCTTGGGTTCACGGGATCCACCGAGGTGGGCTACACCATCGCGGATGCGGCTGCGAAGAAGTTGATCCCGGCGACCCTGGAGCTGGGCGGAAAATCCGCCAATATCTTCTTCCCGGATGCTCCGTGGGAAAAGGTCGTGGAGGGGGTTCAGATCGGCATCCTGTTCAATCAGGGACAGGTCTGCTGCGCGGGTTCCCGCGTATTCGTCCACGAAGACATTTACGACAAGCTCCTCGGCGAGTGCGTGACCGCATTCAACAACGTGAAGGTCGGCCTTCCCTGGGAGCAGGACACCCAGATGGGCGCCATTGTCAACGCAGAGCAGCTGGAAAAGATCCTGGCCTACGTGGAAGTCGGCAAGAAGGAAGGGGTCCGCGTTGCTTGCGGGGGTGTGCGCCTCAAGGAACGCGGTCTGGACAAAGGTTGCTTCATGCAGCCCACCATCCTGGCAGAGGTCAAGAACAAGATGAGAGTGGCCCAGGAGGAGATCTTCGGACCCGTAGCCACCTTCATCAAATTCAAGAACGAGGCCGAAGTGATCGCCATGGCCAACGATAGTGAATACGGCCTGGGCGGCGCGGTGTGGACCAAGGACATCAACCGGGCCCTGCGCGTGGCGAATGCCGTTGAGACGGGCCGCATGTGGGTGAACAACTACAACAACCTGCCGGCTCACGCCCCATTCGGGGGCTACAAGAAGTCGGGCATCGGCCGGGAAACCCACAAGATGATCCTGGAGCACCTGACCCAGAAAAAGAACATCTTCATCAGCATGACCGAGACCAAGGTGGGCCTTTACTGACGGACACATCCTTTCCGCCGGGATGAGCTCAACTCTCCCGGCGGCCTTTCACTCAGGAGCATGGGTGATCACGCGAGAAACCCAGATGGAAGACCTCCTGAAAACCCAGGGGGTCATCACTTGGTTCATCCAGCGGGGGGTGTCCCCCTTCAGCTGCTATGGCGCCTTCCCGGACACGCTGGAAAGACTGCTGGAACTCAAAGGTGTTCAGGATGTCGAGGCCTTCATCCGCGAACTGGATGATTTTCTTCGATCCCTGTGAACTCCCCTGGCTTCTGGCCAGGCAAGAGCCGTGGAACATGCCGTAAAGTAGAAGAGGGGTCCACGAGACCCCTCTTCTGGGATGGACCATGGATTTTGAAACCTTGATGCGGGCGAAGAACGAGCTGGAGCCGAGAGTGCGCCAGCTCTGTGCCCATTTGGACGCGGAGCGCAAGGCGCTCGAGCTGGAGCAGATCGAGGAGAAGGCCGCCGCGCCGGGCTTCTGGGACGATCCGGAAAAGGCCAAGCCCGTGCTCAAGGCTCGTGGGCTGCTGACGGATGACATCGCCCTATCCAAGCGGCTTTCGTCCGGCCTGGAGGATCTGGAAACCGCCTTGGAATTGACCCGGGATGATCCCGACATGCTTTCGGAAGCGGAGGGTGTGGAAGCGTCCCTACGACAGACCGTCGAGTCTTCGGAATTGCGCATGATGCTCAGTGGCGAGATGGATCAGACCAACGCCATCGTCGCCATCGCGCCCGGCGCGGGCGGCACGGAGAGCTGCGACTGGGCCGCCATGCTGCTCCGGATGTATCTGCGCTTCTGCGAGTCCAAGGGCTGGCAGACGGAAATGATCGACTACCAGGACGGCGACGAAGCGGGCATCAAGGGTGTCACCTTCATTGTCTCCGCGCCTTACGCCTACGGATATCTGCGCGCGGAAGCAGGTGTCCATCGCCTGGTGCGGATTTCCCCCTTCGATGCCGCCAAGCGCCGGCACACCAGTTTCGCGGCCGTTTACGTGAGCCCTGAGCTGGATGACACCATCGATGTGGACATCCCCGAGAAGGATCTGAAGATCGATGTGTTCCGGGCCAGTGGCGCCGGCGGCCAGCACGTGAACCGCACCGAATCCGCCGTGCGCTTCACCCATCTGCCCACCGGCATCGTGGTCACCTGCCAGAACGAGCGCAGCCAGATCAAGAACCGCGCAACGGCACTGAAGGTGCTGAAGGCTCGCATCTTCGAACTGGAGAAACGGAAGTTCGAGGAGAAGGTGGCCGCCGCCAGCGGCGAGAAGGCCGACGTGGCCTGGGGCAGCCAGATCCGC
>DCFP01000119.1:0-7930 GCA_002319925.1 Holophagaceae bacterium UBA1801 | reverse complement strand
TGGGGCAGCCAGATCCGCTCCTATGTCCTGCAGCCCTATCAGCTCGTGAAAGACCACCGGACCAACCACGAGACGAGCCAGACCCAGAAAGTGCTGGATGGCGACTTGGACGACTTCATCCGTACCCAGTTGCTGGCGAAGACGCTCAAGACTTAGTTTTCGTCTCCAGGAAGGCAGCCATCCGTTCCAGGGTCACCGCGCTGGCGTGGTGCTCGATGCCTTCGGCATCGATGGCCGCGATTTCCGGCGGAACACCCAGGGATTCGAGAAAAGCCACCACCAGCTGATGCCGGTCGCGCGCGTGTTCGCCCAGGCGTCGGCCTTTGGGGCTCAGGCGGATGCCCTGGTTCTCGTCCCGCGTGATGATGCCGCTCCGGATGAGGCGATCGAGGGCCCGCAGGACCGTCACATGGGACACGCCCAGGGCCCGCGCCAGGTCGGCGGGACGTACGGCGACATGCCCGCCACCGCCCAGTTCCAGCACCATTTCCGCGTAATCCTCAGCCGTTTCCCGGGCGTGGTCCTGGCGTACGCGCTGGAAGCGGCCCGCCGTTGTTTCGTCTCTGACCAGGACTGTCTTTTTCTCGATCAACGTGAGGTACCGATGAACGTTGGGTGATGGAACATTGGGCTTGACTTGGCCGTAGCCTTGGCTACATTGCATCGTAGCATAGGCTACAAGTCCATGTCGTCATCCGATTCAAAGAACCCAAATACGAACCTTCCAGACGATCCTGAGCCCGTAAGCGGGCTGTCGATCACCGAGGGGCAGGGCACGGTGTCAGTGCCAGCCAAGCCAGGCTTCCGGCAGTGGATGGCCGTGGCGGGACCCGCGCTGCTGGTGGCCGTGGGTTACATGGATCCCGGGAACTGGGCCACGGATCTGGCCGGAGGAAGCCGCTACGAGTACCGCCTGCTGTGGGTGCTCCTCATGTCCAACCTGATGGCGATTCTCCTGCAGAGCCTCGCCGCGCGGCTCGGGATCGTGTGGCGCCGGGATCTGGCCCAGGCCTCACGGGAGACCTATCCTCCTGCGGTCAATCTGCCACTCTACCTCCTGGCAGAAGTGGCCATCGCCGCCTGCGATCTCGCCGAGGTGCTGGGTTCGGCCATCGCCCTGAAGATGCTCTTCGGATTGCCGCTCCTGGTGGGTGTCCTCATCACGACCTTCGATGTGCTGCTACTCATGATGCTGACGCGCTTCGGCATTCGCAAACTGGAGGCCGTGATCCTCAGCCTGGTCGCCACCATCGGAATCGCATTCCTGGTGGAAGTCTTCCTGGCGCGGCCGGAATGGGGCTCTCTCGCGCACGGGTTCGTGCCGAGCCTGCCGGATTCCGGGGCGCTCTACATCGCCATCGGCATCATCGGTGCCACGGTGATGCCCCACAATCTCTACCTGCATTCGGCTCTGGTGCAGACACGGAACTTCGGACCCGAGGGCGGAATCAAGCGGGCCATCCGCCTCAACACCTGGGATTCCGCGCTGGCGCTCAATCTGGCCTTCTTCGTCAATGCGGCGATCCTCATCATGGCCGCCGCGGTCTTCTTCCGGAACGGCCACTACGACATCGCCGAACTCCAGGACGCCCATCGGCTGCTGGCGCCGATCATCGGCGTGTCCATCGCGCCCATCGCCTTTGCCATCGCTCTGCTCGCCGCAGGCCAAAGCTCCACCATCACGGGCACGCTCGCCGGACAGATCGTGATGGAAGGCTACCTCGATATCCGCATCCGGCCCTGGCTGAGGCGTGTGATGACACGCCTGCTCGCCGTCGTTCCCGCGGTAGTGACGATCCTCTGGTTCGGGGAGAACGCCACGGGGAATCTCCTGGTGCTGAGCCAGGTCGTCCTGTCTTTGCAACTCCCCTTCGCCATGATTCCCTTGATTCATTTCGTGTCCGACCGACGGCGCATGGGCGAATTCGCGATCGGCCCGTGGCTCAAGGCAGGAGCCTGGGTGGTGGCCATCGTCGTCGTGGGCCTCAACTTGAAGCTGGTGATGGACACCGCGGGTGATTGGAGCGCAGGCGCGCTGGGGGTTTGGATCCGTCCCGTGCTGTATCCCGTTCTCGGCGTCGTCGGTCTGCTTCTGGGATGGATCATCTTCGAGCCGTGGATTGCCTACGTGAAAATCCGCCGATTGAAGGCCTCGGCGGAAATCCATCATGCGGCGATCCTGCCGGAGATCGCTCCGCCTTCTTCGGAACCCCTGCGGAAAGTCGCGCTGGCCCTCGATTTCACCGGGCGCGAGGTGCGGTTGATCGAAGCGGCCTTGCGCTTCATGGCCCCCGCCAAGCCGGTGCTCAAGCTGTTGCACGTGGTGGAAAGCCCCTCGGCCCGGGCTTTCGGTCGTGACGCCGCCGATCTGGAAATGAGCAATGATCAGTCGCGGTTGGATGCCTACGCGGAGGCGCTCAGGAAACTGGGATATGAAGTCGAGACGGCGCTGGGCGCGGGTGACCCGGCCCGGGAGTTGGCGCGGCTTGCCAACGACTACGGCGCGGAGCTGGTGATCCTCGGAGGCCACGGCCACCGCGGGTTGTCGGACATGATCTACGGCACCACGGTGGAAGCCTTGCGCCACCGGACGGGCGCGAGCGTGCTGGTCATCCCCCTGGGGAAGGCGTGAATCATCGCAGGAATGGCGGGGGATCCCTCGCTCGGATGGTATAAAGATCCATCCATCCCGTGATGAAGTGGAGGATCTCTTTGCCTCTGGCAGCCGTCATCCTGGCCTTTTCCTCGGCGATCATCCACGCTCTGTGGAACGTGATGCTGAAGCGGGTGAAGGACTTGGATGCCTCAGCCGCCGGTGTATTTGCCGTAGCGTTGGTGCTTTCGGGAGCCGCCATTCCCTTCCTGCCGGGGAAGGTCTTCCCCAGCGCAGGGGCTCTGCTGTGGGGAATCGCTGCCGGCACTTGCGAAGGCTGCTACTTCGTGGGCCTCGTGCGTTCCCTGGAACGGGCCAATCTCAGCTGGAGCTACAGCTGGATGCGGGGCAGCTCCATCGCCTTCATCTGGCCGGTTTCCGTGCTGTTGATGGCGGAACCCTTCCACTGGATTTCCCTCATTAGTGTGCTTGTCGTGTGCGCGGGACTCGCATTCCTTGGAAGTTCCTCGGATCACCGGAGAGCCTCGGGGGCTTTGGTTTGGGCCATCTGCACGGGGGTGTTCATCGCGGGTTTCAACCTGTTCTACAAGCTATCTCTGTCCAGTGGTGCCCAACCCCTCGCCCTCTTTTCCCTTTCCATGGCCGTGGGCCTGCCCATCCAAACCACGGTGCGCATTCGTCGGGATGGGCTTGCTGCTTTCCGTTTCTGGCCCGAACACCCGTGGCTGGTTCTTGCCGCTGGATTCCTTTGCACTCTCGGCTTCACGCTGTTCCTAGTGGCGCTCGCCATGACCGGTGCCGCTGCCGTGACCACCATCCGGAACACCTCGGTGGCCTTCGCCATGGTGTTCTCCCTGGCGCTTGGAGAGCGTCCCAGCCTGCGCCAATGGACCGGCGCAGCCCTGGTGACTATGGGCGCGCTGGGCCTGGGCTGGAACTGACCATCATGCGCCGCGCCGATCGCCTCTTCCAGCTCGTGCAGATCCTTCGCAGGGATCGCTATACGACGGCCTCGCGCCTGTCGGAGGAACTCTCCGTGTCCGACCGCACGGTCTACCGGGATATCCGGGATCTCGTGCAATCGGGTGTTCCCATCCAGGGCGAGGCCGGTGTCGGCTATCGCATTCCGAGCCGTTTCGATCTGCCGCCCCTGATGCTTGCTGTGGAGGAGCTGGAAGCCCTGGTCATGGGAGCGCGGATGGTGGAAGCCTGGGCTGATCCTGGGCTCAAGGAGGCTTCGGAGTCGCTCCTGCGCAAAGTGGAGGCCGTGCTTCCGGAGGGCCTGCCGCGCCTGCGGCGGATGCCGCTCCTCGTGCCGAATTTCCATGTGCCTCCCTCCGCCGTGCTGTTCCTCGGCGATCTCCGGCGCGCCATCCGCGAGAACCGGAAGGTGAAGATCCACTACACGGACGGCCACGGCTCCTGCAGCGAGCGCATTATCCATCCCTTGGGACTTTCCTTCTGGGGCGACCGCTGGGGACTGGTGGCCTGGTGCGAGCTCCGCGATGCCTTCAGGACCTTCCGTCCCGACCGGATCCAGCGGCTGGTGGCCATGGAGGAAACCTTTGTCGCGGAGCCGGGCCGCACCCTGGAGGACTACCTGAACGCCATGCGGGAGGAATTGGCGATGGTTCGACACTCCTGACAGAAGGGTGTCAGGATCCCTGTGCCATGCTGTGTTCCTCAACCCAGGAGGATCCATGTTCAGACAGCTTGATGACTTCCTTGCCAGCTGGAAGGAAGAGACTTCGAAGACCCTCGAAATCTTCAACGCCATTCCCGATGCAGCGATGAAGACTGCCGTTACCCCGGAGCACCGCGATCTGCGCCGCCTCGCGTGGCATCTGGTGGAATCCCTCATCGAGATGCCCGGCCACTGCGGGTTGAAGATCGCAGGCGCCCAGTTGATTCAGGGCATGTTCATTGGCGAACCACCAGCGACCATGAAAGCAATTTCGGACGCTTATGCGGCGGCGAGCGCTTCCCTGGTGGAAGGCCTCAAGGCATGGAAGAACGCTGACCTGGAGATCCTGGACGAACTGTATGGCGAGCACTGGAAGCGCGGCTTCACCCTGTTCGTGCTTCTTACGCACCAGACCCACCATCGCGGCCAGATGACCGTGCTCATGCGCCAGGCGGGGCTCAAGGTGCCCGGGATCTATGGACCCGCCAAGGAAGGCTGGGCGGCCTACGGAATGGAGGCGCCGAAGGTCTGATTAAAGTCCGCTGTGGGATGATGGGGGCACGGAGGTGAGACATGATCCGTGTCTGCATCGCAGGTGCAACAGGCTGGACAGGCAAGGCGCTCGTGGCAGCCGTCCTGAAATCCCAGACGTTCGAATTGTCGGGGGCGGTAGCCCGCCAATCGGCGGGCAGGGATATCGGGGAAGCGATTGGTTTTTCGCGCTGCGGCGTCATCGTTTCGGGTTCAGTCCGGGAGGCTCTGGCCGCGCCCACCGACGTGCTCATCGACTACTCGCATCCCACAGTCGTGAAGGAACACGTCCTCACGTCGTTGAAGCTGGGCGTGCCAGCGGTCATCGGTACCTCCGGATTGAAGCCCGAAGATTTCGAGGAGATCAGGCTCGAAGCCGAATCCTGGAATCTTGGGGTGATCGCCGCAGGAAATTTCTCCATCACCGCGGCGCTGGCCAAGCACTGCGCGCTCCTCGCGGCGAAGTATCTTCCCCACCGCGAGATCCTCGACTACGCCCAGGCGGACAAGCCGGACGTGCCCAGTGGTACCACCCGGGAACTGGCCGAAAGCCTGGCCCGCGTGCGGGCCAATGAGATGGTGAAACCCATCGCCGATTTGATTGGTCCCAAGGAAGCTCGCGGTGTCTGCGTGGAAGGGACGCCCATCCATTCACTGCGTCTGCCTGGCTACACACTGGCCTTCGAGACGGCCTTCGGACTCCCGGATGAGCGCCTGACCATCCGCCACGACGCGGGCACTAGCGCGGAACCCTATGTCGCCGGGACGCTGTTGGCGGCCGAGCGGGTGCGGAATTTGAAGGGCCTCGTGCGCGGCCTGGATACCTTGCTCTTCAAGGAATAGCGGGAATTCCATGCACACCGATCTAGATGCAATCCGGGAGCGGACCCGCGCCTACTACGACATCGTCGGCTCCCGTTACTTCGAACTGTTCAGGGATGAGCTCGCGCAGAAGCCCGATGACCGCGCCTGGCTGGCGCGCTTCGCCGAATCGCTGGGGAAGGGCGCCAGGGTTTGCGATGCGGGCTGCGGACCCTGCGGCCACGTCACGCGTTGCTTGGCCGACCTTGGGCTGAAAATGACGGGCGTGGATCTCTCGGAACGATGCATCGAGCTGGCCCGGAAGGCCCATTCGGATCTGACCTTTCAGACCATGGACATGCTGCGGATGGAATTCGAAGATGGCAGTTTTGATGGGATCGTCGCGTACTATTCCATTCTCTATACGCCAAAGATTCATTTGCCTTCGTTGTTCCGTGAGTTCCATCGCGTGCTGAAGCCGCGGGGGAAGGCGCTGGTGGTGGTCAAGGAGGGTGAGGGCGAAGGTTGGATCGACGATCCCATGGGTACGGGCGAGCGGACCTACTTCGTGAACTTCCACGCAGCAGAATTGCAGGACATCCTTTTGGAGTGTGGGTTCCGCACGATGGCCGTGGACACGCGGGCTCCTTACGAATTTGAATATCAAGTCCGCAGGATCACCATCATCGCGGAGAAATGCGTTCCGTGAGGAATCCACCGCTATATACTTGAGCCCCATCCAGGAGGCCCCATGCTCCGTTTCCTGATTTCTCTCTGTTTGATGGTGGCGCCGGTGTTCTCATCCGATCTCGCCTCTCTGTCCGACAAGGATGTTGGCAATGGGCTCAAGGAAGCCCTGGTCCAGGGTGTTGGGAAGGCCGTGGGGCAACTTTCCGCCACGGATGGATTTCTGGGAAATCCGAAGGTGAAAATTCCCCTGCCACCTTCCATGGCCAAGGCGGAGAACCTGATGCGTCAGATTGGCATGGGAAAATACGCCGATCAGCTCGTGACCACCATGAACCGTGCAGCTGAATCCGCCGTCACGGAGGCCAAGCCCATCCTGCTCGATGGCATCAAGAAGATGACCCTTCAGGACGCCAAGGCGATCCTCACCGGTCCCGATGACAGCGCCACCCAGTACTTCCGGAAGACCAGCGGCGATGCCATCGTCACGAAGTTCCTGCCGAAGGTGAAGGCGGCCACGACCAAGGTGAAGCTGGCAGATGACTACAACAAGTTCGCGGGTCCCGCCGCCCAGTTCGGCCTGATCAACAAGGAGGACGCGGATCTGGACCAGTACATAACGCACAAGGCCGTGGATGGCCTGTTCCTCATGATGGCCGAGCAGGAAAAAGCCATTCGTGCAGATCCGATCGGGCAGACGAGCAAGCTTCTGCGCACGGTGTTCGGCGCTTTGAAGCCGTGAAACAGGGATTCAGACGAAAGGAATGGTAGGATTTTTCCAGTCATTCATTCACTGGAAAGAATCCCATGCCCTCTGCGCCTAGCAATCAGGAACTCATCGAAACGCATGCAAAGCCTGGGATGATCGGCCTCGCCGGGGGCAGTGCCTTGATCGACCGCGCCATCCGCAAGGTGCAGCGAAAGATTTCGGATACGCGGTCCGCGAGCCACTGGTCCCACGCGTTCATTTTCAGCGAGAAACGAGTCGACGGACATCAGTGGGTCCTGGAATCGGATCTGGAGATCCATCACAAGCAGATCCGCCTTGGCGTGCAGGAGAACCGGTCCCAGAAATACTGGAGCGCGGAGGCCTATCCCAACCTCGCCATCCTGGATTTCGGCCTCTCGCCGGAGAATGCCCGTACGGTCCTGACGGCGGCCATGGACCTGCTTTCGGGACTGTCCCGCTACTCCATCCGGGAGCTGATGGGCACGCTGCTGGCGATCCAGAAACCCACGCTGCGTACCCGGGAGAACCTCATGGCCCGCGAAGGCGCGCTCTACTGCTCGGCTTTCGTCCAACATTGCTATCTGGCCGCGAACCTGGATTTCGCTCCCGGCGTGGATACCAAGAACACGACGCCCGAGGACATCTCCAACACGCTGATCCCCCATCAGACCTACGCGATCATCCGGGCCAAATGAAAGCGGGCCCCGCGACCGGGGCCCGCGACTGAAAGCAGGGAAGCCTATTTCACGCGTTCCATATAGGCGCGGTCGGCGATGTTCACACGGATCTTCTCGCCGGACTCGATGTAGGGCGGCACGTTCACAGTGATGCCGTTCTCGAGCTTGGCGGGCTTGTAGGAACCGGTGGCGTTGGCGTTCTTCAT
>DCFP01000047.1 GCA_002319925.1 Holophagaceae bacterium UBA1801 | reverse complement strand
ATTTTTCGCATGAGTTTTCTCCTCCGTTGCGAGTTGTGAAGAAAAGGTTGGGACATGACTTGCAGTTTGATGCCGTGATTGCAATTCATCTGGTCAGTGATCGAACCACGGGTATTGCTCTAAATCAGTGGGAAAGCGCCGCCCCGCCTTTCCCGAGGTGCGGTCGATGATTCCAGTCGGAACAGAATACATTCAATGGGGAAGATCCGAATCGATGGATGGGACAGTTCCATCAGCATGCTCCCCATTCGGGAAGGCTAAGGCCCTCCCCTGCGGTCTCGAATACCATCACCTCCTTGTTTCACGGGCCGCACGTCGCGGCATGGTCGAAAGCATTCAAACGCATTCTTGAACCGGCAGGCACAGGACCGGAGTGGATAGAGCCTTCCCCAGGCATGGTCGGATTCCAAAGTACAGTTTTCTTGAAGCGAGGCTCTCGTCATGCTGTTGCTCCCCTGGGGGATCATCCAAGATGGTTGCTCGCGATGGCAGTGGCTAGACTTCACAAACGTGACAGACACGTCTTCGTAGCTATCGGGTTGTCTAGGAGCTTCTGAAGAAGTCTAAAGAGGCTGTTGTTGGAATGTCAACGCAGGAATAAAAAAAAATACCACGCATAACGAAGGCTTGAGTGGCAGTCCATTCAAGGAAATACCCTTGATTCTGGCCTGCCTGGCCGTGGTCCGGACCATCTAAATCCTCGCTGGTTCACCGCTTGAATTGAACGCAACCAGATATATCAGTTGTCTCCGTTCTCAAAACGGGGAATTGGATCACAGAGAGCAACGATACGTACCACAGGGTCAGAACCTGTCAAAGCGTTTTGGGTGAGGAGAGATTTGCCATCTTGCTCACCTGCAATGCCAACACTGCTCCGCTTGATATTCTGGGACAGAGAGAGCAAGGATTTCTGACCTTGAGATTATTAATAGAATTCGAAAAATAATTGGGAAATGAATTCTAATTTTTAACAGACGCATCATAAGGCATGGTATATTAATGTATATACATTTTGATTTCATCCGGAGAACTCATTGCTAATTATGTCTTGGAATGGTTGATCCGCTACCACGATTTGCGGGTGTCAGTCGAACACATATCTAGGGTCTCGATCGGGGCGGCACCTTCCCAACAATTTCCGCACAATTGATTTGGGCACGTGGTTCGCCCATCAAGTCTATTCATTTCATTATCATACGGCCACAACAATGGTTCGAATGGATGGACTTTATTGTTTACTGTGGCTAATAAGCCGAAAGGAGTCGTTATGCATATCAGTCGTTCCATATTTCCTGCGCTGCTTGCGGTGGTGTCCCTTGCACCCATATCAGCTCTTCGGGCAAATCCTGCTTTGGCGACAATTTCTCGATCGTCGATGGCAACAAGTCGGCCGAGCTCGATGAGAACCCCTTCAAGTCGATTGAAAAGGCTTGTGTCCGCAAAGCGAACGCAGATGATGACGAAGGTGAACCACCGCCGAAGCGTGGGGGGCTGGTTGGATGTGCAGACTGAATTGCCTGCGGCATCGCCAGGACGGAATGTCCGCAGTCTCTAGAAATCCCGAACACCTGAGGTCCCAACCAAGGGGCGCTTCCAGGACTTCCCAGTGGTGCCCACGCTGGGTACGGGGGCAGGCCGGAATCGGCGTTGAACCTTGTTGGCGACCGCATGGTCTGAAGGATGGCTAGGTCGATGCTCCTTCGAGGGCGAAGCGCTCGATTAGCAGCGAACGATCCCTTGGTTCACCCTACAATGGAAGGGCATGCCAGACCGACTGAACCAGTCCCAACTGATCGCCCGGATACGCGAAGAGCTTGGACTGTCTGTCGATTCCAAAACCATTCACTTAATGATGGAAAACGGCATGCCGTACGACATTCGTTTTGGTAAACGGCCTCGGTTCCGCTGGCAGGAAGTTCATGCGTGGATCCTGGAGGTGCAGAACGCGAATGTGACCGATCAGTTCACGACCGAGGCATGGCTGCGCAAAAGACAGGTGGCCACACCACCAGACCTGGCCAATGGCCCAGGTGGCCAGGGATCCAAGTAGATCCGCTCGACCAAGGTGAGGCAGAACCTGAACAATCTGCTTTGTGCTGGCAACAAAAAGCCACAATGACCCTATTGCGACGGCCTCGGTCCTCTTGCATCTGGCATCTTGGTTCGATACTCCCTTGGGATCAGATGCCCAGCCAGGTTCGTATCGCCCCGAAGGCACTATCGGGCAAGGTTTCCCCTTCCAGTGGTTCGCCCTCGTCAGGGCACCGATCCCTCAACCGCGGCGAGATGACCGGAACCTGGGACTTGGCCAGAATCAGGTCGTCCAGTTCTTCGGTGAAAAAATATAGTCCGCCAAATTCCATGGTTACCTCCAAGTGATACGAATGCGTAGCAGTGATGCACCTTCGGGAAGCCCGGTGGGTAAGCCTCATGAAGTCGTTCCCCCGTGCGGTGATCTCGAATGTCAATGCGCAACCTGGGATACACGCAGGGAAACGCACCCCAGCATCGGGCATCGGCTCCCCACAATTGCAAAATAAGCCTTCCTGACAGTCGTGCAAGCACCCTTTCAATAATTATTTGGACCCGAATTCCGAAAGTCGGACGAATCCGTGTCCCAGGCTGGGGTAGGCCGCCTTTCGATGGCTCTGGGCATCAATGAAGGCCCGCATCGACAGGATCAAGCCCCGTGGCTCGCCACCCGATGCCGCAATACATTGGGGCTTCAGCCACCCCGGGTTCGATCACCCAAACCGCACTGCCACAAGGATGCTTTATCGGCAATCCGCGTGCATATCTTGAGCAAATATTCCAACATTCGGCGCCAGGAGCTGACATATCCGCCGAACGGATCGGGATTACTAAAAGAATTCGCTTCCTGTTACAGCATTCCAAAGAGTTCGAAGTGACATGGGGGGAGCGCGGTATCAGCACCAGACACATCCCTGATGCCTTGCTGGGGTGTGCGGACCAGCCCCGCCCTATCAAAGTTGCCGTTTCCTGAATCCACGAGGATTTCGATGAAAAGCCGGTTCAAGCGTGGCCGTAATCGGCTGTTGCTCTGCATCAACTTGATCAGGGAATCCCTATCCCTTTTGATTGAGAAACTGTCGGTCCAGGAGGGATGCGAGGGTGTCGTCGCAGGCAAAGGGTTTCTTGATGAAATCCGAGAACCCTGCGTCACTGATCTCCGTGAGCAGGTCTTCGGAAACCTGCCGGGCTGCAAGCACGGCGGGTGGCAGGTTTTCAAAGGCGTTTTTCAGGAGCTTCATGAGCTCAATGGCATCTTCAGTGCCGCCATCCCAATCGATGAACAGAACCCCAGGATTCGGCTGCTGAAGCTCGTCCAGCAAGACTTCCATGGTCGAAGCCACCAGGATCCGTCCAAATCCGTGTTGGCCGAGGAATCGCTTGAGAATTCCGCTTTGATACCCCGGTGAATAGATGATCATGGCGCGTGACATCTTCTTGAGCCGGAGCAGGGCCGCGTGCCTGTCCGAAACCGGTTTGGTCTCTGGGATCGGGGGTAAAGTGTCCCGGTTGGAGGACTCCGCGATGGGGGGCATCGGCGCCGCGACCGGGACCTGCGCTCCATCAGGCATCGAAACAAAGTCCCCGGCCTCGTTCAGCTTCTCAGCCTCTTCTTCTCCGATCTCCTCCCTCTTCTTGGGCCGACGGGTTTTCGGGGGCAGCGAGATGGGGATCGGAGCTGTACGGCTTGCCATCAATCCTTGAAGCGCAGAGGCGATTTCCGAAGCAGGAGGATTGAAGGCGAAACCAAGGACAAGCCCGGCTTGATCGTAAGCAATGTGGGCGACTTTCCCCGAGAGCTCCATAACGGCTGGACATTTCGGAACCTTGTTCAACCGGATGATCTTGAAGGCTTGTCCCGGCGAGGTAAGAGTGGTCCCAAGCACCAGCCTTTTTTCCGTGCTTATGGTGATGGCATTCTCGACCCGGATCTTGAATCCATGCTCGGAGAGGTTCTCAAGAGTCCCGGACAGGGCCACACCTTCCAATAGATCCTGGAAGGCATTGGCAGTGACTCCTTCCTTGGGATTCAGCCGAGCCCTGGGGGACCGGCGGCGTTCCTTGAGTTCCAGGCGATCGGGAAGTCTTAAAACAGCCATCCCCGTACGGAGTTCAACGACCTGAGTCGCCCCACCAATCCTCAGCCCCTCGTGGACGACAATGAATTCGATCCTCTCACCCTTGTTGCCGTCAAGAATCCCACCGAACAGGAGACGGAACGTGCCTGCATCCTCATCGACGCCATGGATGCTGGCCGGGACCTCGTTCTTGCTCGCATCCCTCAAAAGAAAAGGGCTTTTGAGCCGGAGGGCTTCTTCCAGATAGGCCAACGCAAGGGAACTGCCGGGCTCTTGATGCTTCTCCTTATCGGATGCGAATAGAGACATGGGGCCTCGCCGAACCAAGGTTGATCGTGGTGAATCCGATCGCGGCTTGTCAAGGCGGTTCCCCGCGCGGTCCTTGTGTTGTTCCCGCGATTTCAAGGCGAATAACGCAATCCCGCGGGACCGGAAACCTCATCCCGCAGATCGCACTTGGGATTGATCAGAACCTGCAAATATAGCCCTTGGGCTAATATTGCCCAATCAAATACGGTTGCCCAAGACATGACCAAATCGAGAACATTCATATCTTTTAATATTACACGATATATAATTCTAGGGAATTTTTCCTGGGGACCTTTCCTTATTCCCTTGACCGATTCCCGGGTTTTGTTGTGAAATGTTCCATCATCTCCTAAATTTATATTTTTTTTCTTATCCCACCCTTAACTCACCAGGAGGAAGTAGTGCGCTCAGCGGGATTATCATCTTCACCTGTACGGTTGGCGTTCCTCTCCATCGTGTCCCTTGCGCTTACGGCCGGGACACCCGGGAACATGCAGAATTTGCAGTATTTCACGGATAGCAGCGTTCACGCGTTCTGTCCGCAGAGGAACAATCCTGATCTGCCGAAATTCGAAAAAAGCGCGGCAGAGCTGCAGCAGACCTTCGACACGGTCACGGCGGAAGCCAATCAGAAGCTGGCAGAACTGGCTGCGTTGAAGCTCAAGCGGTTGCGCTTCGATAACTCCATCTACGCCTTCGAGAACATCATCGATTCGGTCAACCTCGCATACCTGCGCGTGGCCATCCTGAAGGACGCGTACCCGAGCCCCGAGGTGGGTGACAAGGCCCGGGAGCTTTACGACGGATATGCCAGCTGGTTCATCGACACCTACAACAACGGAGGCGTCTACAAGGTGCTGAAAGCCTATGCCAACACCAATCCACGCCTTGCAGCCGATGAAAAAAAGTTGATGGATGACACCATCACCGCATTCAAGCGCAACGGTCTCACGGATGATGGCGTGGTGAACCCAGCCGTGGTGGCCCTCCAGAAGGAGATCAACGATCTCCAGGTCCAGATCGAAGCCACCGTCAATACCGCCAACGCAACGAAGAACTACTTCAGCAAGGATGAACTGACAGGCCTCAGCCAGGAACAGCTGGATGGGCTGACAAAGGAGGGAGACAACTACGTCATCCTCTCGGGTGATCGCGGAACACTGCGCGATGTGGTCATGACCTACGCCACCAAGGAGGACACCCGCAAGCGGGCGAAGTACATCTCCAACGCCAGGGCCATGGGCAACATCGATCTCATCACGACCCTGGTGCAGAAGCGGCTGGAACTGGCCAAGACCCTCGGCTACAAGTGCTGGGCCGACTACAAGACCGAGATCGCCATGGCGAAGACGGGAGCCACGGCCTCGGATTTCGCGAACGTCGTGTCCGCCAAGCTCCGGCCCCTGCTCGACAAGGAACTGGCCGCGGAAGCCAATTACATCGTTCCCGGCGTGAACGACAACAACAATCAGGTGGATGCCTGGGATGTCTACTTCTTCCGCCACCTCTATGAAGCCAACGAACTGAACGTCGACTACAACGGCCTGAAGAAATACTTCCCCTACGAGCAGGCCCTGAACGGCATGTTCAAGACCTACGAACAAGTCTTCGGGATCAAGATCGAGGTCGTGCAGAATGCCGAGACATGGCACCCGGACGTCAGGGTCGTCAAGATCTCGGACAATTCCCGGCACAATCACGGCTGCGACAGTCATGAGACCCTCGGCTATGTCTACCTGGACATGTTCCCCAGGCTCGCCGAAGGCAAGTACAACCACTTCGAGTGCGGTGGGGTGGTCTACGGAAAGTCGCTGAGCCACAACCAGTACCGGAAACCCGTGGCGGCCTTGATCTGCAACTGTCCGGTGAACAACGACGGAACCCCGGCCAATCTGCTCATCGACGACATCCAGACCATCTTCCACGAATTCGGCCATTCTCTCCATGTCGTTCTGGGCAAGGCCCGGTTCGCTTCCCAGACGGGCTTCAACGTGCCGCTGGACTTCGTGGAAGTGCCTTCCACCATGTCCGAGCAGTGGCCCCTTGATCCGGCGGTGTTCAAAGCCTGCGCCATTCCGGATCCAGCCCTGACCGACGACTACATCAAGCAAACTCTCACTTCGATCAAGCACGCGAATCTGGCCACGACGGCCACCTACTATGAGCGCCAGTTCGGCTTCAACAAGACGGATTTCGCGCTGCACATGTTCACGGATGCGAGCCAGATTCCGCCTGCGAGCAGCCCCAACAATCTGATCGCGGTGACCAACGATGCCATGGCTTCCGCCTATCTGCCATATCCCGAAGGCAGCGCGCAGCTTTGCTCGTTCCTGCACATCCTCTCCTGGGGCTATGATTCCGGGTACTACAGCTATGCCTGGTCGGACAGCATCGTTTCTGAGCTGGCGATCCTCTTCGACGAATCACCGAAGGGGTACATGGATCAGACCCTTGGCATGCGCTACCGGAAGCAGATTCTCGAGCCCGGTGCATCCAGGGATGTCAACGTGTCCGTCCAGGCCTTCACAGGCCATCCGCTGGATCCTGAGCGCAAGGCGTTCCTGAAGCGCCTGGGTCTGGAATAAGCCCGGCTTCTGCGATTCAAATCATCAAAGCAAAGGCGGAACCGCGAAAGATCGCGAATGAAAAGCGGTAGGAACGGCACCGTGCAAGCTTTTTATTCGCGTAAGCGCAAAGCGCTTTTTCGCGCCTTTCGCGGTTTCAAATGCAAGATGCGGGATAAGTGGGTTCCATCAAGTCAAATTCGATATTTCCCTGACCGGCACCCGTGAAATCCACATTCACGGGTGCCGGTGGCTTGATCCGGGAACGGGAACTCATCACCATGGAGGCCTGATCCGAATCGCGCTGCAGTGTTCTTTCCAGGGAGGCCCCATGAAATCGCTCGTCCACAAGCTCCTGCATGCCTGCGTCCTGTCGGCCCTGCTCTCGGGCATCCAAGGCCATGCGCAGCCCGCCGATCGCTTCGGAAAGCGGTGCGCGCCCGACCGGGAATTCATCGTCTCCCTGTATCGCAGCATCCTCAATCGCGAACCGGACCGCGGCATGGACAACTGGGTGAATTCCCTGAAGCAGGGAACGACACGGGAACAGATCTACAAGGCCTTCTTCGAATCGCCCGAATACATGGGCCATGGGCAGGATCAGCGGACGTACATCACCGATCTCTACCAGAGCATCGTAGGCCGCGATCCTGAGGTACCCGAAGTCAACTTCTGGGCCATCTTCCTGACGCAGGGAGGAACCCGCGATGAGGTCATGACCGCCGTTTTCGCGAGTTCCGAATACCGGCAGCTCGTGGCCAATTGCGACCGGATCGCCCATCCGGAGATAAAGGTGTTCGGTAAACGGTGTGCCGAAGATCGCGAGTTCATCGACTCCCTGTATCGCAGCATCCTGAACCGGGAACCGGATCGCGATGGAATGAAGCACTGGATGGAAGCACTGCGAAGGGGCGCGACCCGCGAGGAGATTTATGCGGGATTCTTCGAATCCACGGAATACGCGGGCATGGCAAAGAACAACCAAGGCTACGTGATCGATCTCTACGAGGCCATCCTGGGTCATGACCCGGAGAAATCCGCGTTGAACTACTGGATCATCTCCCTCAACCAGGGTCTCAGCCGCAAAGAAGTCATGAACCGGATCTTCCAGAGCGCCGAATACAAGAATCTCGTGGCCGGCTGCGATGTCTTCGTGAAGCGTTGCGCCATGGACGTGGAGTTCGTTCCCGCATTGTTCAGATGCCTCTTGAAGCGTGAGCCCAAGCACGACGAGCTGGATCACTGGATCAATTCACTGCGCCGGGGCATGTCCCGGGAACAGGCCTATGCCGAGTTCTTCGATGCACTGGAGTACAAGAACAAGGGGACCAACAACCGCGCCTTCATCACGGATCTCTACCTGGCCATCATGGGCCGTGAACCTGAGGATTTAGGCCTCAACCGCTGGATGGGCGAATTGAACCACGGCAAGAGCCGCCACGACGTGGTCGATGCCTTCCTGAGAAGCCCCGAATACCGCAAACTCGTCGCGGATTGCGACTACTAGACCAATCCAATCAGGGCGCTCCGGGCATCCGCAGCCTGGAGCGCCTCGACCCGGAAGAAGGTGAATGAGGCACCCCCCCGGATTGATGGGGGATTCGGCGCTACGAAAGTCTACGGCTTCAGCTTCACCAGGCCGTACCCATCCTGTTCCGCCAAGGTCAGCAGGCCCGCCCGTTCAATGGGGTCGCCTGTCTTGACAACCACGCCGGGAAAATCGCGATTGAAAGGGTCTGGTGAATCGAAGGCGTGACGCTCTTTCAGCATGAGAGAGGTCGCGGCCAGATCGAAGGCCGGCGACATGGGCGTGCTGCCGTAGAGCGGCGTGAAGCAAGCGACGAAGGAGAAGCGGGCCGCCGCGGCGTAGGCGGCGCCGAGTTCCTTGCGGCCATCCGCGCTCAACACGAGCGGAACGCCTTCCTTACCGATGGGCAGGCGGCCTTCGACGCGGCCCGTGGAGATGTGGTCCAGCTCGCAGTAGCACGCACGATCTTCCGGCACCCGGGACAGGACGAAGAAGGCCGCTCCTTCGCCCGGAATGGCCGTCTCCGCCTTGGTGCACAAGGGCTCCATGGTCTCGTGAGCGGGCCTTCCGCGCTTGCGGAACCAGAGGTAGGCCATCAATTCGGAGAGCTCATCCACGGCTCCGAGCAGGACGCGTTCCACGCGGCCTTCATTCAACCATTGCTGCGCGGTGAGGAGGGCCGCCGGAACGGAGAGATCGAACTGGCTCACGGTGAGGCAGGGGCCCGTGGCGCCGATGCCAATGGCAAGGTTGGCGGCGCAGGCGTTGTGCAGGGAGTTGGTGAAATGGGTGGGAGATGCGCAAGCATCGCCGTCGTTGATGATGGAATCCAGATGGGCGAAGGTGGTGGCCGTGGCGCCGTAACCGCTGGCGACGATCACGCCCAGCCCGGGGTGGTTCACCCCTTCGGAGTTGGCCATCCCTGCGTCCCGCAGGGCCAGGTTGGCGGCCAGCAGGCCCATCTTCGTGAAATGGTCCATCCGGCGCAAAGCCCGGGATGGAACGAAATCCTTCAGCGGACCGGTCTCTGCCCGGAAGGCTGGGAATTCGACAGGTCCCTGCCTCGTGGCGACAGTGATCGCGGAGCGAGGGCTCTGCCCTGTGGTGAGCGCCTTTGCGAGGTCACCGATACCGGTTCCGAACCCGCCGACGACTCCGATTCCCTGGACCGTGATTCGTGTCATGGCCGATCCCCCTTGCCGAGAACCACCACGGAATTGTTGCCACCGAAGGCCAGCGACTGGGACATGGCCGTGGCACCGCGCAATGGCATGGCATCGGTCGTTGGCACCACACCCATTTCCGGATCAGGGATCTGGAACCCGATATTGGCTGGCGCCTTCCCGGCTTCCAGGCACGCGGCCGTGAAGACCGCTTCGATGGCGCCAGCGGCTCCGAGCGTATGTCCCGTGAAACCTTTGGTGGACATGAAGGGTACGCCGGGCAGGGTCTCCGCCAGCACCTTGCCCTCCGTCCGATCGTTGTCCGGCGTGCCGGTCCCGTGGGCATTCACGAAGGCCAAGTCGCCCGCGCGGGTGCCGCTGCAGGCAAGGGCTTCCGCGATGGCGCGCTTCAGTCCAGCGCCTTCCGGATGCGGCGCCGTCTGATGGTAGGCATCGCAGGCTGATCCGTAACCCAGCAGGAAGGAGCGCGCGCGGCGCTTCCGCTTCTTCCGGGATTCCTCCGATTCCAGGATGACCACGGCCGCACCTTCGCCCAGATTCAATCCCCTGCGATTCAGGTCGAAGGGCTTGCAGGGTTCGCTGGAAGCGATCTTCAGGGAGATGAAACCGTCGAAGGTGATCCGGCTCAACTCATCAGCGCCGCCGGAAACGACCATGTCGCAAAGGCCGGACGCAAGCCAGGCGGCTCCGAGACCGATGGCATCGGTGCTGGACGAGCAAGCGTTCACGACGGTCTGGCATGGTCCGCGGAAGCCGAAGGCCTGGGCGATGACCGCCGCAGGATTGCTGTTCAGGATGCGGTCCATGGGCGCGAGATCCGGATCTTCCCCAGCCCGATAGGCCCGGCAGAAGGACTCATCGTTGATGGCGCAACCCACGGTGGTGCCCATGCAAACACCCACGCGCAGGGTGCTCAACCGCTTCTGATCCAACCCGGCGTCCGCGATGGCTTCCCGCGCAGCGTGCAGCCCCAGGGCGCTGGTGCGGAGCATTCTGTCGACGTCGGCGAAGCCGCGTACCTCGAACACGGGACATTTGACCGAATGATCGGTCTTGAATCGCGTGGGCGGCTTCGGATTCAGCGCGAGATTCGTCTCCCGGGTGCCGGAGAACAATCCAGTCATGCATGCATCCACCGAGGAGCCTACGGAACAGATGCAGCCCATTCCGGTGATGGCGACAGGCTTGAAGTTGCTCATGATTCAGGCCTCGCAGGGGTCTCGGCCCACATATCGAAAAAGTTAAAGAACTGGTAGGGGTGATCCTTCACGAAGCCTTCCAGAGCCGCGATGTATTCCTTGGCGTAGGGCTGGTGCGAAACCGCGCCACGGCCCAGGTTTTCCGGCACGCGGATGACCTTGGTCACCAGCATCGAGTACTCATCTGCATCGGACTGGTAGGGAAAAAGGACGGCGATGGGCGCACCGGAGGCCGAGGCCAGCTTGTAGGGGCTGAAGGGCACAGGAATCGTGCTGCCGAGGAATTCCACCGGCACGTTGCTGCCCGGCCCGCCCATGACACGGTCGCCCATGATGCAGAGCACCTCCTTGTTCTTCAGCACCTGGAGCATCTCCAAGGTCCCGCCGAGGTACCCACAAGGGTCGATGAAGCGGTAGGGAGAAGCCTCCTCGCTGTGCTCGAAGTGGTGGCGATCCACATCGCCCGCCTCGCGGTGGATGAGCAGGCTCACGGGCACGTTCAACCGGCGAAGACAGGACATGCCCAATTGCCAGCAGCCCACGTGGGAGGTCACCAGGATCAGGCCGCGGCCTTCCGAAAGCAAGGCTCTCAGGTGATCAAATCCCGCCAGGCGGCAGTTGATCTTGTCCGGACCCAGAATCCCAAGCACGGCCCGGTCTACCAGCACCTTGCCCAGGGAGAAACTGAGGCGATAGCAGTTGCGCAGGAACTTGAAGCCCCGGTCCTCCGGAAAACGCCGGCGGAGATAATAGCTGCAGCGCTCTCGCACGGAAGGGCGCACGAGCACGTACCAGGCCACCACGAATCGCAGGACGAAGAACGCGAGATGGCGGCCGCCCAGTCGGATGATCGCGTAGAAGATCTGATGCTGGAACCTGGAACCGATGCTGCGCGAAGTCCAGGCCCGCTTGCCTGCGCTCTTCTCGCGATCCTTGTTGATGGCATCTTCGGTCATTGATTACCTGCGCTAGGCCTTGTCCGCCATCAGGCGGCGGTTGACACAGATGTAGCGCAGGAAGCTGGTGAGGCTCTTGAGGAAGCGGAACCAGCTGTGGGGCGAGCGCCAGAGCATCGCCACGTACCCCAGCAGGACCTTGGGGCGCGCGAAGTGGGAACGATAGAAATTCAGGAACAGTGCCTCCAGGCGTTCCCGCGTCATGCCCTTGGTGACGAACTTGAAATTCATGCAATCCATCTCTTCCCATTTCTCGTCGAATTCGCCCAGTTCGTGGATGTTCTCGTAGATGGGCGAACCCGGGAAGGGCGTGAACTTGGCCAGATTGAAATCATCGATGGGCAGCGAGAATACGTAGGCCTTGCTGCGGCGGATGCTCTCTTCGGTCTCGCCTGGAAGGCCCATCATCAGCAGCCCCTTGGTGCGGATCCCCGCGGCCTTGATCATGCGGATCTTCGTGGCCAGCATGTCCAGGTCCGCGTTCTGCCGGTGCTGCGCCAGCAGCTGTTCGTCACCAGTCTCGATGCCGAGGCTCATCATCCAGCAGCCGGAACGCTTCATCTTCTTCAGCAGGGCGTCGTCGATGTGCTCGGCACGCACCGCGCAGTTGTAAGTCATCCCAAGAGGATTCGCCAGGATCAGGTCCGTGAACTCCTCCACCCGCTGGCGGTTGAAGGTGAACTGATCGTCGTAGAAGTTGATGTGGCGGATTCCGAACCGCTCCCGCAGGTAGCGCAGGTGCTCGTAGAGATATTCCGCCGAGTTGTAGCGGAAGGTCCGGTTGAAGACGGATCGGTCGCAGTAACTACATGCGTAGGGGCACCCACGGCTGGAGATGCAGCTGGTGTTGGGCACCTTCGGATAATTGAAGATGGGCAGCAGATAGGCCTTCGGGAATCCCTGGAGCTTTTCGTAGGCGGGGAATGGCAGCGTGTCCAGCTCCAGACCCTTGGCGGGACGTCCCGTGAAGCACACTGCATCGAGGCCCTTGTCCCGGAATATGATGCCCTTTACTTCGCCTGGAGCCTCGCCGCCGTTGCGCATCAGGCTCGCAAGGGTCTCCTCCCCTTCCCCGACCACTGCATAGTCCATGGCCGGGTAGTCCTCGAAAAGTTTCTCTTTCAAGGCCGAAACATGGGGTCCGCCGAAAATGGTCTGGATGCCAGGCAGGGCTTCCCGGGCGATCTTGGCGATGCGGATGCCGTCCAGGAAACTGGAGGTGGTGCAGCTGAAGCCGATGAAGGCAGGGGTTTCCGAGCGCAGGTAGTCCGCGATGGCGCGATCGGAATCGGGGTGCGCGTAGCAGTCAATGATCTCCGCGCCCATGCTGCGCTGTTCGAGATAGGCGGCCATGCTCGCCAATCCGAGGGGAGGCATGATGTTGGTCACCCGGGAGATGTCCTTGCCCGCGGCCGTGGCCTGGTACCCGAGCGGATGCACCAGCAGGATCTTGTTCCGGTTCAGGATGGACATTGTTCAATCCTCGGGGGAAGCCATCACGCGGTCCTTGGGAAACCGAATGATCGTATCCCAAAGCAGACCCCGGAAGCCGTAGCGGAGCAGGATGTCGCGCTTGGCCTGGGAGATCTCCGGTGGGAAGATCCGGTTCCTCCGGGCACCGAAGGAATCGGAAATCATGGAATACAGAAGGTCGCGATCGATCAGCGGCGAGTGATAGAAGACAGGTTCCCGCATCGAGGCGTCTGCAGCGATGATCCCCTCCCGCACCGCCAGCGTATGCAAGGGCGTGTTCGGAAGAATGCGGATGCCCGTGAAGGCGAACACCACGGTGTGCTTCAGCTTCTCCAGATTCGCCAATCCTTCCGCGGCGGTTTCGCGGGTTTCCCCCGGACCGCCGAACATCACGAAGTGGGCGCAGGGCACCCGTTCAGCCACGAAGGCGTTGTTCACCTCGAGCACTTCTTCGAAGGTGAGATCCTTGCCCAGGGCACGGAGGGTCCGGTCGCAGGCCGCATCGGTGCCGAGTTCCGTGGCGTAGAGGCCCGCGCGCTTGAGCAGCGCCACTTCCTTCCGCCTTAGTCCCTGGGGACGGATGTAGCAAGTCCATCGGTAGGGCTTGCCCCGCTTGATGATTTCTTCCGCGACCAGCAGGTAGTGCCCTTCGCGATCATTGAAGATGGCATCCGTGAAGAAGAAACTATCGATGCCGAAATCCGTCCGCGCGCGCTCCATGTCGTCCACGACGGCCGCTGGATCCCTGAAGCGCAGGGTGTCGCCTTCGAGATCCGGATAGCTGCAGTAGATGCATTTCTGCGGACAACCGCGCTTGGACTGGATGTTGATCATCCCGCTCGATTCCATGTAGAAGCCCGTCAGCTCCCTGGAGTAGAGTGGCGAGATCATCTCGGAACCGGGAATCAAACCGGTGTTGCGCAGCAGGCGGGACGGTGTTTTTCCAGCGGAAAGTTCCTGGATCAGGTCGCAAAGGAGGCGTTCTCCCTCGCCCACGACGCCGTAATCCGCGCCCGCGAAGTCCAGGAACTCCTCGGGCATGATGGAGAATGCGGAACCTCCGATGATGATGGGCACAGCGCAGCATCCGCGGATCACGTCCACGAGCCGCTTGGCGATGGCGGGATAGGCCTGGGTGGCCAAGGAATCGCAGTTGTCCAGGTTCCGCACGGACAGGCATACGTAGTCTGGAACAAAGGACCGGACGCGCTCGCGCAGCGTCTCGTCGGATTCTCCAGCCACGAGGAAGTCGAACTGATCGACGATGTGCCCGCGGCCGGTCAATGCCGAGGCAAGGATCGCCAATCCGAGGGGATAGACAGGAAAGGGCTCGGTGGTGATGTTCGAGGATACGAGCAGGATCCGCTTCATTGTTCGGCTAATGGGACGGCCTGTGCCCTCGGGAACTGCCGCTTCCGCTGAGGATTGTAGCGGTGGTAGGTTCCGTCCGCGATTTCCCGCTGGGCCACGTTCTTGAAGAGGTAGCCCATCTTCAGCTGGTGCCCGCCGGAGGCGTAGAAGGTGTCCCAGGCGTAGTAGTACATCTCCTGGAGCTTCTCGGGCGTCATGCGTTTGGGCTGGAACACCACCTTGTCGGCGGTGTAGTCGATCCAGTTGTTGCTCAGGATGCGCCCTTCCCTCTCGAGGCTGGCCCGGATCGGCGAGTGCGGGAAGGGCGTCATGATGGTGAACTCGGCCACATCCAGTTCGACTTCCAGCAGGAAATCCACCAAGCGCTTGATGTAATCCGCGTCCTGGTCGTCGGTGCCCAGGATGATGGTGCCTTCGACACCGATGCCATGATCCTTGAGCCGCTTGATGCGGTTGCGGATCAGATCAGAGGTGTCGAACACGGCCTGGTAGACGTACCAGGCACCCGCATCGGCGGCCAGTTTCAGGACCTGGTCATCGTCGAGGATCGGATGGGAGACCCACTTCTTCTTCAGGGGCGCCATGGCGGTGAACAGATCGATGAGCCACTGCCGGTCCTGGGCGAGGGAATTGTCCACGATGAACATGCGGTTGTTCTGGATGGATTCCATTTCCGCGATGACCTTGTCGATGGGGCGGGCCCGGAAGACCTTGCCACCCAGGAAGCCGGTGCAGCAGGGGAAGCAATCGAAGCGGCAGCCTCGGGAAGCGTGAACCAGGTCCAGCATCTGCACGCCGCGGTAATTGTAGAGCTCGCGGTCGAGGATGCTCCGGCGCGCGGTGCCGATTAAATTCATGTCGGGGTGATTACCCATGTAGTCATACAGTTTCTTGAGCTTCCCAGCATTGAAATCCGCGAGGACGCTTTCGAAGCGTCCTTCGGTCTCGCCCAGGAACACGGAGTCCGCGTGCAATGCCACTTCCTCGGCGTGCAGCATGACGGCGATGCCGCCAAAGATGACGGGAACGCCCTTCGCCCGGTACTTCGCGGCGATGGCGAAGGCGCGGGGCAGCTGGCAGGTGAGCATCACCGAAAGGCCCACCAGATCGCAGGGCGCTTCGAAATCGATGGTCTGCAGGTTCTCATCCACGAAGGTCAGGTCCACCTCGGCAGGCACCGTCGCAGCAAAGCAGACCGGGCCGTGGGGTGGCAGATAGAATTCCGTCTGGCGGTCGAGCTTCGGCCAGGTCGGATAGATCAATGTCATTTTCATCAACAGCTCTCCACCGAGGGTAGGGCCCAATAGCCTTCCCCCAATATCGAGCGCAGGATCTCTGGTATTCGGGGTAAAGACAATCCGACCAACGTGTCAGGTCGCTTTCATGATAGCGTCTTCCGCTTTCCAGGCCGTTCCAATTTCGCCCCTGGGCACGACTGCGGCGGGGACTTCCCAAAACGCCCAGGTGCAGCAAACTGGATGGAGGAAACCCGCTCCGGAGAATCCAGTGGCCAAGGTCTATTTCCGCTATGCCGCCATGAATGCTGGGAAGAGCACGCAGCTGCTCCAGGTCCGGCACAACTATCACGAGCGGCACCAGCGGACCCTTCTGCTCAAACCGCACGTGGACAACCGCGAGGGCGAGGATGTCATCGCGCCACGAATCGGCCACATCGTGGTCAAGGTCGATGCCCTGGTCTATGCCACGACCCAGCTGCGGGAACTGGTGGAACGGGATATCCAGGCAAAGGGCAAGTTGGATTGCGTGCTGGTGGACGAAGCCCAGTTCCTCTCGCCGGAGCAGGTGATGCAGCTGTGCCAAGTGGCGGATTTCCTGGACGTGCCGGTCATGTGCTATGGGTTGCGAGCGGATTTCCGCGCTCAATTGTTTCCGGGCTCCGGCGCACTCATGGCCCTCGCCGACGACATCGAGGAACTGAAGACCATCTGCTGGTGCGGCCGGAAGGCCACTATCAATGCGCGCATTCTGGATGGCCGGGTCCTGCGCGAGGGACCCCAGGTGCTCATCGGCGGCAACGAGGCCTACACCGCGCTCTGCCGCAAGCATTGGCAACTGGACCAGCCCATCCCGCCCGAGCTCGAAAACCGAGGCTGAATTCAATCCAGGTCGTGGCCAACCTCTAGCATGTAACGCGACACATGCCAGGGCCCGGCCTGGAAATCACTATGGTGCTGAAATCCGAGTCCTTCGTAGAAGGCCCGAAGGCGTTCTCGGTCGGAGGCGCAATCCAGCCGTAGATGTTTGCCTCCAAGGCTCGCGGCACGATCCTTCGCGAAGGCGATCATGGCCCTGGCGATCCCCTGCCCTGCGAACTTCCGCCGCACAGCCAGGCGATGAATGAATGCGGATCCGCCCTCGGGAAGGTCCGGCCAGAAGAAGGGATCCGAAAGCGTGAAGCGCAGTACGCCGGCCGTTTCGCCGCCGATTTCAGCGATGTGGAAATAGCCGTCGGCAAGGTCCGGGAGGATGCGTTCGACGGTCAGTTCGCGGGGCTGCCACAGGGCCATTCCCTTGGCATCAAGCCACTGTGCGGCTTTCAGCAGCACACCTGAAACAACGGCTGCGTCGTCTGAGTTGGCTTGACGGAACTTGAGCTCCATACCGGCTGCCCTCAGTGTTTCGCCAACACCGGCTCCAGCACCTTCCACACGTTCTCGGCCACGATCCGGTGCCCGGTGACATTGGGATGGATGAGATCGGGCTGGTTGAGTTCGGGCCTCATGGCCACCCCTTCCAGCAGGAAGGGCATGAGGGTGATCTTCTCCTTCCGTGCCACCCGGGGAAAGATCGCGCTGAAGGACTTTCGGTAGTCGGTGCCGTAGTTTTCTGGAATCTGGACACCCGCCATCACCACAACGGCCCCTTTGGCCTTGGCTTGGTGAACGATGGCCTGGAGGTTCTTTTCCACCTCGATCACGGGGAACCCGCGGAAGCCGTCATTGGCGCCCAGACAGACGAAGAGCACATCGATCTTCTGCTTGAACAGGAAATCGAGACGGCGCAGTCCGCCAGCCGTGGTGTCACCGCTGATCCCGGCGTTGATCACGCGCCAATCCATGCCCTTGGCCTTCAGCCGCGCTTCGATGAGCGAGGGATAGGACTCCTGGGCGCCCACCCCGAAACCAGCCGTCAATGAATCGCCCAGGAAGGCCAGGGTGCGGGTCGCTCCAAGGGGCTGAAAAGCGCAAAGTAGAGCGAAAATCAGGGATAGCAGGTTCCGCATGGGGAAAGCATGGCAGGAAAGGAGTACGGGTTGGCTCCTTTCCCCGCGGGCTGCCTTCATCCCGCGCCAGTTCCGCAACCGCTAGGCAAGAACGAGTCATTCCGTCACATACGGCGGCGTCCATCATCGAAACCAGGTATGCAAAACAAAAGTACATGGGCTGCCTGATGAGGAAACCTGGTTCCATGAATCCCCACAGGGCTGGCATCTTTCCCGTTTCATGGGAAACGCTTCCGATTGCTTGTCCATTTTTACCTGCACGGGTCAATGGATCACAGAGTTGGTCCAGCCTTTGTTCCGCGCTTGCGGAGGACCCGGCATGATCATAGTCGCGGAACCCAAGCCTCTGGTCCTCATCGCGGATCAATCCGATACCTGCATGGACGATTTCGGCCACACGCTGATGGAAGACTTCCGCGTGAAATGGGCCACCCATGGCGAGGAGGCCCTGGAACTCGCCTGGTCCAACGAGAAGCCGGACCTAATCCTCCTGGACGTCGGGCTGCCGGATACGAATGGATACACCGTTTGCGAGCGGCTCCGGAAGGATCCGCGGAGCCAGGATATTCCGGTGATCTTCCTTTCCGCCCGGACGGACACCATGGATCCTGAGCACGGATACGCCGTCGGGGGCGTGGACTACATTCTGAAACCCTTCGATCTTCCCGTGCTGCGCACCCGCGTGCGGACCCACATCCGCCTCAAGAACCGGACCGAACTTCTGGAAAAACTCGTGTCCATCGACCCTTTGACGGGAATCCTCAACCGGCGCGGCTTCGATCAGATCCTGGAGACCGAGTGGAAGCGGGCCTCGCGGGGGCGCTACTCGCTGTCCGTCCTGATGATCGACGTGGATTGTTTCAAGGCCTTCAACGATAACTGCGGGCACGAGGAGGGGGATGAATGTCTGCGCCAGATCGCGCACACGCTCCGGAACTCGCTCCTCAGGCCCCAGGACTTCATCGCGCGTTTTGGCGGCGATGAGTTCGCGGCGGTCCTCCCGGTCTGCGATCCCGACGGCGCTCGCAAAGTGGCGGAACAGCTCAAGGCCGCCGTCGAGCAGTTGGCAATACCGCATCCCGATTGTCCGGTCGCCAGGCACGTGACCATCAGCCTCGGGCTCGCGGCCGTGATCCCCGGCATGGAAGGCCAGACGCGCTCCCTGGTCGAGGCGGCCGATCGGGCGCTCTACCAGGCCAAGCGCGCGGGCAAGAATCTCGTGGGCGGCGGCGTGATCTACGACGGCGAACTCATGCGGACCAGCCAGAAGGCGGACGCCGCACCCGAAAAGCCCGCGGTCCTGATCGTGGATGATGCCGTATTCGAAGCCCAGATCCTGGCGGAGGCCCTGGGCGATGAGTTCAACATCCACATCGCCCTCAATGGCAGACAAGGACTTGAAGCGGCCGCCCGCAGGATTCCGGATCTCGTGCTCCTGGACGTGAGCATGCCGGGAATGGACGGGTACGAGGTCTGCCGCCGCTTCAAGGCGGACCCGGAACTGGAGCGCGTGCCCATCATCTTCATGACCTTCGGGGACCGTGAGCGCGAATCCTACGGCCTTTCACTGGGAGCCGTGGACTTCGTATCCAAGCCCGCGGACTTCGAGCTTCTGCGGCTGCGGGTGCGCAATCACATCCTCCTGAGCCAGCAGTTCCGGCGGGAGCACGATCTCGTGGAGAAGCTCCGCCTGGCTCTGTCCGATGTCACGGAACTCCAGGGCCTGCTGCCCATCTGCGCCTGGTGCCACAAAGTCCGCAACGATCAAGGTTACTGGGAAGACATCGCCGCCTATGTTGGCCATCACCTGGGCACCACCTGGACCCACGGCGTCTGTCCCGATTGCCAGCACCAGCTCCTGCACGATTCCACAGGCTGAACCGGCCCGCCGATTCAGCAACGATGGAACGGCGCAGAGCAGAGACGCGCTAGGGTCTGTCTTCAAATTGGGGTGGGCCGCGCAAGGGGCGCTGGCCAAGCGAGACAAGGAAAACGACGATGACAATAGAGGTGGTATTGACAAGGAGTTTGACGCAGTATCGCGCAGGCCACCGCCCCTTGCCCTCCGGGATGACGGCCATCCGCGCGCCCACCGGCGTTAGTGACCTTGACCGAAGTTTGCATCATTTAGGTCCACTTGATGTCGACCTAAATGATGCAAACTTCCACATCGCCCTGCGGCCACTGCCTTGCTGGATCCCGCGGCTGGCCGCCGTCGCGGCGCGCATCCAATTTGAAGACAGACCCTAGCGGTCATTCCAGCTCGACAGATGGGCCACCCGGGACACCGCCCTCACGGCGGAAATCAGTTCCTCGGAAGCCCCGCCCTTGGTCACGAAACCCAGGGCGCCCACTTCGCGGATGGCGTGGGCGATGGCGGGGTCCTCGTGCATGGAAAGTCCGATGACGGCGATCCCTGGCAGCTCCTGGGTGATCCGCCGCGTGGCTTCGATGCCGTCCATCTTCGGCATGGTGATGTCCATGACCACGACATCGGGGTGATGCCGGTGGGCCAGTTCGAGGGCCTCCTCACCGTTGCTGGCCTCGGCCACCACCTCGAAATCGGGCTGGTCCTCCAGCAAGCCGACCAGGCCCTGGCGCACGACCAGGTGATCATCGGCCAGGAGAATGCGCACCTTCCGGCGCCCGTCCAAGGGCAAGACATGATGGGGTTGCGCAGGAAGGCTGCGCTTGGGCTCCGGCTTGATTTCGTGGACAGGCGTTTTGGGAGCTGCGCCAAAGGGCGTGATGAGCTTGATTCGAGTCCCGCTGTCCGGTGAGCTATCCACTTGCAATTGCCCGCCCAGATAGCCCAATCGCTCCCGGATGCTGAAGAGGCCAAGACCGCCTCCTTCGCTGCGCCGGACATCGATGCGGCCCGCGTCGAATCCCGTGCCGTCATCCTCCACGGTCACCTCAAAACCGCCCTCCACATCGACCAGATAAACGCGGGCGCTGCTCACGCCGGAGTGCTTGACCACATTGAAAAGCAGTTCCCGGATCGCATCGAAGAGGAAGGCGCTGTACTGAGGTTCCAGCTCATGCTGGGCTTTCTCGGAAATGATCTCCACAGTCAGCCCGTGCCGTTCCAGCATCTGGCGGCTCAGCCACTTCGTGGCCGCGAGAAGTCCTTTCTCGTGCAGGATGGGCGGGCTCAATTCCGCGGACAGGGAGCGCGAAGCCTGGATGGCCTGGTCAAGGGTGTCCTCGATCTTCCCGCGCATCTTCTGGGCATTCTCGTCAGCCATCTTTCCCGCGAGGCTCACGATCCCGTATTTCGCCGCCACCAGCAGCTGCTGCACATGGTCGTGGAGGATCTTGACGAGCTTTTCGCGTTCCCGTTGCTCAGCCTGGACCAGCTCCGCCGCAAGGGTCCGGAGCATGTCCGCACGGTATTCCGCCAATGCCTTGGCCTGGTCCCGCTCACATCGGGATCGGATCGACATAATGCCGAAAGCCAGATCCTTCGCGAGGTCGGCGAGGAGGATCACGCGATCCTGGTCGAATCCATCGGGCTTACCGGCATAGATGGTCAATGCCCCGAAGATCTGGTCTTCCCAGATCAAGGGAAGGGACAGGGAGGACCTGAACCCATTCAGGAGGGCCTGCTCCCGCCATGGCGCCATCTCCGGAGCGGTTTCGAAATCCCGGTTCAGGCGCGCCTCGCGCAGGCGGATGCAGGATCCAGTGGGACCGCGGCCATCGGGCCCGTCGGCCCAAGTGACCCGGATCTTCTGCAGGTAGTCGTTCCCGACGCCATCCCAGCAGACGGGCCAGACCAGCTTCTCCCCATCCGGCTCGGCAAAGCCCACCCAAGCCATCCGGTAGCCGCCCCGCCGGCGGACGATGCGGCAGATCTGCTCCACCAGATCCAGCTCTTCCTGCGCGCGCGCGATGACCTGATGGCAGTTCATAATCATGCGCAGTGTCTGGATCGCAAGGTTCAGGTCCGAAGTGCGGTCGGCGATCCGCTGTTCCAGCAAGTCCTCGGTGCGTTTACGCTCGGTGATATCGCTGAAGAGGACGGCCACTTTCCGGCCTTCCTCACCGTCGATCCGGAAGGCGGAAACATCGAACCACTTCCTCATGGATTGCGTTTCGTTCACGAAATGGGCGGGTTCTCCGCTCAGCGCCACCTTCCCGTAGGTCTCGAACCAGAAGGCCTCCAGATCCGGCACCAGCTCGCTCACGAGCTTGCCCTTCACGTCACGAAAACCCGTCTGCCTCTCGAAGGCCGGATTGTAGTCCAGGAAGCGGAAATCCAGTGGCTTTCCGGCCTCATCGAACACCATCTCGATGAGACAGAATCCTTCGAGCAGCGAGCTGAAGAGGGTCCGGTAGCGCTCCTCGGAAAGCCTGATGATCTCTTCTGAGTTGCGCTGTTCGGTGATATCCCGCGAAATCCCCATGGTGCCCATGACGCGCCCCTGGCCATCCCGCCAGACCATCTTGGACGAGTGCATGATCCGCCGGCCCCTGGCGCTCTCGATGGTCTCATCGAAGACGTGCGGAATCCCCGTGGCCATGGTCTGTCGGTCGTGCTTCAGGATCTCGGAACTTATGGTTGGATCCTCATAGAGCTCTTCATCCGTGTGGCCGATCAATTCCTCGGATGTTTTTCCGAGCAACCGGAGCGTAGAGGGATTCACGTACAACATGCGGCTGGCTGAATCCTTCAGATAGATGCAGTCCTCGCTGGCTTCCATGATCGTGCGCAGCATGGCTTGGTGTCGCGCCAGCTCTTCCTCGGCCAATTTCCGCTCGGTGATATCCGCGAAATAGACGGCCATGCCCCCACCCTCGCGGGGGAAACAACGGTTGTGGAACCAACGCTTCCATGGCTCATAGTAGTTCTCGAAATCCCTGGGTTCACCCGCCGCGGCGCGGCGGTATTCCCGTTCCAGGCTGGTGCCCACGGTGAGCGGAAAGACCTCCCAGTGGTTCTGGCCCAGCACGGTGATACGGTCGATGCCGAGCACTCGTTCGGCTTCCTTGTTCACATAGACGAAGCGCCAGTCCGAATCACAGGCGAAGAAACCATCTCCGATGCTTTCCAGGATCCTCTGGAGCCGCTCCTCCACTTGTTTGCGCTCGGTGATGTCCTCCAGGGTCGTAAGAGCATGATCCACGCCACTCAACGACACGATATCCAGGTTGATGCGTACGGCCTTTGACTCGCCGGATTTGGAAGTGAACGGGAATTCCAAGTCATGAACCGACCGGAGGGAATTCAGCCGTTCGAGCACGTCGGCCCACGCCTCGAAATCCGCCAGCAATCCCAGCTCCATGGCCGTCCGGCCTAGGGCTTCAGCCCGAGAAAACCCCGTCAGCGCCTCCCATTTCTCGTTCACCTCCACATGGACGCCATCGGCGAGCCGTACCAGGGAAATGCCAAAGGGCGCTTTTTGATGGATCAGGAAATACCGCTCCTGGCTCTCCTTCAGCGCATCCTCCAGCAACTTCTTGTCGGTCAGGTTCACTGTCGAGAGGCCGATGCCGGTGATCTGGCCCGACGCATCCCGCATGGGCTGCAGCAGGAGGTCCACGAACACCCGCTGACCATGGCTGGTCAGCCACCGCTCCACACGGATCTCCGTTCCGGACTTGAGGACCTCACCCTTGATCTCCTTCAGCCATTCCGCGTCCTCGGCGCTGAAAAGGTCATGATCGCGCTTGCCCACGATCTGCTCGGTATCCCAGGTCCGCTGGTTGTAGGCCCACTGGAACACCTGATCCCGGTCCTGGATCGCCACGGAAACAGGGGAGTTCTTCAGGGCGAGGCGGAAGCGGGCCTCGCTCTCCCGGAGCGCTTCCTCCGATCGCTTGCGTTCGGTGATGTCCCGCAAAACCACCAATGTCGCCGGACGGCCCTCGAACTCGATGCCGATGGCAGTGGTCTCGACATCCACGGATCGCCCATCCAGGCGCAGGACCCGGAAATGCTTGGGCGCGGTCCGGTGCCCCCTCTCGGCGGTGGTCCTTCGCAGTCTTTCCGCGATTTCCGCGCGATAGGCCGGATCGATCAGATCCAGTACGGGAATACCGGCGAAGGCCTCAGGAGAGCGCGCTCCGAACATTTCCAGCGCGGCCTTGTTCCCAAAGATCCACCGCCCGTTCGCATTGACCGCGATGGGCTCCGGCGAGAACTCGACGAGTTCGCGGTACCGCTTCTCGCTGGCCTTGAGGGCGTTGGTGGCCTCCCGCTTGGCCTCGGCCCGCGCGAGAGCCAGGTGCTCCGTCAGGTCCACGACGGTCACACTCAGTGTTCGCGACCCGTATGCTTCAAAAAGATGGAAGGATACGGTCACAGGAGTGGGTGCACCGTCCGGTCCCGTGATCAGGGCGTCCGTGTGATACTCCCGCCCCGTCACCACGCAATTCGAACAAAGCCCGCGCACCCAATCATCGTCGGGTTCCAGAAAGAACTCGTGGAAGGGAATTCCCATGAGCGACTGCAAGGGCCGCTGCAGCAGCGTGGCAAGACTCCGGTTTGCGTACAGAATGTTGCCCGTCAGATCCAATATTGCTGCGCCCTCCCGCATCTGTTCGACCAGCAACCGGTAGGGGAAATCTGAACCCTCCAAGGTGAAGACCCAGCCTTTGTTGGTCTCCGAGGACAGCACAAGGGCATCGACGGCGCCGGTCCGGATCGCCTCGAGGGCTTCGCGAAGTTCCGCCAATTCCTCCCGCAACGTGGCGATCTCGGATTCAGGCGAGGCAGGAACGTTGGACATCTATCCCCTCACTTCAACAGATCGAGTCCTGCCAGCACCCGCTCGGTGTCCGCCAGATCACCCACGAACTTGCGCACGGGTGGAGGCGACACCTTGATCAAGGTCGGAGCGGCGATGAGCTTGGCCTCCACTGCCCGTTCAGGCTGTTTCAGCACATCGATGACCTCGAGAGCGTACCGGCCCTTGAGGTATTTCTCGCAGATGACCCTCAGGTTCTTCTGGGCCGCCACGGACCGGGGACTCATGCCGCTGATGTAAAGGCACAGTGTGTACACGGGCAGATTCTCGCCCTGCGAGTCCTCGTGGGTGGTGATGGTGGCATCAGTTGCCTGAACTTCCGCAAACGGCGATGTGTCCACGTTCAATTCTCAACATTTCGGGAAAGAGCCAAGAACCCCACTAGACATGGGCTCCTTGACTCGAAAAATCCTTCCAGGAGGAAACGTCAACACTTTGGATGCCCATTCCGCCATCGATTCCTTCAAAATCGCGAATGGCGGATGGAACGTAAGCGAGCATATCGAGACGAGTCTCCATCATGCTCCATTTCTTGCGTCGGGCAGGTCCAAGGCCCTGGTTGGTGACACCACTATAGTCCAATCTCATTCACTCGATCCGCTGAATATTCAAGCGGCGCCTTGGATGAAATTGGTCTGAAATCCAGAATCCGGAAGCGGCATCTCAAATAGGAAGGGCCGTGAGTCTTCGGAGTACCCTTGGCAGTGGGAGGACCCATGATCCGTCTCTCGGGCATCACCAAGGATTTCCCATCCCCCTCGGGAGAACGCCTGCGGGTACTGGAGGGGGTGGACCTGGAGCTGGCCGAGGGAGGGAGCTTGGCCATCCAGGGTCCCAGCGGCAGCGGCAAGAGCACGCTGCTGGGCATCCTAGCCGGTCTGGAGCAGCCCACCTCTGGCAGTGTCGAGATCTCCGGAACCAATCTCGGCAGTCTCTCCGAACGGGCCTTGGCCCAGTTCCGGGCACGCAACCAGGGTTTCGTTTTCCAAGCCTTCCATCTGCTCCAGCACTTCTCGGCCCTGCAGAACGTGGCCATCGGCGCCGAGATCGCCGGTCTCAAGGAGCCCATGCTGAGCGCCAGGGAAGCCCTGGCCCGTGTGGATCTGGCCGATCGCATGCACCACCTGCCGGGGCAGTTGAGCGGCGGCGAATGCCAGCGGGTGGCCATCGCGCGAGCCACCGTCGCGCGGCCTTCCGTGCTGCTGTGCGACGAGCCCACGGGCAGTCTGGATCCCAGCAACGCCACCCGGGTTTTCGAACTCCTCATGGATCTGCACAAGGATCTCGGGACCACGCTCGTGCTGGTCACCCACGATCCCTCCCTCTCGGCCCGCATGGACCGCCGGATGCGTCTGGAGCGCGGCCGCGTGGTGGAGGGATGAGACTCGCCCTCCGCATCGCCTACCTGGAGCTGCGCCACCAGGCGCTACGCCTGCTGCTCATCTCCCTTGCCCTGGCTGCGGGATTCTCCGCGTTCTTCGCCACCTATGGCTTCGCCGGAAAGGTGCTGCAGAGCGTCGCATCGGAATCCAGAGCCCTCCTTGGCGGAGATTTCGTCGTCCAGACCAACGGCCTGATGCCCGAGGACCTGCCACCGAAAATCAACTCCCTGCCATCCGTTACGGCCACGGTCCAGGTCAGCGACTTCCCCACCATGACCAGCACGGGACCCGCCTACAGCCCCGTTTCGCGCCTGGTGGAAGTGCGGGCGGTCGAAGGTGACTACCCCCTCGCCGGGCATCTGGAGACGACGCCTGCCCTGCAGCATCCATTGAAGGGCCTCTACGTTTCAAGGTCCCTTGCCGAGGCCTGGAACCTGTCTTCGGCTCCGGCTCATGCCTTGGCCGATGAAGCACTGCTGGGCGCGCGGCAAGCCCTGCGGCTGGGAGACGGCATCGTGCCCATCCAGGGCATCGTGATCATGGACGACAGCCAGCAGGCCAGCGCCTTCAGCCTCGGCCCCCGCGTGCTCATCGATCTGGCAACGGCCAAGCGAATGGGTCTGGTCACGGCTCGAGCTCGGCTTTCCTCCCGGATCCTCGCTTTGCTGAAGCCCGGCGAAGCCCTGGACCCCGCCGTGCAAGCGGCCCGCGACGTCGTCGGCCCCAACGTCCGCGTGCAGGGGCACGTGGAGGCCGCCAACGCCCTGGCCCGGCCCGTGCGCAACCTCACCCACTTCGTGGAGCTGCTGGGCCTTTTCACGCTGATCCTTGCTGCCATGGGGGCCTGGGCCATCCTCACGAGCTTTCTCGAAAACCGAACGCGCGAAGTAGCGATCCTGCGCTGCCTGGGATCAACGCCGGCCCCGCCCGTCCTGGCTTACAGCCTGCTGGCAGGTCTGCTCCTGTTCGTCGCCATGACGGGGGGATGGGCGCTGGGCACGATCACCGCCTCGATCCTGCCGTCGATCTTGCGGGACGTGATTCCCGTGGCTCTGCAAGGGGGCGCAACGCCGCACCCGCCCATGCTGGAAACCCTGCTGACCATCCTGGCCCTGGCCCTGCTCATGATCCCATCCTTCCTGCGCCTGGCCTCCGTCCGGCCCCTGGCCATGCTGCGCGAAGGACCCGAACCCCGGCTCATCCATCACTTCACCGCCTTGGCGGGAAGATTAACCGCCGCGGGCGGTGCC
>DCFP01000190.1:40690-51643 GCA_002319925.1 Holophagaceae bacterium UBA1801 | reverse complement strand
ACACGATGGTGTACGGCATCCTGCGTCTCATCAACTTCGCCCATGGCGATGTCTTCATGCTCGGCTCCTACGTCGCCTTCTACTTGATCGCCGCTGCGATCATGCCCTGGTGGGTGGCCTTCATCGTCGCCATCGGCTTGACGGCCCTCTTCGGGATCGGGCTGGAGCGCGTGGCCTACCGGCCCTTGCGGGATTCGCCGCGCATCTCGCTCATGATCAGCGCCATCGGCGCGTCGTTCCTCATCGAGAACCTGGGCGTGGTGATCTTCTCGGGCCGTCCCAAGAGTTTCCCGTCCATCCCTCTCTTCGATACGGTCGTCAACATGGGATCGGTGTCCGTGCTCTCCGTGAGCCTGTTCATCCCCGTGATCACGGCCATCATGCTGGTTGTCCTGCTCTACGTGGTGCATCGCACGAAGACCGGCATGGCCATGCGCGCCGTGTCCACGGACGTGGAAGCCTCCCGTCTCATGGCCATCGGCGTGGACAAGGTCATCTCCGTCACCTTCGGCATCGGCTCGGCGCTGGCGGCGTTGGGCGGCATCATGTGGTCGATCAAATATCCACAGCTCAATCCCCTGATGGGCATCATGCCCGGCCTCAAGTGCTTCATCGCAGCGGTCATCGGCGGCATCGGCAACATCGGCGGCGCCGTGCTGGGTGGCTTCCTGCTGGGCTTTATCGAGATCATGGTCGCGGCCTTCTTGCCCCAGCTCACGGGTTACCGGGACGCCTTCTCCTTCGTCCTCCTCATTCTGGTCCTGCTGCTCAAGCCCGCCGGGCTCCTGGGCAAGCGATTCACGGTCAAGGTGTGATGACATGAAGACACGCAACAACATCCTGACCCTAGGGGCCCTGGTGGTCTTCGCAATGCTGCTCGGGCTGGCGGACCGCACGGTGGGCAACTATGCCATGCGCATTCTCAATCTCTCGGCCATATACATCGTCCTGGCTCTTTCGCTGAACCTGGTCAACGGCTTCACGGGACTCTTCTCCCTGGGCAGCGCCGGCTTCATGGCCGTGGGCGCTTACGTGAGCGCCATCTTGACCATGAGTCCCGATGTCAAGGACATGAACTTCTTCCTGGAGCCCCTGGCGCCATGGCTCCAGGGACTGACCTTGCCCTTCGGCATCGCGCTGATTGCTGGCGGCATCTGCGCGGCCCTTGCAGGCCTGATCATCGGCCTTCCGGTGCTCCGTCTCCGTGACGACTACCTGGGCATCGCGACGCTCGGTTTTTCCGAAATCATTCGCGTGGTCATCACCAATCTCCAGAGCTGGACCAACGGGGCCCAGGGCCTAAAGAGCATCCCGAAGGTCTCCACCACCTGGGTGGTCTGGGGCGTGGCTCTGCTGGCCATTCTCTTCATGTCCCGCTTGGTGCACTCGAGTTACGGGCGGCAGCTCAAGGCGGTGCGCGACGACGAGATCGCGGCCGAGGCCATGGGCGTGAACGTCTTCCGCGTGAAGGTCGTGTCCTTCACCCTGTCCGCCTTCATTGCGGGGGTGGGCGGCGCTTTGCTGGGTCACATGATCACTACCATCGACCCCAAGATGTTCAGCTTCATGCTCACCTTCAACATTCTCTTGATCGTCGTCTTGGGCGGCAGCGGCTCCATCACGGGTTCCGTCATCGCGTCCATCGCCGTAACGGTCCTCATGGAAGCCATGCGCTTCCTGGACGAACCCCTCAACTTCCTGTTCCTGAAGACGGATGGTCTGCCGGGGCTGCGGATGGTGGTGTTCTCCGTGCTGCTCATGATCGTCGTCATCTTCCGGCAGCGAGGTCTCATGGGTGAACGGGAATTCAGCTGGGAAGGCTTGGCCAGGGCAGCCGGGTTGATGCCCCGCAGCAAGAAGGGAGGTCTGGCATGAAGCTCGTCACCCATGGCGCCACCATGCGCTTCGGCGGGTTGGTCGCCGTCTCCGATCTGAAACTGGAAATCGACAAGGACGAGATCGTGGGCCTGATCGGGCCCAACGGCGCGGGCAAGACCACGGCCTTCAACATGATCACCGGCGTCTACGAACCTACCGAGGGCCGGGTGGTCTTCGAGGGCGAGGACATCACGGGCAAGGCTCCGCATCGCATCACCAAAGCCGGCATCGCCCGGACTTTTCAGAACATCCGGCTGTTCTCCACCATGAGTGTGGTCGAGAACGTCATGGTCGGCAGCACCGTCCAGGAGAAGCCCGGCTGGTTCACCTCTGTGTTCGGCCTGCCCGGTGCCCGGAAGCGTGCCAAGGAAGCCCGTGAGTTCGCCATGGACCTGCTGCAGGAAACCGGACTGGCGGAGTTCGCCGACGAGCAGGCCACGAGCCTGCCCTATGGCAAGCAGCGCCGTCTGGAGATCGCGCGGGCCCTTGCCTCCCGGCCCAGCCTGCTCTTGCTCGACGAACCGGCCGCCGGCATGAACCCCCAGGAATCCCTGGAACTCATGGACTTCATCCACCACATCCGCGACCGGTTCAAACTGTCCATCCTCCTCATCGAGCACCACATGCAGGTGGTCATGGGCGTGTGCTCGCGCATGTATGTGCTGGACTACGGCGTGACGATCGCGCAGGGCACGCCCGACGTGATCCGCCGCGACCCGAAAGTCATCGAAGCCTACCTGGGGGTGGACTGATGCTCAAGATCGACAATCTCTCCGTCCACTACGGCGGCATCCACGCCCTGCAGGGCATTTCCCTGGAAGTGCCCGAGGGCAAGATCGTGACCTTGATCGGGGCCAATGGCGCCGGCAAGAGCACGACCCTGAAGTCCATCGTGGGACTCGTGAAGCCCAGCGCGGGCAGCATCACCTGGAATGGCGAGCCTCTGATCACCAAGGGCACCAAGAACATCGTGGAATCCGGAATCGTGCTCGTGCCGGAAGGCCGCAGGGTGTTCGCCAATCTGACGGTGGACGAGAACCTGAGCCTGGGCGCCTATGCCCGCAACGACAAGAAGGCCATCGAATCCGACCGGGAACGCGTCTTCACGCTCTTCCCGCGGCTCAAGGACCGCATGAAGCAGAAAGCCGGCACGCTCTCCGGCGGCGAGCAGCAGATGCTTGCGGTCGGACGCGCCATGATGACCAAACCCAAGGTCCTCATGATGGACGAA
Organism: Holophagaceae bacterium UBA1801; assembly: GCA_002319925.1. Classification (GTDB taxonomy): domain Bacteria; phylum Acidobacteriota; class Holophagae; order Holophagales; family Holophagaceae; genus UBA1801. The sequence continues at coordinate 48,534 of DCFP01000190.1, read as the reverse complement.
CCCTCCCTGGGGCTCGCTCCCCTCGTCGTGAAGGACATCTTCACCATCATCAAGGAGATCAACGCCGAAGGCACGACGATCTTGCTGGTGGAACAGAACGCCAAGGCTGCACTTGAGGCCGCCCACTTCGGCTACGTGCTGGAGACCGGCCGCATCACCATGTCCGGCGAAGGCAAGAAGCTCCTGGCCGATGACGGTGTGCGCAAGGCCTATCTGGGTGAAGCCCAGTAGGACGTTGGCCACGGTCTACTCCGCATCCGAAGAGCGCTTGACCGGTTCCACCCTCAAAGGCGGTGACCGGTCGGAGGCTCTCCAGATGCGCTGTCCATGAACTTCCCTCATGCCGCGCTTAGCCCCTGCGACTGATGGACCTGGGGAGCCTCCTTCTGTGGCGCCAACATCCTCGATGCCGAGCAGGCGCCAGACCCTGACTTACGCGGATGGAGGCTCCGCTGCCTTCTGCTTTCCCATGGTTCCTGTCACAAGGCTGCCTCGGCTCTGAAGACCCCATTGCATCCTGCGCAGGGCCAGGAAGGCCAACAGGTTGCACAGCGCGGCCCCGATCGTGACGGCGGGAAAGCCGAAGTGGAACAGGAGCGTCCCTAGCGGGGCGCCGATGGCACGTCCAAGCGCCATGAAGGCCACGTTGAACGCCATGACGGTGGCGCGTGCGCTGGGCAGGACTTCCGTCATCATCGGGATCGAACTGACGATGGCGAACTCGAACGAGATGTAGAACAGGAACAGCCCGGTCAAGGCTCCGACTTCGGTCCGGCCCAGCAGGGGCAGGAACAGCGCGGCCAGGGAGTTGACTCCCAGACCGAGCGCAACGGAACGTGGTTTGCCGAGCCGATCCACAAGTGCAGCCACCAGCCCCTCACCGCTCAGTTCCGAGATGCCGATGATTGCGGAAGCCGCGCCCAGGGCGGCAATCTTGAGCCCAAAGGACTGCTCCAGCCAGACGCCGAAGAGCAGGTTGACCACCTCGTTGGCGGTGCTCGTGAACATGCCCACGCATAGACCCGCCAGAGCTGGGGCGAAGGTCAATACCGTGCGGAAGTTCGTTCCCATGCCGGGGCTTCCATGGGCTGGGCGGACATCCTTCGGCAGCATCCACGTCACCGTGATGATGATCACGATGCCGAGCACGACCATCAGTGGGAAAGGAGCCATCCAGCCTTTGCGCGCAATCAAAAAGCCCATGAGCGGAACCCCGGCGATGAAGGCCAGGGACCAGCCAATTTCGGTTATGGCCAGAATGGTTCCACGGCGTTCGTAAGGAATGCGGTCGCCAAGGTAGGCCTGCATCGCAGGGTCGAAAGCGTACTTCCCCAAGGTGATCAGGATCATGGACGCCACGAGTGCGGGAAAAGTCGGCCAGAGGACCACCAGGGCGGCCCCTATCAGGAACAGGCTGGCGCCGGAGAGCATCCCGAACTGGCGCCCACGCCGATCGGCCACGGATGTCACGATCGGGTTCACGGTCCCGACCAGACTTCGTGCGGTAAGAGCCAGCGACATGGCGGTCAAGTCCACACCCACGCCATGGGCAATCACCGACAGGAAGGGATAGATCATCCGGTAGGGCGTATTCAAGATCGCCCGAATGAGGGTGAAGGCTGGAACTTGAATGGCCAGTTTTGGAGAAGATTTCATTGGTGAGAGATTGGCGACGGAGTGAGAGGAAGAATGTTGGTGAATTCTGTGCGGGTCTTGTGCTGCGGTACTTCTGTGGATAGCTCAACGCAAACTTGTCATCAGCGGGATGGTGGATCGGAAGGCCATGGATATGTCTCTTTTGAAGATCAGAATCTGGCATCGAGCTGTCAACAAATCCTTGTCATCCATTGTCGCCCAGAAAGCTGTCCGGACATTCAGAGACCACCTCCTTAGCACGCTGAGGTCCTTCTGGACGTGCATCTGGCGCGGCTATACGAGGCGGACATCAAGGTGTCGAATCAGGCTGTGAAACGGGACTGTGAGTCGCCAAGCTATCCAATGTTCAGCAACCCAGGCAACCCTGCCGGGGCGACATACTCGCAGTGCTCCGGACAAAGACGATTTTCTGAATCCACTCCGCCCCTGATCCGCAGAATGTCCAATGCGTCCTGCGGATCCTGGCCATAGGCCAGCTTTTGCTTTCCATCCGCGGTTTCGAAGCGATAGAACTGGTGACGCAGGAACGGGTCGTGGGGGCTCGCGGCGGGCGTCTCCGGGCGCCGGGCGACTTCATCGTCGTGCTTGCCGGCCAGCAACTCCCGGTAGAAAGCGTAATCCAGTCCCCGGACCTTCTCGTCGTTGGGATAGCGGTGGTAGTTGTCGTGCGTCAGGAGGCTTGAGCCCTCGGCCATCAGCTGGTGGCCCAGCACGGTTCCCGGGTAGGGCGCGAAGAAGGAAGGGGACAGCATTTTGTATTTCATGCGCCGGGTCATCCGCATGGTGTCGAAGGCGTCCTCGCGGGATTCGCCCGGGATGGCCAGGATGATGTTGGCCCAGAAGGCCGGGGGTTCCTTGCCCTGCCGGATGAAGTCGTCGCCGATCCGGTTGAGGAGATCGATGGCGAAGTTGTTGTCGGCGACGGTGCATTCCTTGTTCAGGATCCGCAGCACCCTGTCGCTGCCCGATTCGAAGCCGATGGAAATGGTGTTCCAGTTCGTCTCGCGCACGAGGGCCTCGAACAGGTCGGGCCAGCGCCGCACCGTATCCGATCGGCAGGACGCCCAGTACGGCCAGCATTGCCGCGCGCGCCGGGGATAGAGCTCCAGCCATCGCCGCAGCCAGGCCGGGTTCTGGAAGAACATCGAGTCGTGGATCACCACTGAGCCGATGGGCCCGTATCTCCGGTCGAGTTCGTTCAGCTCCTCGATCACCGCCTCGGGACTGCGGCGCTCCTGGTGCGGGAGATAGGACGCCTCGTTGCAGAACACGCACTTCCAGGGGCAGGCCCGGCTGGTGAGGATGGTGGCGACCGGAGCCGGACCCCAGCCGCAGGCGGGCTCCAGGGGCCAGAGATTCTCTGCAGCGGCGGGTCTTGGCCACAACTCGCGGTCGATGGGGGGCCATTCATCCATGGACTTCGCTCCCACGCCCTGGACCATCCGCGGGAAGGCGCCAGGATCCTTCAGGAGATCGACGATGATCCCTTCCCCTGGCCCGGAACAAATTCGATCGAAAACAGGCAAAGCCTCCATCTCCCGGGGTGCCACGGTCGCGTGCATGCCCCCGGCGATCACCCAGCCATCGGGCCGGGCCTGCTTGTAGAGCGTTGCCGCCTGGCGCGCGAGGGGGAAGAAGGCACTGCGCACGTTCATGACGAGGGCATCCGCGGCGACGAAGGCGCGATGCAGATCCAGGAGATCGGTCCCATTCCGCGTCGAGGCCACCTGGGTTTCGACTCCCGCCCGGGACAGACAGGTACGCAGCAGACCGAGCCCGTGATCCTGCCACTTTTCCAGAGGGCCCGAGGGATGGACGAAGACGCCCGGATCGCCCAGATCCAGCCAGAGATAGCGGGGCTTGCGGAAAGGACGGCTCAGTCGATAGGCACTTGAGAGAAAACCCACGATTTTCGTTCCTCCCCGGTCAACGCGCCTTCACGCGGTGCCCGAACGGTCCGTCAGACCCAAGGCACGCAGCAGGTAATGCCGTTCCCGGTCCATGGTGTAGTACTTCGAGAGCTCCATTCCCCCTCGCCGCAGGGCTTCCCGCCGGTCGGTGTCGGCCAGCAGCCAGCGCAGTCCCGCGACCAGACCGGCCGCGTCGCCATTGGGGATCACGCAAGCGGTCTCCAGGTGGCGCATGAACTCGAACCCGCCCACGCCGGGAAAACCGATCACGCAGCAGCCGGCGCACATGGCTTCGAGCGGGGGCAATCCGAGGGCTTCGTTCTCCGAGATGGTCATGAAGAAATCCGCGCTCTTCAGCTTGGCCGCGGTCTCCGCCTCCGAGGATCCCTCGATCGCGAGGAAGTTGGCTTCGGGCATCGCCTCCTGGACGGCCTTGAGCACGGCCGCTCCCTTGCGGGGCATCACGGCGATGCTGCCGGGGATCTTCGGCTCGCCGCGCCACCGGAGGATGTCCGGGATGCCCATGGCCACGTAGGGCCCCACGCGCCCTCGCAGCTGGAGCTGGAAGGTCATGTGCTGGCCGTGCGAGATGCACTCGTAGCCCCGGGCCGGGTCGATCATCTCCCAGTCCCCGGGGGTGTTGGCTCCCTGCATGTGGAGGATCTTCCGCTTCGCGCAGAGGGAATCGATGTAGGGCGCATCGGCGGGGCAGGAAAACAGAATCGCATCCGATGGTAGGCATCGCGCGGCCAGTTCATCCCGCGTGATCACGGCGCAGTGGTTGTCGAACCAGGTGGAACGCGAACCGTCCGGCGTGGCCACCGTGCAGGGGTAGCCGCTGTCGGTCAGCATGTCCGCGCAGTGGAAGCCCTTCTTGACGCCGCCGTAGATGCCCGTCCCGGGTAGGACGTAATAGAAATGCGAAGGAAGCGGCTTCACCGCGCCGGGGTCGAAGCTCGGAATGGGTGCCGCGACGGGTGCTGCGACGGGCACTTCAATGGGCCTCTGCTTTTTTTTCAGCCACGTGAACATGGTGATGGTTCGCCTTTATCGATAGGGATCCGAGTGATTCATGTTACCGGTCCTGCCGGTGGGGTGCGACCCGCCATGGGATCGCCTTTGTCGCGGACACCGATCCGGCTCCGAATCGCCATTTCTTGATTTGCATCAAGGTAAGGAATTGATTTCATTCCTATCTTCTAGGGGTCGAATGTTCGCATCTGAATGATCAACCCCTGTACGGCACGTTCCTTCAATGTTCCTGGAGGCGAAGATGTCGGTCCTGAATCGTCTGGAGCTGGATGGCCGCCCCTTCGTGAGGGCCGCCCTGGCCACGGGTGGATTGGCGGTCGTGGTGGCGCTGGGGAGCCGCGGGGGACGCTGGCTCGATCCAGCCCTGCTGGGGTACCTCATCTCCAGCGTGTTCGCGTTCTTCGGGGTCACGTACCGCTACTTCGCCTGGCTGGAGCGGCCGGCTACCGCCATGTTCTGGCGCTGGACGCTGAAGGGGCTGCTGCATCCCAAGGATTGGAAACGCCTGCCGCGCATGGGCGTGGCCCTGGCCGACCAGATGGTGCTCCAGCGTTTCATCGACTTCCGGGCCCACCGTCGCTGGCTGGCCCATGCCCTCATCGCCTGGGGCTGTGTGCTGGCCTTTGCCGTGACCTTTCCGCTGGTTTTCGGTTGGGTGCGCTTCACCAGTGAGGGCCTGAACGCGGACCGCTACCAGGCCTGGGTTTTCGGCTTTCCCGCGGGGAGTTTTCCCTTAGGCACGCCCATCGCCTTTCTCACCTTCCACATCCTGGATGTGGCAGCGCTGATGGTCATCGCAGGTTGCCTCATCGCCTTCTGGCGGCGGCTCCACGACGAGGGCGACCAGACCACCCAGCGCTTCGGTCTGGACCTGCTGCCCCTGCTGCTGCTCGTGGCCGTCTCCCTCACCGGGTTGCTGCTCACGGCCTCCGTGCGTTGGCTGGACGGGCGCAACTACGGGACCCTGGCTTATCTTCACGAGCTGACGGTCATCTTGCTTCTGTTGTCGCTGCCCTTCGGCAAGCTTTTCCACATCGTGCAGCGGCCCGCACAGGCGGGGGCGACCCTCTACCGGGAAGAGGGCGATGCGGCGGGTCTTCTGCCTTGTGCCTGCTGCGGGAAGGAGCACATCCGGCCCAACCAACGCCGGGATCTGGAACGACTCTGGGAGGAGCTGGAGCTACACGGCGCCATGCATTCCACCGGGGCGCACCACCTGGACCTTTGTCCCTCCTGCAAGCGCAGGGTGCTCATGAAGGCCCAGAGCCTGCGGCTGCACGGGGCCTTCGATCCCTTTGCGGAGGTGCCGGTGCCCACCGATCCCATCGCCGATTCCGTGACCCTGAGGAGCTGACCATGGCGCGCACCCCGCAGTCCCTCGAAGCGCTCCGCGCGCAGTTCGGCCCGCACCTGAACCTCGCCCCTCCCGGCGGTTGGACCGCCGATCCCGAGCCCGATCGCGTGGTGAAGACGCACTGCTGCTTCTGCGGCCAGCAGTGCGGCATCCAGCTCAAAGTGAAAGACAACAAGGTGATCGGCTTCGATCCCTGGGAGGAGTTTCCGTTCAACAAGGGCAAGCTCTGCCCCAAGGGCGTGAAGCGCTACCTCCAGGGCAACCACCCGGACCGCCTGCTCACGGCCATGAAGCGCACAGAGAACGGCTTTGTGCCCATGCCTTACGAAGAGGCCATGGCCCGTGTCACTGAAGGCATCCAGCAGGTCCAGGCGAAGTACGGCAAGCATGCCTTCGCGGTGCTCTCGGGGGTTTCGCTGACCAACGAGAAGAGCTACCTCGTGGGGAAGTTCGCCCGCCTGGCGCTGCAGACCCGGAACCTGGACTACAACGGTCGCCTCTGCATGGTGAGCGCCGGGGCGGGAAACAAAAAGGCCTTCGGGCTGGATCGCGCCGCGAACTCCTGGGCGGATATCGAAGGCGCCGAGGTCATCTGGGTGGCGGGTTCCAACGTCGCCGAGTGCAGCCCCATCACCACGGACTACATCTGGAGAGCCAGGGACAGGGGCGCCAAGCTCATCGTGGTGGATCCCCGCATCACGCCCCTGGCGCGCACGGCGGACCTGATGCTGCCCCTGAAGCCCGGCACGGATGCCGCCCTCACCAACGGCATTCTGCACCTTTTGCACAAGTGGAATCTCATCGACTGGGACTTCGTGAAGGCGCACACGAACGGCTTCGAAGCCGCGCTGGAAGCCGTGAAGGACTGCACCCCGGAGTGGACCTCCCAGATCACCGGTATTCCCGTGGTCGCCATCGAGAAAGCGGCGCGCATGTGGGGCCAGGCGAAGACCAGCTTTCTTCTGCACGCCCGGGGTATCGAGCACCAGAGCAAGGGCGTGGAAAACGTGCTGGGCTGCATCAACATGGTGCTGGCCACGGGGCGCATCGGGAGACCCTTCTGCGGCTACGGCACCATCACGGGACAGGGCAACGGCCAGGGCGGGCGCGAGCACGGCCACAAGTGCGACCAGCTCCCCGGCAATCGCGATATCAGCAACCCCGAGCACCGGGCTTACATCTGCTCGGTGTGGGGCTGTACCGACGACGAGCTGCCGGGCGTGGGCATCAGCGCCCAGGAGATCATGAACGCCATCCACGAGGGCGAGATCAAGGGTCTGCTGAGCCTCTGCTTCAACCCCCTGGTGAGCCTGCCCGACACCACCTTCACCCGCGAGGCGCTGGAGAAGCTGGAGTTCTTCGTGGCCCTGGACTTCTTCCTGAGCGAGACGGCCCAGCACGCGGACATCGTGCTGCCCTCCGCCCTGCACGAGGAGGACGAAGGCACCGCCACCAGCGCGGAGGGCCGCGTCATCAAGATCAACAAGGCCGTGGACTGCCCCGGCGACGCCAAGCCCGACTGGGACATCCTGGTAGACCTGGCCCGGCGCCTGGGCAGAGGAAAGTACTTCGACCACTTCACCAGCCCGCGGGCGATCTTCGAGGAGCTGCGGGTGGCGTCCAAGGGCGGCACCGCCGACTACGCAGGCATCACCTACGAGCGGCTCGAGCGTGAGATGGGCGTCTTCTGGCCTTGCCCCACGGAGGATCATCCGGGCACGCCGCGACTTTTCGAGAACGGTAAATTCGCCCATCCCGATGGCAAGGCGAAGTTCCTCCCCACGCCCTGGCGGCCGCCCACTGAGAGCGTGGACGCCGAGTACCCCGTGTGGCTCACCACAGGCCGCGTGGTCTTCCACTACCTAAGCGGCACCCAGACCCGGCGCATCGGC
>DCFP01000190.1:27231-40403 GCA_002319925.1 Holophagaceae bacterium UBA1801 | reverse complement strand
CCCCATCCCTACGTGGAGATCCACCCGCGCCTGGCAGAGCGCTACGGCGTGAAAGACGGCGATGCACTGGAAGTAGCCACTCGCCGTGGCAGCCTCGTGCTGCCCGCGAAAGTCGTGACCACCATCCGGCCGGATACCGTGTTCATCCCCTACCACTGGCCCGGCAAGCTGGCCGCAAACCAGCTCACGGGGCGCTTCCTGGATCCCGTCAGCAAGATCCCCGAGTTCAAGGTGAGCGCGTGCCGATTGAAGAAGGTTCCGCTGGACCAATTGCCGGAAGAGCTTCGCGAGCTTCAGCGCATGGCGGCCCAGGCCTCCAGCGCCCAGGCACACCTGCCCGAGCGGGTGATGTGATGGTCGGCGCGGACTACGGTTTCTACATCGACCCCCAGCGCTGCATCGGCTGCAAGTCCTGCGTGGCGTCCTGCGGTGAGTGCGGCACGCACCGCGGCCGGCCCATGATCCACCTGGACGAGCTGGATCGCTTCGCCTCCACGCAAACGGGTCCCACGGTCTGCATGCATTGCGAGGAGCCCATCTGCGCCCAGGTCTGTCCCGCGGACGCCATCAAGAGGAGCGAGGACGGCGTGGTGCACGCAGCCCAGAAACCCCGCTGCATCGCCTGCAGCAACTGCGAGCTGAGCTGCCCCTTCGGCGTGCCCATCGTCTTCCGCGGCCTGGAGCAGATGATCAAGTGCGACCTCTGCTACGACCGCACCAGCATGGGCCACAAGCCCATGTGCGCAACGGTGTGCCCCAGCCAGGCTCTCTTCTTCGTGCGGCACGACGAGGTGGCCCAAGCGCGCACGAATCGGCCGCTGCGCGAATTCCAGATCGGCGCCCTGATGGTGAAGACACGAAACGCCGTGATGGTGCCCGATCCCGAGATCCCTCTCCTGCTCGATGCCGCGGTGCTCACCACGGAAGGAGGCCTCTGATGCCCCACTGGAAGAAGTCCTTTCCCGTGGATCTGGCTGAGGAAGGCCACTTTAGCCGCCGGGAATTCGTGCGCTTCCTCGCCATGGTCTCCGCCGGCTTCACGGCAGGCATCGGATACCTCGCTCTCCGCAAGCAGCCCCTGGCGGGCGCTCCGGATTCCGTCGCGGCTCCCGTGGGGCCTTTGCGCGTCTGCCCTGCCAGCGAACTCGCGCCGGGGAACAGCCGCCTCTTCACCTACCGGGATGACCGGGATCGCTGCATCCTCGTGCGCACACGGCAGGGAACGTTGAAGGCCTATCGCCAGACCTGCACCCACCTGGGTTGCTCCGTGCGGTGGGATGGCCAGCGCCTGGAGTGCCCCTGCCACCACGGTTACTTCGAAGTGGATCGCGGCTTTCCGGTGCAGGGTCCGCCCACGCGGCCTCTGTCAGCCCTGGCGGCGGTGGAGCAGGACGGATTCATCTGGGTCATCGGCGACCTGCCCAAACCCACGCTCTCACAGGAGAAGTCATGATCCCCGGCCCGAAGTCGCAGCTGACCACGGCCGCGCTGGTGGCCGTGATCCTGATCATTGTCATCCAGCTCTACCTCTTCGAGACCGTCCTGGCCGCCGTGTTGGATGGCCAGAGAAGTGTGCTCCCCGGCGCCCTGGCCGTTTCAGCGGTGCTTTCCATCGTCGTGCTTCTCATCGCCCTGAAACTGCCTTCCCTGGACCGCCATTACTGACCCGGAGCCATCATGGCCAATCTGAAATCCTGGAGCCCTGAAGACCCCGCTGCGTGGGAATCTGGAGGCTCCCGCACCGCTTGGCGCAACCTCGCTGTTTCCGTTCCCTCGCTGCTCGTCGCCTTTTCGGTCTGGATGTTCTGGAGCATCCTCACGGTGCGCATGAAGGAGGCGGGCTTTCCCTTCTCGGACGCTCAGCTCTTCACGCTCATCAGCATTTCCGGGCTCGTGGGCGCGACGCTGCGGATCCCCAGTTCCTTCATGGTGGCCGTGGCCGGGGGCCGGAACACCATCGCCGTGACCACGGCGCTCATGATCCTTCCCGCGCTGGGTGCGGGTCTCGCCCTCCAGGATGCGCACACCTCCTTCGCCACCTTCGCCGCTTTGGCAGCGCTTTCCGGCATCGGTGGCGGCAACTTCGCGTCGAGCATGGGCAATATCCCGGCCTTCTGGCCCAAGCGTCTGGCGGGCACCGCCCTGGGTCTCAACGGCGGGCTGGGCAACCTGGGTGTCAGTGTCATGCAGTTCCTGATCCCTCTGGTCATGGGCAGTGCGATGTTCGGCGCCCTGGCAGGCGCTCCGCTGGTTACGGCGGCGGGAAAATCGGTCTTCGTGCAGAACGGCGCCATGGTCTGGGTTCCCGTGTGTGCGGTCCTGGCCTTAGCAGCCTGGTTCTTCATGGACAACCTGCCAGGACAGGACGCGGAGCCAACGTGGGCGGCGGTTCTCCGGATCCTGGGACTTCATATTCTGGGCTTTGTGGCGGCTGGCCTGGGAATCCTGGGGCTTCTGGTGTGGAAGCCCGGCTTGGCGGGGCAGGTGCTCATCATGCTGGTCACGGTGCTGGCGGCCCTGGGGTTGCTGAAGCTTCTGCGGGGCAAGGTGAAGCAGCGGATGGACGTGCAGTTCGTCATCTTCAAGAACCCACACACCTGGACGCTCACCTTCCTCTATTTCGGGACCTTCGGCAGTTTCATCGGGCTCAGTGGCGCGCTGCCCCTGCTCATCAAGATCGTGTTCGGCCGTCTCCCCGGTGGCGCTCCCAATCCCTTGGGTCCCAATCCCCTAGCCTATGCATGGATGGGCGCCTTCGTGGGCAGCGTGGCCCGGCCCATCGGCGGCTGGCTCGCGGATCGCTGGGGTGGCGCACGCCTGACCCAGGTCTCGGCCGTGCTCATGATCGCAGGCACCCTCGGAGTGGCTCATTTCCTGGGTCTGGCCCAGGGTTCCCCCGCGCCCCAGGATCAGTTCATGCCCTTCCTGCTTTGTTTCCTGCTCGTCTTCGTGGCCACGGGCCTGGGCAACGGCGCGGTGTTCCAGATGGCTCCCGTCACCGTGGGCGCGGCGTCGGCGGGTCCCACCGTGGGCTGGATCAGCGCCGTGGCCGCCTACGGCAGCTTCATCATTCCGGGAGTATTCAAGACCACCGTGGAATCCGGTGGCGCCCAGCGTGCGCTCTATGGATTTGCCCTGTTCTACCTGGCCTGCTTCCTGGTGAACGGCTGGACCTACCTTGGCTGGCGCCCGGCCGGAAGACTAGCGGAGAAAAGCTCTTGACGAGAGTAAGTATTTACTTACATTTCTTCCAGGGGTACCGGATGCTCCAATCCAGTCCCAGGGAGACCAACCAGAAACGCATCGAGATCGCCGATGCGGCCCTGAGGGTGATCGGTTCGCGGGGGATCGCTGGGCTTAGCACCGCGGCCCTCGCAGAGGAACTGTGCGTCTCCTCCGGGGCGCCATTCCGGCACTTCAAGTCGAGGGAAGCGATCCTGGAAGCGGTGGCTCAGCGCGTAGCCGAGCGCATCGAGACGACCTTCCCGGATCCTGGACTCCCTCCGCTGGAGCGCTTGGAGAAACTTTTCCGGGCCCGGGCGGAAATGCTCGGCAGGGAATCCGGGATCGCCCGGCTCATCTTCTCGGACCAGTTCACCAAAGCCCTGCCGCCGCCCGCCGTCGACCAGATCCATCACGTGGTGAAGCAGACCAGGGCCTTCGTGCTGAAAGCGCTGAAGGAAGCTGCCGAGGCTGGCCTCATCCGCGGTGACATTCCGCCCGAAGACCTGCTGGTACCCGTCGTGGGGACGCTCCAGCATCTGGGCTTCCTCACGGCTCTGCCTGCGGATGGCCGGGACTTCAAGCGCCCCGACCCATCCCGCATCGTTGAAACGCTGTTCGCGCTGTTGAAGAAATAGCAGCGCCGACCCATCTCGATCACACCCATCCCGGACCTGGAACGGCCCGGTAGGAGGAAATAATGCAACCCACCGAAATCCTGAGCACCGAACACAAGTCGATTCTCGTGGCCCTGAAGATCCTGGAGAAGGCCGGCAAAGCCCTGGCCTCGGGCGACCTGGCGGCTGCCGAGGACCTGGATCGACTCCTGGACTTCTTCCGCGGATTCGTCGACCAGTGCCATCACGGCAAGGAGGAGCTGGCCCTCTTCCCCGAGCTGGTCAAGCGCGGCGTGCCGAAGGAGGGTGGTCCGATCGGCGTCATGCTTTCCGAACACGAGGTAGGACGTGGCCTCGTTCGCAAGATCCAGGATCTCGTCAATGCTGTGAAAGGTGGCGAGGCAGGCGCGGCCAAGGAGGTGCCCCAGTTCATCGGCTACTACCGAGGGGTTCTGGAAGCCCATATCCAGAAGGAAGACAACGTGCTGTTCGTCCGTGCGGCGGGGCTCCTGGACAAGACCAGAGCCGAGGAGATGGTGCAGGAGTTCGACCGCATCGAGCAGGAGCACGTCGGTGCTGGCAAGCACGAGGCCTACCACCAGATGCTCGAGACCTTGAAGGAGCGATACCTCTCCTGAAGAGAATCTCGTACGCAATTCCTGCCACGGCAGGCTGAATCTCAAGCCTCGTGTGGCGTGGGGTGGGGCAGAGGCTGGGGGAAACGGAAGCTGAACTCCGCCCAGGAACCCTGTTCCGAGCGGGCATCCATGTTGCCGCCGTGCAGCTTCACGATGCGATCGCAGGTGTAGAGCCCGACCCCGGTGCCTTTCTTGGCATGCAACTCCGGCGTCTGAAGGCGGCTGAACTTCTTGAAGAGGCGGGACTGTTCCTGCTCCGAGAAGCCAGGTCCCTCGTTCCAGACGCGGACGGTCACTTCCCGGGCGTCCCCGCAGTACGCGAGGCGGATGGTCCCCTTTTCGCGGCCGTATTTGGCCGCATTGCCGAGCAGGTTGACGACGACGATCTTCACGAGGTTCGGATCGCAGAGCACCTCGACCTCGGCCCGCTGGTACTCCCGCACCAGCACCATGCCCTTTTCCTGGATCTGGGCCGGAATGAGCTCCACGGCCGGATCCAGGACATCCTCGACGAAATGGGTTTCCGATGGATTGAGCCGCAGGTCGCCGCCCTCGATGCGGGCCAGGTCCATGTACTCCCGGACGAGTCCCAGCAGGTAATCGCCCTTGGCGATGAGCTTCTCCAGCTTCTGGATCTGCCGTTCGTCCAGGGTTCCCAGATAGCCCTCCGACATGACCCGGGCGTCGGTGATCATAGAGGCGATGGGATTCTTCAGCTCGTGGCTCACGAAGGGCAGCAGCTCCATGTAGGCCTGGTTGGCCGCGGCGAGCTCTTCGCCCCGATGTTCCAGCACTTCGACCATCACGGAAAGGGAGCGCAGGGAGGGCCTGAACACGAACAGGAACTCGAGCGCCAGGACCACAAAGCCTACGGCCAGGATCCCCCATTCCAGGGCCTTGAGCCCCTGGATGCGGGCCCTGGATTCCGCGTCCAGCTCGAAGGTGATCCGGTCCATGACCGTCAGGAAGCGCGGTTCCTGCGCCAGCAGGACCTGGGCCGCCTGGGCTAGGGAAGGAGCCCCGCGATGCAAGGCCGGCTCAGCTTCGAGTCTCTGCAGCGCTCCGACCATGGACCGGAAGGGTTCTTCCGCCTGCATGAACAGCGCCCGCACGGGACCCGAAAGGGGCCGGGACGGGAGGCCCAGCTCCGTGGAGCCATGCTGGATCCCCTCGTGAGCCTGCACGAATTCACGGAGGGCGATCCGAAGTTCCTCGCGACGCTCCTGGGCGAGCCCGCCCTCCGGGTCTCGCTCCAGGGCGAGGACGGCCTTGGTCAGGCGTTGGCTTAGCATGCGCTGGCGCCCGGCGAGGTTGATCACCCTGGAATCCCCTGCGGCCCGCTCGATGGAATACCGCATCAACAGGGACGAGGACAGGATCGTGACCGCGATCACCGTGAGCGCGACGCCATAGATCACCATGAGCCGGACGAGGCGCTTCTGACTCATGGTTGCGGGCATCTGTTCACTCTCCCGGTGGGGACGTTTCTGAATCTTCGGACTTCTATCCTTCGGAGTGAGAACTGGAAGTTGCGGGGTGGATCATGACCTCAAGATCTCGGATACGGGTGGGTTGGCGACAAAACGCCTATGTCGTGAAAGGAGGCTTCGCCTCGTAATAGCCCCCCTGGGCGCAGATGCGGCAGAGATGCAATCCATGCAGACGGATCTCACGCTCGTTGATGATTTCCTCGCCGCAAGTGCTGCAGTCCACGCGGACCCGGGGCCGGGAGACGATGGCGGCGATCGGAGTCCGGAGCGTCACGGGCGTGACGGAGAACATGGCCTCTGCGGGCATGACCTGGTAGGCCTGCAGTTGGGCCTGGAACTTCCGGTGTTCTTCAGGAACCTGGGACATGGCCAGGTTCCGGATATTGGTGGCCGGGGCCAGACGAAGAGCTTGATTGGCCTTGATGTCGATGAAGGTTGCGGCCGTCTTGCCGTAGTCTTCGATCCTCAGGGTCCGGTGCCCCGGCGTGCATTCCGTCGCGGCGCTGAGTCCATCCAGGAAACAACCGTCGGTTTCGGCAAGGACGAGCAACCGTTTGCCTGGGGGCGGGTCCTCGAAACCCAGGGCCGCCATCCCATGGAGCCCCATCCGCGCGCCCAGCACCTGCCGGGGACACAAGTGGACGTGCTGCCGGGCGGAAGCCTGGAGGATGTCCTGGAGCGTTCGGCGACTCATGGAGACATCATTCGCCATTTCGCCGGGGAGGACCAGTTTCCGGGATGGAGTTCGCCGGATCTGTTTCCGGATCTCGAGCTAGGGCTGTCCCAAGGGTCGATCGCTTGACCGCGCACTCGATCTTCCAGGAGCACTTTCCTTTTTGAAGTTATCTTCAAGATAGGTCAATCAGTAAGGTAAATAATGCTTAACATGTTATGCCTTTATTTGACGTATCCATAATCTTCAGTTTATGGTGATTCATCGGAGCCCGCGATGATCCCCCCTTCCTCAGCAGCCGTTCCTGTGTCCAGCCAACAGCAGGAGTGGTGAGATGCGGCTCGATTTCACGCTGAACGGGGCTGTGCTTTCGCTGGACATCGACCCGGGGCTGCGGCTCATCGATCTGCTCCGGGATGTCCTGGATATGACGGGCACCAAGGAGGGCTGCGGGGAAGGGGAATGCGGGGCCTGCACCATCATCCTGGATGGGGTAGCCGTCGACTCGTGCATGGTCATGGCCATGCAGGTGCGTGGCCGCGAGGTTCTGACCGTCGAAGGACTCGAGCAAAAGGGTGAGCTGGATGAATTGCAGCGGGCCTTCATCGATTCCGGGGCCATCCAGTGCGGCTATTGCACACCCGGCATGCTGATGTCCGCTAAGGCCCTGCTGATGCGGACTCCAGAGCCCACCGAGCACGAGATTCGCTCGGCCATGGCGGGAAACCTGTGTCGCTGTACGGGATACCTCAAGATCATCCAGGCCGTCCAGAAAGCTTCTCAGATGCAGAGCGCCCATCATGCCTGAGCTTCGCTTCGAGATGCCCTCGAACCTGCCGGAGCTGGCGGAATGCCTCGCCGGGGCGGGAGACGACACGCGCCTGCTCGGGGGTGGCACCGATCTGCTGCTCCAACTCCCGGCGCTGCGTTTCCAGGGAACGACACTGATCGATCTGAGTGGCATGCGTGAGCTGAGCGAGATGAGGTTCGAGAAAGATGTCCTGGAAATCGGGGCCAATGTCACGTACGCACGCATCGCCCAGGATCCCTTCATCCGATCCCGTATCCCCTGTCTGGCCGCCATGGCCGCGCGCATCGGCTCCCCCCAGATCCGCAACTGCGCCTGCCTTCCGGGCAATCTGGTGAACGCCTCCCCGGGCGGAGATGCCATCGGGACGATTCTGGCCTTGGATGCGCGAGTCCGGCTGCTCAATGGCGCTGGCGCCATCCGCGAATGTGCGATTGACGAGCTGGTGCTGGGGATCGGGAAGACGAGCCTATCCAGGAACGAAGCCATCATTGGCGTCCGGATTCCCATTCCAGCCTCACCCTGGAACGCCTACGGGAAGATCGGTCTGACCCCACGCCGCGAGGTGATCATCGCGAACGTCAGCCTCACCATGGTCTTTGAAATCACTGAGCCAGACCGGCGCATCCGGGCTGCGCGCATGGTGCTGGGATCCACATCGCCCCGGGCGCACCGGGTGTCTTCGGCCGAAGCGCTGTGCGTGGATCAAGTCCCCAGCTCCGAGCTGGCCAGGGAGGTGGCCGAGGCGCTGAAGCGTGATGTGGCCGGGACCATCGGCGCCAATCCCGCCTTCCAGCACAAATTGAACGATGTCCGCGGCTTGGCCCTCGATCTCTTCCACGAACTGTTTGCCTTGGAGCTGTGATGCCCGCCGCGGGTCTGAAATACATCGGGAAATCCATCCCCATCCACGATGTGCGGGAGAAGGCCACGGGCGCGCTCCGCTATGCCGGTGACTTGAAGTTGCACGGGGTGCTTCACGCCAAGCTGGTGCTGAGCGAGATCGCCCATGGCCGAGTCAAGCATCTCGACCTCGAACAGGCCCTCGCAGTGCCTGGCGTGGTGGGGATCTACACCTATCGCGATGCGCCGGACCATCCTTACAATTCGCACCAGTGGCTGGAGGGCATGGAGGTCCAGAAGGACGAGCTGATCTTCACGGACCACGTGCGTTTCCATGGTGACCGCATCGCGGCAGTCGTGGCCGAAACCCGCGAAGCTTCAGAGCGAGCGGCGCGTCTCGTGCACGTGGAATACGACGAACTTCCAGCGGTGATCGATCCAGAAGCCGCTGGACTGCTGAATGCAACCCCGATCCACGCAAGCGGCAACCACATCGTCCACAAGCGCATCGCCTGCGGGGATGCGGAGTCACGCATGAGGGACGCCGATCTCGTGATCGAGGACCGCATCGAGACGCCCAAGGTGCACCATGCGGCCATGGAAACCCACGGCTGCATCGCGGAGGTGGATGCGCAGGGAACGATCACCGTGCGCACGCCCTGCCAGGTGATTTTCCAGGTCCAGCTGATCGTCTCTCAGGCCCTAGGCCTGCCCATGGACAAGGTGCGGGTGCTCAAGACCACCCTGGGCGGTTCCTTCGGCGGCAAGGGCCAGCCCATCCTGGAGCCCGTCGCCGCCTTCCTGGCGCTCAAGGTTGGCAAGCCCGTCCGGCTCGTTCTGGACCGCACGGAGACGATCCTTTCCACCCGCACGCGCACGAAAGCCATCGGCCGCGTCAGGACAGGCGTCGATCGCAAGGGCAGGATCGTGGCCCGGGAGATCCACATGCTGGTGGATACGGGCGCCTATTGCACGAACGGGGAAGTGATCCCCATGGCCATGGGCAAGAAGTCCTTCCGGCTGTACCAGATCCAGGATCAGATCTTCGAAGCGGACGTCGTCTACACCAACACGCCGGTGGCGGGCGCCTGCCGCGGATACGGATCGCCGCAGATCTGCGCGGTGACGGAGATTAACCTGGACCACGCAGCCCGTGCGTTGGGCATGGATCCCGTGGAATTCCGCATGCGGAACCTGGTGCATCCCTATAATGCCGATCCGGCGGGCGGGCCATCCATCGGCAATGCGCGGATCCGCGATTGTGTCACGAAGGGCAGCGACCTCTTTCAATGGCGGGAGAAATCGGCTCGGCCAAAGGGCGGTGGCCGTATCGCTCGAGGCATAGGCATGGCCTGCTGCACCCATGGCAACGGCTATTACGGCGGATTCCCGGACTTCATCACTGTGGATCTCCGTCTCACGCCCGATGGCGCAGTGGTCATCAAGGGGGCCTTCCACGATCTGGGCTGCGGCACGGTCATGACCATGATGCAGATCGCCGCAGAGGTCCTGGATCTGGATCCTTCCAGCATCCTGATTCCCGATGCGGACACGCTGGTGTGTCCCTTCGATTCCGCCGGGACCCAGGCGAGCCGCGTGACCTATGTCTGCGGGGGAGCTGTTCATCAGGCCGCCGGGGAACTGAAACGCAAGCTGCTGGAAAGTGCCGCCACGCTGCTGGCAGAGCCAATCTCGGGCCTCCGCCTGGAGCAGGGCTATGTGATCGGATCTTCAGGACGCGCATCGTACCAAGAGATCGCCCAGTATGCCCAGCGGCAGCTGCGTTCGGATCTCTGTGTGAACTTGCTCTACCAGTCCCCGGGCAACCCCGCGAGCTACGGCGCCCATTTCGCCGAGGTTGAGGTGGACCGGATCACGGGCCGAGTGAGGGTGCTCGACTACGTGGCGGTCCACGATGTGGGCCAGGCCATCAACACGGGTTTCGTGGAAGGGCAGATCCAGGGCTCGGTGCAGATGGGCCTCGGCATGGCGCTCATGGAGGAGCTGACCTTCGATGCGCGCGGACGGGTGACCTCCTCCCGCTTCAGCCGCTACACCGTTCCCAACGCCCCGGAGATGCCCAACGTGCGCGTCGCGCTGATCGAGGAAGGCGAGGAGTCGGGACCCTTCGGCGCCAAGAGCATCGGCGAGATCGCCACGGTGCCTGTGGCTCCGGCAATCATCAACGCCATCAACGATGCCCTCGGCACCCGGATCTCGGTCATGCCCGCCACGCCGGAGAGGATCGTTGCGGCGATTCAGGACGTGTAGACATCCTCCAGTGACGCGATGAACTCCTGGGCCAGGCGGGACGGGGGCGCGAAGACGCCGTGGATGATGTTGATGGGGGCTGAGGCGGCGGGCTTCAGGGGCCGCGTGACCATGTTGGGCCACACGGGGTTCTTGGAGGCCAGCTCGTCGATGATGGCCACGCCGATGCCCGCGTGCACGAAGGCGCAGGCCACGTGCATCTGCTGGACCTCCACCTTGGCGTGCATGGTGAGGCCCTCGTCCTGGAAGAGCTTGCGCACCAGGCGGCCGATGGACGTGTCCACGCCGTAGCTGATGAAGGACTCTCTCATCAGGTCCTTCACGTGCACGGATTTCTTCGCGGCGAGGGGATGATGGGCGGGAAGGGCCACCACCAGTGGGTTTTCGTGGATGGGGCGGGACTGCAGGTTCGGATGGGGATCCTGCAGGATCGTCACGCCCAGCTCCACCTGCTGGGTGAGCACGGACTGGAGCAGGACGCTGGGAAGCAGGGTGTGCACCACGATCCGCACATCCGGCATGCGCTCGTAGAACCGCTTCACCGCTTGCGGAATGAGGAGCTGACCCAGGCTGGGATTGCACGCGATCCGCAAGTGTCCCATGCGGTTGTCCGCCAGGTCCTCGGCCACTTCGTTCACGCGCTCCAGCCCCTGGTAGACGACATCCACCGCCTGGAAGAGCTGCTGGGCTTCGGGAGTGGGATAGAGGCGACCCTTGATCCGCTGGAAGAAGATCAAGCCGAGTCTTTGCTCCGTGGTGGAGATGAGTCGGGAGACCGCGGGCTGCGACACGTGGAGCAGTTTGGCGGCCCCGCTGATGGAACCCGTCAGCATGGTGGCGCGGAAGACCTCGATTTGACGCAGGTTCAGGCGCAAGGATCCAACCTCTCTTCTCATCTGGAGTGTGCTTGCCGGTCCTCCACTTTAATCCGCGGCACGAGGGAACCACAAGCCGGGAGAGGACGGAGTCCGGGGATTGGGAAAGATCCGGCCTTCTTCTAGACCGCTGTTGATCCTAATCCTAGACAAATTATGGTTTGATGATTTTATAGGTTAACTTGTTATGCTTTTTCTTGACCATGACATAACTTCAATGCAAGATTGTCCGCACGGAGAACCGTGATGACATTCCTCCGCCCAGCCACGCCTCCGCTTGTGCTGGTCGGTGGGCTTCCGCGCATGGCCTAGGCGTGCGCCGTTGTGTAGGTGCCACCCTTATTCAGGGGGCCGTCTCGAGGAGAACTAGATGGAAAACGAAAATTCCACATCGGTGATCAACGGGATGGCGGACATGACCGGCGCGCGTCCCGGCGCCGCCGCGAAGCATCTCATCACGGGCCGCCGCGCCGTGGCCGCCGCTTCCATCGGCAACGCCCTCGAGTGGTACGACTTCTCGGTCTACGCCTTCTTCGCCATGTTCATCGCCCAGAGCGCCTTCAGTCAGGATGGCGGCTCCCAGCTTCTCAAGGCCTTCATGGCGTTTGGACTCGGCTTCATCGCCCGTCCCCTGGGCGCCCTCGTTATCGGCGCCTACGGTGATCGCGTGGGCCGCAAGGCGGCGCTGACCATGACCATCCTCACCATGGCCGTGGGCACCGCTGTGGTGGCCTTCACGCCTGCCTACGCCGCCATCGGCATCGGAGCGCCGATCCTCATCGTCTGCGGCCGCATGCTGCAGGGATTCTCCGCGGGCGGTGAGATCGGTGGCGCCACCGCCTTCCTCATCGAGCATGCCCCGGCGGACAAGAAGGGCAAGTATGCCTCCTGGCTCCAGGCCAGCATGGCCATTTCCAACATCCTGGGCGCGCTCGTGGCCACCGCCGTGACCTTGTTCATGCCCAAGGACACCATCGCCAGCTGGGGCTGGCGCGTCCCCTTCATCCTCGGCCTCGCCATCGCTCCCGTGGGCCTCTGGATGCGGAAGACACTCGATGAGACGCCCGAGTTCCAGCGGGAGATGGAGCGCGCCCACCGGGAGAAGAAATCCACCAAGGCGCCCCTGTTCCGCGTGATCAAGGAACATCCCGTCACGCTGCTGCTCGGCACGGGCTTCGCCACCCTCTGGTCCATCTGCGTATACACGCTGATCATCTTCATGCCCACCTACGTGCAGAAGACCTTCCACTTCGAGAGTCAGCAGGCTTTCCTGGCTTCCCTCATCGGGAACTGTTTCATGGTCGTCACCTGCGTCTATGCGGGTTCCCTCTCGGACCGCCTGGGCCGCCGCACGGTGCTGATCGCGGGGACGCTCCTGATGCTCGTGGGCATCTACCCGCTGCTGTTCTGGTTGAGCGTATCCCATACGATCTTCACGCTCATCGCCGTCCAGACCCTCTTCTGCATCATGGTTGCCATCTTCGTGGGCGTGGCGCCCTCGGCCTTGGCGGAGATCTTCCCCACGGCCGTGCGCTCCAGCGGGATGTCCCTCTCCTACAACACCGCCGTCACCATTTTCGGCGCCTTTGCTCCGGCCATCCTGACCTGGTTCACACTGCGCCCCGGCGGTACCTTCGCTCCCGCCTGGTACGTGATGTGCGCATGTCTCGTTGCCCTCGTCTCCATCGCCCTGCTGCCCCTGGGGCGGCGGCCCGCCCACGCCTGATCCACCTGC
>DCFP01000190.1:15345-27022 GCA_002319925.1 Holophagaceae bacterium UBA1801 | reverse complement strand
GCACCCGCGCCGCCCCCGCGGGGGCGGCGGCGAGCCAACGCCTGATCCACCTGCCGTAGTTCAGTCCACAACCCGTTCTGGAACCCAGCGGTCCACGCACTGTGGACCCTCAAGGAGGTCTTGCATGCAAAAACATTTCGCGTACTTTGCCGCTGCCGCCGCGCTTCTGCAGGTCACGACACTCTGTGCCGACGTGACGCTCACGGGCCACAACGCCACCCCCGAGAACATCACCGCCATCGCCGAAGGCGAGCAGGTGAAGATCGCGCCGGAAGCCATGACCCAAGTTGTGAAGGCCCACAAGGTGCTGGTGCAAGCCGCCGCTGAGGGCCAGATGATCTATGGACTGACCGTGGGTGTAGGCCTCAACAAGGACCGTACCTTTGTGAATGCCAAGGGCGAGCTGACCCAGGAAGTGATCGATGCCTCCCGGGCGTTCCAGACGGGCCTCATCCGCGCCCACTCCGGCAGCGTCGGTCCCGACATGGACATCCGCACCGCCCGCGCCACCATGGCCGCGCGCCTCAACACCATGCTGGTGGGCGGCGCCGCCGTGCAGCCCCAGGTGGTCGAAGGTTTCGTGACCTTCCTGAACAAGGGCATCACGCCCTGCATGCCCAATGACGGCTCCATGGGCGAGGCGGACATCACCATCATCAGCCACGTGGGCCTCGCCATGATCGGTGAAGGGAACGTCTACTACCAGGGCAAGAAGATCCCCGCCTCCGACGCCCTCAAGGCTGTCGGCATGAAGCCCGTGCAGCTCTTCGGCAAGGACGCCCTGGCCATCCTCAGCTCCAACGCTTACTCCGCGGGTATGGCTGCCCTCGCTCTCAACGACATGGCACACCTGGTGAAGGTGAACATGCTCACCTTCGCGGTCTCCATCCAGGGCCTCAACGGCAACGTGTCGCCCTTCCTGGAAGACACCCTCAATCTGCATCCCTTCCCCTCCACCGTGAAGGCGGGCGGCGAGATCCGCGCATTGCTCAAAGGCTCCAGCATCTGGGATCGCGACGACAACCGCCGCCTGCAGGATCCCCTCAGCTTCCGCGACAGCGTCTTCGTGTTGGGCGAAGTGCAGCGCGCCTATGACGAAGCCCGCGCCCTCCTCAACGTGCAGCTCAATTCCTCCGACGACAACCCGGGCGTGGCCGTGGGCGTGACCCCCAAGGGCACCCGCTACCAGGAAACCAAGAGCTACGTCGTTGCCTCAGGGACGCCCGGCGCCGTGCTCCCCAGCGCCAACTTCGAACCGCTGCCCTGGGTCATCGCCTTCGAGCAGCTGGAAATCGCCATGGCCCACAACTCCATGACCTCCGCCCTGCGTACCACGAAGCTCGGAACCCCCGACTTCACTGGAGGCCTGGAACGCTACCTCGGCACCCCCAAGTCCTATCACGCTTTCGGCGCCATGGAGAAACCTCCCGTCACGCTGGCCATGGAGAACAAGGTCCTGGCCACCCCCGTATCCACGGAATATCTGCCCGTGGCCGGCCAGGTGGAAGACGTGGCCACCAACGCTCCTGAGGTCGTGAAGCGCCTCCAGAAGCAGATCGACAACAGCTACATGCTCCTAGGCATCGAGTTGATCCACGCCGCCCAGGCCATCGACCTGCGCCAGCAGAAGACGCCGGACTACGTCATCGCTCCCGCCACCATGGGCCTATACAAGGCACTGCGCGCCAAGGTCGCCCTCCTGGACGAGGACCGACCCCTGACTCCGGACTTCCGCGCCGCTGCTGACGTGCTGCGGGCTTACAAGTATTGATTCCTTCCCCGGAATCGAGAGCGAGCGGCCGGCCTTCGCCGGCCGTTTCGATGTTTCGGTTTGCGGACACCAGAATGAAATGCAATGAGTGTGGTCCGGCTGAACCCTCGTTCCACCTCTGGGTTACACTGGGGCCAGCCAAGGGGGAGATCATGGATCGCAGCAAGAGTATTGGCCTACTCAACAAGTCGGTGGCGGATGAACTCCAGGCCGTTCATCAGTACATGTTTTTCCATTTCCATCTCACGGATCAGGGCTACGGGCCGCTGGCCATGCTCTTCAAGCAGACGGCCATCGAGGAAATGCTGCACGTGGAGAAATTGGCGGAGCGCATTCTCTTCCTGAAGGGCGAGGTGGAGATGGTTCCCGCGGGTCCCGTCGCGAAGATCAAAGAACCCACCGATATGCTCAAGAAGGCCATGGCCATGGAGGAAGGCAGCCAGCTGGACTACAACAAGGCCGCCATCGAGTGCGGAGCCAACGCGGATTCCGTGACCAAGCAGATCTTCGAGCAGCTCACGGCCGATGAGGAAAGGCACTACGACAATTACGAAAAACAGCTCGAGAAGATCGAAAAGTTCGGTCCCAGCTATCTGGCCCTCCAGTCCTTCAGCACGGTGACTGAGCCCGGTGCCGCCAAGGGCGGAGCGGTCTAGCACCTGCGGCCCAATACACTGGCCGGGCTTCCAAGGCCCGGCCGGCATCCTATGGAGCAGTGGAGAAGGATGGTGCAGGCATGGGCAAGTCGAAGGAGAAACGCCTCTGCAAGCAAGTGAAGCACGATGTCCTCGAGGAAGACCTCGATGGCTACAAGAAGCTCGTTGTGAACCCCACCCATCTCTGCGTCAAGTGCGGCCGGGTCTGCAACGACCCCGGCCTGCTCTGTGAACCAGAGCCCATCGACTGATCCGGTACTTCCGGTCCCATCCCATGTTCCCCATGCGTGTCCTCCGTGCCTGCCTGATCGCACTGGTGGCGGTTCTGGGGCTTCCGGCTCAGACTGTCCTGGGTTCCCTGCTCTATTCCGACCCCGTGGGACGTGGCATCCATTTGACCGTGGTGGACGGCGGGGCTCCGGATCGGATGACCCTGCAACCGGAACTGGGCGTGGAGGGGCGATTCAGGAAAACGGTGCTCATCCTCGCGGGACCGGAGCGGTTCCAGAACACGCCGGTCCAGGTGCTCGTGGAAAAGGCGCCAGGAGCCTGGAAGGTGGAGGGACGATCCGGGGGCAGCCTGGTGCGGGCCGCCAACATCACCTTCTGGCGGTACCTCCCCGGGCAGGTCCTGCCTGCGCGGTTCCTGTTCGACGGCAAGCTCTGGGTTTTGAGCAGCGCCGATGTGCCAGCGCGGAAATTTCCGGGCATGCCCTGATCTAAGCTGGTCCCGCTTCAAAAACAAGTTGGCGTCCTGGCCATCCGATAAAGAGGACACGGCGATCCGCCTATCCCCATTCAGGACCAGGACCTTGGAAGCGACTTCTTCCCGACATCCTCGCGCCATGGCAGCGCCATTGAAGGTCGTGCTCGCCTATGCCACCTTCGCGGCCCTTTGGATCCTTCTTTCGGACCGGGCCGTCGGGCTGATTTTCCATGATTCCGCGCAGCTCACGATGGTGTCCACCCTGAAGGGCTGGCTCTTCGTCGTCGTCACCTCGGTGCTGCTCTACGGGCTGGTGGACCGGCTCACCAAGCGGCCCAAGCCTTTACCGGAGGAAGGGATTTCTCCCGAATACTCCTGGTGGTGGCGAGGACTCATCTATGGTTTCGCGATCGCGAGCACACTCGGCTCCCTGGGGCTTCGCCTGTCCATCGCGATACCCTTCGGCGACCGCCCCCTGCTCATCCTGTTCATGTTTCCCGTCATCCTGAGCGCCTTCATCGGAGGTATTGGCCCAGGCCTTGTCTCGACCCTGGTCGCGGGGCTGGCCGTGGACTACTTCATCATTCCCCCAGTCCATTCCCTGGGGATCGAGCACCCATTCGATCAACTGCAGTTTGGGTTCCTGCTGGCCAATGGTTTGCTGGTGAGCCTTCTCAGCGAGGTCTTCCATCGCTCCAGGCGCCAGCTGGAAGCCCAGTGGCGTCTGCAGGTGGTCACCCTCGAAAGCATCGGCGACGCCGTGATCACGGCAGACACGACGGGACGGATCCGGTTCCTCAATCCTGCGGCGGAACGCATCGCGGGCTGGTCCAGCCAGGAGGCCAGTGGGCAGCCGCTTGGAATCATCTTCCGCATCGTGGACGAACTCACCCGCCAGCCTGCGGAAGATCCCGTGCGGCAAGCAATGGCCGCGAGCGGGGGTATTGGTGCCTCCAGCCATACCCTGCTGATCTCCCGCGAGGGGCGAGAAACCCCGATCCTGCACAGCGTCTCGCCGATCCGTTTGAGGAAAGGTCCCCCGCTCGGGATCGTCGTGGCCTTCCGCGACGATTCGGAGCGCCGGGCCTTGATCAGGACTCAGGAAGAGAAACTGCGGGCCCTGCAGCTCCTGGACGCCATTACCCATGCGTCCACGGACGTCATCTTCGCCAAGGATCTGCAAGGCCGCTATCTTTTCTACAACCAGCAGGGGCTGCGCTTCGTGGGCAAGAACCTCGAGGAAGTGATCGGGCACGATGACCGATCGATTTACCCGGCCGCTGAGGCCGCACGGCTGATGGCGTCCAATCGCAAACTGCTGGAGTTGGGTCAATCCACCACCGGGGAATGGACGCTCACCACCAGGCTGGGGCCTCGCACTTTTCAGTCCAGCACGCAGCCGCTCCGGGATCCAGAAGGGCAGATCACAGGATTATTCGGAATCGCCCGGGACATCACCGAACACAAATCAGCCGAGCTGGCGATGAGGGAAAAGGACGCCAGCTATCGATCCCTGTTCGAGAACATGATGAACACGGTCGCGCGCTGCCGCATGATTTTCGAGAATGGCCTCCCCGTGGACTACGTGTACCTCGAGGTCAATCCAGCCTTTGAAAAGAATACGGGGCTGTACGGTGTCGTTGGCAAACGGGTTGGCGAAGTCCTTCCGAACTACCGCGAGGAGAATTCGGACTCCCTCGAGAAGTTCGGCCAGGTCGTGCTGACCGGCGAACCTGCGCGGTGGGTGCACTACTTGAAGGGCCTGGACATGTGGTTCAGCTTTTCCGTTTACCGGCCGGCTCCGGGCGAATTCGTCGTGGTCAGCGACAACATCACGGAGCAGAAAAAGGCGGAGATCGCCCTGCAGGAAAGCGAACGTAATCTGGAACGCGCCCAGGCCATCGCCCACGTGGGCAGCTGGAGCCTTCCCGTGGAGGACGGACAGATGGTCTGTTCCGACGAAACCTACCGTATCCTGGGCCTTTCGAAGGAAGAATCGCTGGACCTGGTGAAACTTTTCTCATTGGTGCACGCGGAGGACCAGGAGCAGGTCCGCGGAGCGTGGGAGCGCGCCAAGGCCGGGACGCCCTTCGAGGTGGAACATCGGATCCTGGTGGGCGGTGACGTGAGATGGGTCCGCCAGCAGGCGGAAGTATGCCCGGTCTGGGAAAGCAGGCCATCCTTTGGTTTCGGCACGATCCAGGACATCACCGAGCGCAAGCTGAGCGAGTTGGAGAAGTCGAAGCTCCAGGCCGAATTCCTGCAGGCCCAGAAACTGGAATCCATCGGGCGCCTGGCGGGAGGCGTGGCGCACGATTTCAACAACATGCTGCAGGTGATCGAAGGCAACGCCGAACTCGCCCTGGGCCGCGTGCCTCCATCCGATCCCCTCCATGGCGAGATCCAGTTGATCAAGAGGGCCGCGGAACGATCGGCGGATCTCACCCGGCAGCTCCTCGCCTTCGCCCGCCGCCAGGCCATTTCACCCAAGGTGCTGGATCTGAATGACGCCGTCTCCAACATGGTCAAGATGCTGGGCCGGATCGTGAGCGAAGACATCAAGCTGGTCCTCACGCCCAGGATCGGATTGTGGAGGACCCGCATCGACCCGGCGCAGCTTGATCAGATCCTCGCCAACCTAACCGTGAACGCACGGGATGCCATCACCGGCATAGGTACGATCAGTCTGGAGACGGACAATGCGACCTGGACGGAATTGGATTGCGCGGGCGTCTTGGGGGCGCGGCCCGGCGCCTACGTGTGCCTATCCGTGAGCGACTCCGGCAGCGGGATGCCGCCTGAAGTGCTCGAACACATCTTCGAGCCCTTCTTCACCACCAAGGAATCGGGAAAGGGTACGGGCCTTGGGCTGGCGACGGTTTTCGGGATCGCGCAGCAGAATGGCGGGTTCGTGCAGGTGATGAGCCAGGTGGGCGCTGGAACGGTCTTCAGGGTCTACTTCCCCAAGTACGAAGAGGTGGACGGTGCGCCTCTTCAGGCGCCGGAAGCCGCGCCCCGCCGGGGCCAGGGGGAAAAGATCCTGCTCGTGGAGGACGAGGAAGCTCTCCTGTTCGTGGGTGAATCCATGCTCCGGGAACTGGGCTATGACGTCCAAGGCCTGGGTTTTCCGGCCAAGGCGCTCCAGTTCGTGCAGGAGAGCGCCGAGAGGATCGACTTGTTCCTCATCGATGTAGTGATGCCGGGAATGAACGGACGCGAGCTGGGACGGCGCCTTTCATTGCTGCGCCCCGATGTTCCCATCCTGTTCATGTCCGGGTACGCGGCGGACGTGATCGCGGATCAGGGACCCCTAGATGAAGGCCTGCGCCTGATCTCCAAGCCCTTCTCGATGAATGAACTCTCCCTCAAGCTGCGGGAGATCCTCGATCATACAGGTTGAATCAAGCGAAGAAAGAACCGTGAAATGCGCGAATGATCGCGAAAGAGAAAGCGGAATGAAGAATCTCTTTTAGGATTTTTTCGCACAAGCGCGAAGCGCTTTCGCGCCTTTCGCGGTTTCAAGTCCAGGACGGGTAATCAAGCGCCCCGGAACTACTTGGGTTTCTGCAGACCCACGTCCGCCACGGAAATCGCCATGGCGTTTCCCACGAGCCGCAGGGTGAGGCGGATATCCCGGTCATCCTTGAGGTAGATGGCCTGGAGCTGCACGAGGCTGCCGTGCAGATCGCCCTCGATTTCCCAGCCGAGGGACTCCAGGGCCATGCGGTAGGCCGTCACGAATTCAATGCCCGAGGGGGGATCCGGGAGCGAGTATTCCTTCTCGATCCAGTTCACGATCATGATGGTCTGGTTGCCGCCGCCGAGATCGACGCCCACGGGGGATTGGCTATCCGCCGAGGTCACGAGCTGCGCGCCAGGCCATGGTGTGACGTAGGCGAAATCGCCGTCTGGCGTGGGGATCTCCGGCACCTTTCCCGGTGCCTGGAGCTTGATGGTGCGAGGCAGGCCCGGCTGGATGAGCACGATCTGTAGGGCGGCGCCGCCCGAGGGAGCGATCTTGATCCAGGTCTCCTGGCTTCCCGATACTCGCTGCGCGACCCCCCGCTGTTCCCACTTCCAGGTCCAGCCATTGGCATCCATCACGGGCCGCAGTTTCTGCTGGAGCGAGAGGATTCCTTGCCGCACGCCGGAGGATTCGAGCATGAAGCGCCACGTCTTGCCCTTCACCTGAACGTGCAGGGGCGCCTGTTCCAGCGTCTTCAGCACATCGAAGGTCTCCACGTCGTATGGAAAGACCTGCAGGGTGCCTTCCTTGATCCGGAGACCGTCGGGGATCGTGAATCCCGAAGGGAGGGCCGGAAGAGCCTGGATCAGGGCAGGGACGAGGAAGATCGGGAGCATGGCTCTAGTGTGGCCCAAGGCGGGCCCGGAAAAAAGCGCTCGATTGCCGTTCAACCTGCGATCAGCACCGGGATCTCTTGCAGCGAGGCGATGCGCTCCGCGGCACCGAGCTTGATGGCTTCCTTGGGCATGCCGAACACGATGCAGGATTCCTCGTCCTGGGCGATGGTATGGGCACCGGCCTGCCGCATTTCCAGCAGGCCCCGGGCGCCGTCGTCGCCCATGCCCGTCATGATGACGCCCCTGGCGTTGCGCCCGCCGTACTTCGCGGCGGAACGGAACAGGACGTCCACGGAAGGGCAGTGGCGGTTCACGGGGGGCGCGCTGAGGATCTCCACGGTATATTGCGCGCCGCTGCGTTTCACCAGCATGTGCCTGCCTCCGGGAGCGATCAGGGCCCGGCCGGGCAGCACGCGGTCTCCGGAAACCGCTTCCCGTACCTCGATCTCGCAGAGCTTGTCCAGGCGTTCCGCGAAGGCCGCCGTGAACTTCTCGGGCATGTGCTGGACCACCACGATGCCAGGGCAGGTGCGGGGCAGGGCGGAGAGCACGAACTCGAGGGCCTGGGTCCCGCCTGTGGAGGTTCCGATGGCGGTGAAGGTCTCCGTCGTGGTGATCATGGCCTCCACGCCGGGGGCAAGCACCGCGTCGGCACTGAGTTTTGCGGCGACCGGGCCGGGTTGCGGGGCGGGCCTAGCCTGGGCTGGGGTCTTGGGCAGGCGCGACATGCGCGCTCCGGCCGCGGCGCGCACGGCCGCGATGAGATCCTCCGATGCGTCCTCAAGGTAGTTCTTCACGCCCAGGGTGGGCTTGGTGAAGATGGTGAAGGCTCCCGCCGCCAGGGCCTGCATGGTGGTTTCCGCGCCCTTGCTCGTGAGAGATGAGCAGATGATCACGGGCGTGGGCCGCTCGGCCATGATCCTGCGCAGGAAGGTGATGCCGTCCATGCGGGGCATTTCCACGTCCAGGATGACGACATCGGGCCATTCCTTTTCCATCTTGGCCATGGCGAAGATGGGATCGATGGCGTGGCCCAGGATCTGGATATCGTGGGCCTTGCCGAGGTTCTCGGTGAGGACCTGGCGGACCACCGCCGAGTCGTCCAC
Organism: Holophagaceae bacterium UBA1801; assembly: GCA_002319925.1. GTDB lineage: Bacteria > Acidobacteriota > Holophagae > Holophagales > Holophagaceae > UBA1801. Next base: position 18,421 of record DCFP01000190.1, on the reverse strand, counting down.
GATGAGCACCTTGATGGACCGGTTCATGATGGCCTCTTTCGCGGTTTGAAGGGCTCGCCCAGGGAGGGGTCATCGCCCGTTCCGCGGCCCTGCCTCACCCACACATCACCGCTCCAGAGTTCGAAGATCACCATGCGCTGCTTCTTGCCCGCCAGATCGGAACTCGCCACGCTGAACCCAAGTTCGTTGAGCAGTCGTTCGCCCATGTAGATGTTCTTGGCTCCGATGGTCAACACCTCATCCAGGGAAAGGTTCGGAAACATGTTGCTGCCCCCGAACATCTTCACCTGAAACTCCTTCGAAGGGAGATTCAGTTCCCCGAACTTGGCGGCGATGGTGGGGATCACTTCCTCCGCATAGTGGCCGTGGAGGCCGGTTTTCGCCGATGGCCGCGTGGGCAGCAGGTAGTGACACATGGCACCGATGCAGTGCTCCGGATGCCAGAAGGTGATGGCCACGCAGGAGCCCAATAGCGTGCGGATGCGGGTCTGGGCATCGCCAAACGCGTATTCCCCCGGGTGGAGGAAGACATCTTTGGGGGTGAAATCCGGTTCCATAAGGGGATTCAGGGACGGGGCAGGCGCGGGGACCTTTTATCGGGTTTGTGAGTGCACTTTGTCCCACCTTTGCTAGGGCTGCGGCGGACCCAAACATGCCCGGTTTCGACATCGAACACCACCGTGCGGTGCAGGCAACACCCCACGTCCTCTTTCTGGATCGTGAATCCCGCGCTCTCGAGAGTCGTCCGGCCCATGTCCACGTTCTTCTCGCCGATGTTGAAGCAGGCAGAGTTCTGGATGGCCGGGAACATGTTCCCGCCGCCGAAGAGCTTCACGTGGAATTCCTGAGGCTGGAGGCCCAGACGGCGAAAGTGGCTAGCAATGCAGGTAAGGACTTCATCACCATATCGGCCATCAGGACTTGCGGTTGTTTCTGGCGCGCGCGTGGGCAGCAGGTAGTGGCACATGGCGCCGACCCGCTGCTCCGGATGCCAGAAGGTGACGGACACGCAGGAACCCAGGATGGTCCGGAATCGCATTCGGTCCTTGCCGAAACGATACTCGCCTGGATTGAGGTAAAAGGTCGGAGGATGTTTAGAGGGCATGATACACCGTGGGGCGCATGGCCGTGATGCGGCTGGACACGCCGTTCAGGCTTTCAGAATGCCCGACGATCAACAGGGAGTGGGGTTTCATTTTGGTGATGATCGATTCAACGACCAGCTGCTTCTGCTCCTGATTGAAGTAGATGAGGATGTTGCGGAGGAAGATGAGATCGAATTTCCCCAGCTCCGGCAAAGGGCGGCAAAGGTTCACCTGCGCGAAGGTGACGCGGTCCCGGAGGGATTTGCTTACCAAGGCCATCCCTTCGTAGTGATCCTTACCCTTGAGGCAGAAGCGATGCAGGTAGTCCTTGGGGATGGTGTTCGTCCGCTCCAGGGGATAGAGCCCCTGGCGCGCCCTTTCCAGGACCCGGGTGCTGATATCGGTTCCCACCACTTCCCACTCCGCGCCACCCATCACATCGGCCAGGACCATGGCGATGGTGTAGGCCTCTTCGCCCGAGGAACTGGCCGCGCTCCAGACCCGGAACGGTAGGGGCAGCGGGCGGAGGCTGCGGATGAACTCCTTCATGAACTCGAAGTGACTGGGTTCCCGGAAGAAGGAAGTCTCGTTGGTGGTGATCAGGTCGATGGCGGTCTGCAGCTCTTCGCCTTCCGCGGGATCCGTGATGATCTTGTAGTACTTGGCGAAGGTCTGCGCCTTGCGCGACCTCACCCGGTTGCCCAGACGCGCCACCACCAGGGCTTTCTTGATCTCCGTGAGATTGATACCGGTGGTTTCCCGCACGAAGGCCTGGAACTTGGCGAACTCGGCGTCGGTGATCGCGATGGTTGCGCCAGGCGCCATTTCGTTGGTATCCGCCATCGCGTGTCCCTGGTGAGGCATGAGTTGAATCCGTAGGTGGGGGAGCAGTGGCATTCCGAAGGGATTCAGCTCGCCTCATGCTCCGGCGCGAGGGCGTCCATTTCCTCGTCGGACAGGACCTGCTGGACATTCAACACGATGATGAATTTTCCGCCGATCTTTCCGACCCCTTGGATGAACTCTGAATGGAGGCGGTTGCCGAAGGCCGGGGCCGGCTCGATATCGTGCTCGCTCAGTTCCAGGACTTCGCTGACGTTGTCCACCATGATGCCCAGGATGGCGCGGTCCTCCCGTCGAGGGATCTCCAGGATCACCACGCAGGTTCGGCGCGCGGTCTCCGTGGGCGGTTTGCCGAAGCGCACGGAGAGATCGATGACCGGCACCACCGAGTCCCGCAGATTGAGCACCCCGCGGATGAAGGGGGGCATGAGGGGAACCTCCGTGAGGCCCGTGAACTGGATCACCTCCTTGACCCAGCGGGTGTCCATGGCGAAACTCTCGCCGCCCAGGGTGAAGGCCAGGAACTGATTCCGGACCTCCACCTGGGTGGCCCCTTCCGATACCTGGGTCTTCCGCTTATTAAACTTCATCAACTCGGCCATGATGTCGCCTCGCGCTCCTCAGAACTTGGTGAACTCCCGGTCGAGAACCGGTTTTGGAAAGGCGTTCTTCGTGCCCTTCCAATCCCCCGAAACCTTGGCGATGGAGCGCTGGGGCGCGGCGGGTTGCTGGGGCTTGGCGGCATGGCCCGCGAGGGTGAAGAACTCCATGGTGAACTGGAGTTCCTGCGCCTGGGCGCTCACCTCTTCGGACGTGGAAGCCAGTTCCTCGGAAGCTGCTGCGTTCTGTTGCACGGCCTGGCTGATCTGGCTCAAAGCGCCATTGATCTGGATAACGCCTGAATTCTGTTCGGAGGAGGCGGCGGCGATCTCGATGACCAGATCCGCGGTCTTCTGGATGGAGGGCACGATGGCTTCCAGCAGATTGCCCGCCCGCTCCGCAAGGTTGACGCTGCCCGAGGCGAGGTGGCTGATTTCTTCCGCCGCCACTTGGCTCCGTTCGGCGAGCTTGCGCACCTCCGCGGCGACCACGGCGAAACCCTTGCCGTGCTCGCCCGCGCGCCCGGCCTCGATGGCGGCGTTGAGGGC
>DCFP01000190.1:12477-15086 GCA_002319925.1 Holophagaceae bacterium UBA1801 | reverse complement strand
TTGAGGGCCAGCAGGTTCGTCTGGTAGGCGATGTCATCGATGATGGCGATCTTCTGGGCGATCTGCTTCATGGCTGACACGGTCTCCCGCACCGCCTGACCGCCATCCGCCGTTTCCTTGGACGTCTTCGTGGCGATATCGCCGGTCACCTTGGCGTTCTCGTTGTTCTGGGCGATGGAGGCGCTCATTTCCTCCATGGAGGCGCTGGTCTCCTCCACGCTGGCCGCCTGTTCGGAGGCGCCCTGGCTCAGGGACTGTGCCGTGGAGCTGAGTTGTTCCGAGGCGTTCACGAGGGTGCTGGAGGCTTCCCTCACCGAGGTGATCGTGGCGGTCAATTTATCCACGGTGGTATTGCTGGCGGCCTTGAGGCGATTGAACGCGCCGAGATACTCGTTGGAAATCGTCTCCGTGAGGTTGCCCTGGGCCATGGCCTCGAGCACGCGCACGGTGTCGTCGATGGCCTTCCTGCAGGCCTCGTTGGTGGTGTTGCAGGCGGCCTTCAGCCGTCCGAAGGCGCCCTCGTAGTGTTCGGAGATCTGCTCGTTCAGGTCGCCCTTGGCCATGGCTTCCAGGACACGGATGTTCTCGTTGATGGCCTGGTTGCAGGTGGTGGTCAACAGATTCAAGCCCTCGCCCAATTCCCGGACGTAGCCCTGCTTGCCGGACGTCTCGATCCGCTGGTTCAGGTCTCCCTTGCCGGCGGCGCGGACGATTCTCTGGGTGTCGGAGACCACGGCCGAAAGCGATTCCACCATCGTCTTCATGGCGGCCATCATGCTGGCCTTGTCTCCCTGCCGGGTGACCACCGCCACATCCAGGTTCCCCTCCGCGATGCTCTGGGCGATTTCAGCGGCCACTCTGGGCTCACCGCCCACCTGGTTGCGGATGACCCGGGTCACGAGGATGCCCAACAGGATCGCGGCGCCGAATCCGATGACGACCACCGTGATAATCAGGAAACGGATACTGGCCGCTGTTTTCTGGCTCAGGGCGAAGTTGTCCTGGGCCGCGGTGTTGCTGAGCTTCACGATCTCCTCGAGGGTGGCTTCGGAGGTGCCATAGGCGGGTGTCACGTTGGCGAAGATGTACTTGATCCCGTCGGCGTCCTTGCCCTGGGCGAAGAATTCGAGGCCCTTCTTCACGTTCGTTTCGTACGTGCCCCAGGCCTGGTCGAATTTGGCCCACAGTTGTTTCTCCTGCTCCGTCATGGCCGCGCCCTTGGCCTGCTTGACCTTGTTGATGAGCTCCCACATGTTCTTGTTGTGCTCGTCCATCTTCTGGACGTACTGCTTCCTCAACTCAGGATCATTGCGGATCATGAAATTGTTCAGGCGCCGCACGTGCTGGAGCGCCTGGTAGTTGGCGGCACTCACATCCCGCACCGGCGCGAGCTGCCCGGAGTACATGTCGCCGTTCAGGGCTTCCAGGCGATTGATGCTGGAGAGGCCGATGAGGCCGATGCCAAGCGCGATGGCCGCCACCAGGGAAAAGGCCAGGGTCAACTGAGTGGCGAGACGAAGTTTTTTGAACCAGTTCATGACCGACTCCTTATCACTTCGAGGAACGTGTTCAGACTCATTCGTTGGTGTCGTGGGAGACCCCGATTGAAGCCATTTCATCCACGGAGAGTACGCGGTTCACGCTGAGGATAATGATGAATTTTCCGTTCACCTTGCCGACGCCAGCGATGAAATCGGCGCGCAGGCTGCTGCCAAAGGAAGGTGCCGGCTCGATTTCGGATTCGCCGATCTCCAGGACTTCGCTCACGCTGTCGACGAGGATGCCAAGCACCGAGGATTCCTCGTTGTAGTCGACCTCCACGATCACGATGCAGGTCCGCCGCCCGATCTCCGTGACGGTGCGGCCGAACCGGACCGAGATATCGATCACGGGCACTACGGAGCCCCGGAGGTTGATGACGCCCCGGATGAAATCGGGCACCAGGGGCACTTCCGTCAGGCTGACGAACTGGATCACTTCCTTGATGGAGCGGATGTCCATGGCGAACATCTCTCCGCCGAGCGTGAATGCCAGGAACTGCCCTCGCTTCTCGGCGGTAGCCGCTGTCTGGGACAAACGTTTATTCAGTTGCATCAGGTCTGCCATGGCTTCACCCGTTTTCAGAACCGCGTGAAATCCTTCTCGTTCAGATCGTCATCGCTGACGGTTTTATTGGCGAACTGGTTTTTTTTCAGGGGCGGTTTGCGTGAAACGGAACGAGTCGTTCCGCGGTGTTCGGTGAGAGTGAAGAACTCCATGGTGGATTGCAGCTCCATGGCCTGGGCGCTCACTTCTTCCGACGTGGAAGCGAGTTCCTCCGAGGCCGCGGCGTTCTGCTGGACAGACTGACTGATCTGGCCGATAGCGTTGTTGATCTGACCCACACCGGAATTCTGTTCGGCGGAAGCGGCCGCAATTTCTTGGACCAGATCAGACGTCTTCTGGATGGAGGGAACGATGGTTTCCAGCAGGCTGCCCGCATGCTCCGCCAGGCTCACGCTGCCGGTGGCGAGCTTGCTGATCTCCTCGGCCGCCACTTGGCTGCGCTCGGCGAGCTTGCGGACCTCCGCGGCGACCACCGCGAAGCCCTTGCCGTGCTCACCCGCCCG
>DCFP01000190.1:3726-12182 GCA_002319925.1 Holophagaceae bacterium UBA1801 | reverse complement strand
TTGAGGGCCAGCAGGTTGGTCTGGTAGGCGATGTCGTCGATGATGGCGATCTTCTGCGCGATCTGCTTCATAGCCGACACGGTTTCTTTCACGGCCTGTCCGCCTTCCGCCGTTTCCTTCGCGGTCCGGGTGGCGATGTCCCCCGTCACCTTGGCGTTCTCATTGTTCTGGGCGATGGAGGCGCTCATTTCCTCCATGGAGGCGCTGGTCTCCTCTACGCTGGCAGCCTGCTCGGAGGCGCCCTGGCTCAGGGATTGAGCCGTGGAATTGAGCTGCTCAGAGGCCGCCACAAGGGTACTAGAGGATTCGCGGACATTGCCGATGATCTCCGCCAGTTTGACCACCATGTTTTTAATGGAAGCCATAATGCTGGTGGTATCGCCCTCGACGGTTCGCACGTCGATGGAAAGGTCTCCAGCGGCGATTTTTCCGGCGATTTCAGCGGCGTACTTGGGTTCCCCGCCCACTTGCTTTTTGATGATTGCCGTGAGTATTAACCCAAGCAGCACCGCTAACACTGTGCCGACTCCTGTGAGGGAGAGCATGGTCGTTCGAGCAACGCTGCCGATGGCGTCATTAGATTCAGCGGTTTCTTTTGCCAATTTGATCTTGGCATCCGTGAGCTTGTCGATCGCTTCCTGCTCTCGAGATGCGGCTTGATTTCCATCCGTACGCATAATGGCAAGCGCTTCAGCGCCCTTCTTGGCGTCAGCTAGGCGGATGACCTGATTAAGCACTTCTTCATAGTGTTTATGTGCCTGTTTGAATTCCTCGAACATCTGCTTCCCATCATCGGTCAAGACGGTTTTCCCGAACGAATCCGTGTTGGAAGCGATATCTTGCAGAAATTTTGAGATGCTTTCTTTGCCTTTAGCGATTTCAGCTGGATCCGTTGCTTCCACTGTAGTGCGAACAGTAAGTCGGAGCCGCCAGAAGGAAGTCGAAATGACACCCAATTCGCTGATAGGAATCGTCATTTTTTCATAAAGCACTGTGTCGGCCGCATCAATGGTGGCTACCTCCCTGTAACCGATGACTCCGATTACGGCTGCAATCAAGGCGACCAAGACGAAGCCGGAAATCAGTTGGCTGGCGAGCCGGAGGGATTTGAACCAGTTCATGGGAATCTCCTGGATTTAGCCGATGACGGGGAGAGCGGGGAGCCGCTTGAGCGGGGCGTGCTTTTGTTCTGTGGCCAACTGCACGAGCTGTGGCACGTCCAGGATCAAGGCCACCTCGCCTGAACCCAGGATCGTGGAGCCGCCGATGCCGCGGATCTGTCTGAAAAGCCCGCCGAGAGGTTTGATGACCGCCTGGAATTCGCCCAGGAGCTTGTCCACCACGAGGCCAGCCCGGGTCTCCCCGTACTGCACCACCACCACGCGCTCGCGCTGGGGCGGCTCCTCATTGATGCGGAAAACTTCCCGCAGGCGGAGGAAGGGCAGCACCTCGCCCCTCAGGTTGATGAGGTGGTTCTCCTCGGATTCCAGGAAGGGTCCCAGGTCCAGGCACTCGATGACCATGTCCAGGGGCACCACGTAGGAGGCGTGGTTCACGCCCACCCGGAAGCCATCGATGATGGCGAGGGTCAAGGGCAGCCGGATGCGGATGTTGGTGCCGAGGCCTTCTTCCGTTTCGATCTCGATGTTGCCCCGCAGCTCGTCGATGTTGCGGCGGACCACATCCATGCCGACGCCGCGGCCTGACAAATTGCTGACGGAATCCGCCGTGGAGAAGCCCGGTTCGAAGATCAGGTTGCAAACCTCCTGGTCGGAAGGCGCGGATCCGGCGGAGATCAGCCCGCGTTCCATGGCCTTCGCGAGGATCTTGGAGCGGTTGAGTCCGCCGCCGTCGTCGCTCACCTCGATCAGGATGCTGCCCGATTCGTGGGACGCATTGAGAGAAAGGGTGCCCGCGTCCGGTTTTCCGCGGGCCTTGCGGATCTCGAGGGGCTCGATGCCGTGGTCGATGGAGTTCCGGACGATGTGCATCAGCGGGTCGCTCAGCTTCTCGACGATGGACTTGTCCAGCTCCGTTTCAGCACCGTGGATTTCCAGATCGATGCTCTTGCCCAGTTCCTTGGAGACATCCCGCACGATGCGGCGGAAGCGGTTGAAGGTCTCGCCGATCTGCACCATGCGCAGCCCCAGCGCCGTATCTCGGATGGCCTCCACCAGGTTGTTGATGATGGCCGTGGATTCCATCATCCGGTCGTCGCGGGTCTGTCCCGCCAGGACCTTGGCCGTGGCGCCGGCGATGACCAGCTCGCCCACGAGATCCACGAGCTTGTCCAGCTTGTCCGCCTGGACCTTCACGACTTTCAGTTCGTGGGCCTGGCGTTCCTGGAACTTCTTCTGCTTGTCCAAGGCCGCTGCGACAACGGGTGGTGGCACCGCCTGGTCCTCGATCAGGATGGTGCCCAGAAGGCGCCCCTGCACGGAGCCGCCCTCGTAGGATTCCTGCTTCTGGCGTTGGAGGCATTCCTCGAGATCCTTGGCCGTGATGCTGCCGCCCGCCACCAGGGTCTCGCCCAGGAGCCGCTCCTCCTCTGGCAGGTCGCGGATCAACTGGATGTATTCCTCCACCTTGGAATGGGGTGGGATGATGCGGATCCGGCTGTCCTCTCTGACGAATTCGAAGACATCCTCGATGGTCTGGCGATCGGCATCCGTTTCCAGATCCAGCTCGAAGCCGTAGTAGCAAGTCTCCGGATCGAAGGCTTCACCCCCGGGCAGGCCGTCCACGAAGGGGGCCATGTGGATGATGGTTCCCAAGGTGCCCAGGAAACGAATGAAGGAAAGCGGGTCCATGCCGTTCCGGAGGACATCGGCACCGAACCGGGCAGAGATGTGCCAGCTTCCCTGCTCGGATTCCGGGACCTTCGATGTCTGCCGGGACACGACCGGGGCGGCGGAACCCGCTTCAACGCCCTTGCCTTCCAGGAAGGGCAGCAGCCGGTTCACGAGCCCCTGGCCCACCTCTCGGCTCGCTGGGGGTTCCGGATCCCCCCCCTGCAGATCCGCGATCATCTGGGAAAGGTGATCGTGGCATTCCAGGACGAGGCTCACCAGAGCGCTGGAAAGGGAGAGCTGATGGCTGCGGACCCGGTCCATGACGCTCTCCACGGTGTGGGAGAAGTGGACGATGCCATCCAGGCCGAAGAGCCCCGCGGAGCCCTTGATGGTGTGCACAGCCCGGAACATGGCGTTGACGGCCTCCGCCTGGTCCGCCTGGCCTTCCACGGTCAGAAGAGCCTCCTCCATGGCGCCCAACAGCTCCTGAGCTTCGATGATGAAGGTCTGTTTCGCTTTATCCAGATCCATGGCCGCGTCCTTATTTACCGGAAGGAACGATGAGGATGGGATCCCCGAACAGGCTGGTGACCTTGAGCAGATCGAGGGCATCGATGACGGCCGCGCTGTGATTGACCAGCGTGATCGGGCGCTTGCGGCCGGCGGCCTCGCGCTTGGCCCACAGCAGGACTTGCACGCCCGCGGTATCGATCTCCTCGATACCCGAGAGATCCAATTCCTGGGGCGATTTCTTATCGGAGTACTTCGCCAGACCGGTCTTGGCCTCGGAGGCTGAATAGATGGTGAGTTCGCCGGCGAGCTTCAGCACCGTTTGGCCATTGCGTTTCGCTTCCTGGATGTTGAACATAGTTCCTCCGGGAAATCGTCAGGGCAGCACCAGCTTCGAAACGGCCACCAGGAGCTGATCGGGTTTGAAGGGCTTCACCACCCAGGCGCGGGCCCCCGCCGCCTGGCCCTCCTTCTTCTTCTCCTCACCGGCCTCTGTGGTGAGCATGATGATGGGCGTGAACTTGTAGTTGGGCAGCGTGCGAACGGTCTTCAGGAACGTGATCCCGTCCATGTTCGGCATGTTCACATCGCAGATCATCAGGTGGACCTTCTGGCCTTGGAGCTTCGCTATGGCATCCCGGCCATCGATGGCCTCCTGGACCTCGTAGCCCGCTTCGTGGAGGGTGATGGCCACCACCTGCCTCAGGCTCGCGGAGTCGTCGATGATCATGATCGTCTTGGCCATGGCTGCACTCAGAAGAAGGTGATGTCGGAGGAGCCGGATTCGGACGCCCCGTTTGCGGGCGCGTCATTTTCCGCTGTCTCGCCGTGATGGATGGCGTGCTGTTCGCGGGTGGTATAGGTCATTTCCAGTTCCTTCAGCCAACGGTCCACATCGAACTCGACCGATGGATTGCGAAGCCACGCCGAGAGTTTCTCCATGTCCTGGATGACGTTCTGGAGGATCTGGGTCACGCGGTCCTGGAACTGGAGATGGACCAGGGTTTCCGAGATCTCGGTCTGCACGCGGGTGTTGACGTTCTCCATGCGGCTGGAGGAAGCGCTCAGGGAATCCACCGCGTCCTGGAAACTCCAGATCACGCTCTGGATGGTGAAGCCCGCGCTCTGGATGATGGCCGCTTCGCGGTCCGCGTATTCCCGCGATTCGCGCATGGTGTCTTCGAGGATCTTGGCGACGTTCTCGATGCGCTCGGTGATTTGCTCGCCAGTGGACCCGGAGCGGTCCGACAGCTTGCGGACTTCCGAGGCCACCACCGCGAACCCTTTGCCCAGTTCCCGTGCATGGGCGGCCTCGATGGCCGCGTTCAAAGCCAGCAGGTTCGTCTGGGAAGCGATGGCGCCCACATCTTCTGACATGCGGGTCAGTTCCGATGTGAAACCCGAAAGGGCCTCGAGCTTGGAGAGGAAGGAGCCCCTGGCTTCCTGGGCGGCTTCCAGGGATTCCACGATGGTCGTCAGAGAGGCTTCCCCTTCCTTGATCACCTTGCGGATCATCTCCGTAGCTTCCATGCCGGAAAGCCCCACGGCCTGCCGCAGTTCCCGCTGCATCCCCGCGAAACGGGCGGTGAGGTTCGTGATGGCTTCCTCGGTCTGGCTGCAGGCATTGGAGGTCTGCCGGGCCCAGAGCGGGAGCACGGCCTGGGTGATGTGGCCCGTTCCGTTGGGTGCCGCGGGCTCAGGAACGACCGCTGGAACCTCGGGCTCGGATTGCGCTTCAACCTCAAGGCCGGGCCCAAGCCCCGGTTGGTGGAGGAGGAAACGAAGCAGGATCAGGTTCACTCCCGCGCCGGCCGCGCCAAAGACCATGCCCTTCCAGGAGAAGTGGAAGGCCGCCCACAAGGCCACCAGCCAAAGGATGCTGGTGTAGGCGCGAAGGGTGAGGTAGCGGGGGAACGTCATTCAGCACCTAGCCGACGAGCCGGAAAATGTATTAATCAACAAAAATGGAAAATGTGTCGGAGATCGCAAGGTTAGGAAAAAACAGTCAAATATGGAAATGACCAGGAATCAAATGCCTCATGCAAGGTCAATTAATTTATGGTTTAACCGCAATGAATCCAAGGGTCCCAAAAGACCTCAATACCTAACTGATCGACGCCGAGTTTCAACTCTTTAAGAAATTCGTCACGGAGATCCACGGGTTGTTTATTTCTGATGATTCCAAACTTTCCTATTTTGGTAGCCTCCAATAGAAAGACCGCTCGCTGTGAGCGTTCCAGCGGTTCCCGGTGTTCGCACCATTCCTTTCGAGGCAGATGTGGAAAAGCTTCTTCAAGATCCTGAAACCCGCGCCCTCTGGTCCTACTTCCTGGAACTCTCGAAGATCCCGAGGAAGTCCAAGGAGGAGATGGCGGCGGCGGATTGGGTTGCCGAACAGGGCCGGCGGCTGGGATGCCAGGTGGAGCGCGATGCCATCGGCAACGTGCTGATCCGCAAGAAAGCCACGACGGGCCGCGAGGATCACCCCGTCACCGCCATCCAGGCCCATGTGGACATGGTTTGCGAGAAGAACGAAGGCACCCCACATAATTTCCAGAATGACCCTCTGAAGCTGGTGCACGAAGGCGACATCTTGCGCGCCGATGGCACGACCCTGGGCGCGGACAACGGCATCGGGGTTTGCGCGGGGCTGGCCCTGCTCGCCAGCAAGGACGTTGCCCATGGTCCCCTGGAATTACTGGTGACCCTCGACGAGGAAACGGGACTCACCGGCGCCCACAACATGCCCGCTGATTGGCTGAAGGCCAAGTACCTGCTCAATCTGGATAGTGAGGAAGAAGGCGTGCTCACCATCGGCTGCGCGGGCGGCGTCGATACCATCGTTTCGCGGGACGTGAACTTCGAGAAACCCGCCAGTGGCAAGAAGGCCTACCGGCTGAAGATCTCCGGTCTGAAGGGTGGCCATTCGGGGATGGAAATCCACACGGGGCGAGGCAACGCAATCCGCCTCCTGGCCCAGGTGGTATACGCGCTGATGAACCGCCATGGCATGGAACTATCGATCGTCAAGGGCGGGAACATGCGGAACGCCATTCCCCGCGAGGCTTCCGCGATCTTCTTCTTGAACGCGGCCAGCGAGCCCGAATTCAACCGCGACTTGGCCCAACTGCAGGCTCACTGGCGGGCAGCCTTCGGCTCCATCGAACCCGAACTTTCCTTCAGCCTCGAACCTTCCACCGGTGACCGTGTGATTCCCGCGAAGGAAGCTGCCAGCCTCATCGGTCTACTTCTCGCGCTGCCCAATGGTGTCGAGGCCATGAGCCCCGATATTCCGGGCCTCACGCAGACCTCGACGAATCTGGGTGTGGTGGATACCAAGGCGAAATCCATCGAGATCACCATGCTCACCCGAAGCTCCATGAACGAGTCCAAGATCGCCCTGGCCGAGCGCATCGCCGCGGTGAGTTCCCTGGCCGGGTACCACAGCGAGCAGATCAATTCCTACCCTGGCTGGAAACCCGAGCCCGCCTCCTCCCTGGTCCAGCTCATGGAACAGGTCCATCAGGAACTTTTCGGTAAATCCATGCAGATTTGCGCCATGCACGCCGGCGTGGAATGCGGCCTCATCGGCGCCAAATATCCGGGCATGGAGATGGTTTCCTTCGGGCCGGATCTTTGGGAAGTCCATTCCCCGAACGAACGTGTGAGCGTCTCATCCGTGGCCAACTTCTGGAAGCTGCTGGTGAAGGTGCTGGAAGCGATTTAGAAGGGGTCAGTGGTCGGTGGTCAGTGGTCAGTTGAGGATGCGGCCCGTTGGGCCGCGTCTTTACTTCCTGCCCCCTGCCCCCTGCCCCCTGCCCCCTGCCCCCTACTCCCTACTCCCTGACCCCTACTTCTTTCCCTGGCTCGCGAAGAAGTAGGCGTGGATGTACGGCTCCTGCAGCTTGAAGGACCAGTGCACGTTCTGCAGGTAGGCGGCGGCCTCGTCGATGGCTCCGCGCTCCAGCAGTTGGATCAGGGACTCGTGCTCGTTCTGGATGGAGTCTTCTTCCCAGGCCTTCACGAAACCCTCGCGGCGGGGCCAGTCGTAGAGCCGCTGCTTCAGCGAGCGGATGAGGCCCAGCAGGTCGGCGTTGTCGCTTTTCCCCAGATAGACTTCGTGGAAGGCCAGGTTCAGTTCGTAGTAGAGGTTGAAGTCGTTTGAGGCGACGGCCTCGGCCATGGAGGCGTTCAATTGCTTCATGAGTGCGAGGTCCGATGGGCCGAGCCCGTGGCCGACGCTCTTCATCGTGGCGGCTTCCAGGGCACCGATGATCTCAAAGTAGTGGCGGATGTCATCCAGGGTCAGGGGATTGAGTCTGAAACCGCGCCGGGGCAGCACGGTCACGAATCCCTGGGTCTCCAGGTGCAGTAAGGCTTCCCGAAGCGGTGTGCGGCTCACGCCGAGCTGCTTGGCAAGCTGGTTCAAATCGAGGAAGGAGCCCGGCTGCAGACCACCGCGGTTCATCTCGTTCCGCAGGTGGTCGTACACTTCTTCCCGAAGAGAGCGGGTCAGGGGCGCGTGCGGGGGAAGCTTCCGGAGTTCCATCTGGGATCCATTACAGCGATGCTCCTGATTCTCCGCAAGAATCTTCACTGCCATGGGCGTTTCTGGATCGATTCCGGGTCAGTCCCAGGCGCTGGTGTTGATATATCAACTTTTGCTTTGATATATCATCCAGGCCCCAGATCTTCCGCTATCCTTCGCTTGTCGTTATTCGAAATGCAGGTTCTTTCAGGCATTGCACCGTTTGGGGAGTGGTCTAACGGTAGGACAACGGATTCTGGTTCCGTCAGGTGAGGGTTCAAATCCTTCCTCCCCAACCATCAAGAAGGCCCGGAAGTTCCAGGGCCTTCTTTTGCGTTAGCCAGTGAACACAAAGGGGGTCGGCATGCTCGAGAAGCTGGACTATCAGGCGGTGGGCCTGATCTCCGGTCTGGAGGTCCACCAGCAGCTCTTCACCAAGGAGAAGCTCTTCTGCCGCTGTCCAGCGGGGCTCTATACGGAGACCCACGACGGCGAAGTGCTGCGCCACATGCGGCCCACGCTCTCCGAACTGGGAGAATACGACGGCACAGCCCTCATGGAGTTCAAGACGAAGAAGGAGATCGTCTACCTCCTGAACCACCAGAACGTCTGCACCTACGAGATGG
>DCFP01000190.1:993-3458 GCA_002319925.1 Holophagaceae bacterium UBA1801 | reverse complement strand
ACGACACGCCGCCCTTCCTGGTCAATCAGGAAGCCATCGACGTGGGCATTGAGCTCTGCCTGACCATGAACATGGACATCATCGACGAGATCCACATCGCCCGGAAGCAGTACCTGGACGGCTCCATCCCCACGGGTTTCCAGCGCACGGCCATCGTGGGCGTGAACGGCTGGCTGCCCTTCAAGGGCCGCAAGCTCACCGTTACCCACGTGAGCATCGAAGAGGATTCCTGCCGCGAAGTGAAGGACAAAGGCCACCAGATCATCTGGCGCACGGACCGATTGGGCATGCCGCTGACCGAAACGGTGACAGGTCCCGAGCTCGTCACGCCATACGAAGTGAAGGACGCCATTCTCTTGTGCGGCATGGTGGCGCGCAGCACGGGCCGCGTCCGCACGGGCATCGGCGCCAGCCGCCAGGATGTGAACGTGAGCGTGCGCGGTGGCGAGCGCTGCGAGATCAAGGGTGTGCCACGTGCGGGTTTCGCCGTGAAGCTGGTGCACAACGAAGGCCTGCGTCAGCACAACCTGCTGAAGATCCGCGAAGAGCTGCGCCAGCGCGGCCTCTTCCAGCCCACCACCATCAAGATGAACGCCTACGACATCAGCGACATCTTCACCGATGTGGACCTGGGCTTCACCCAGCGCGCGCTGCAGGCGGGCGGCAAGGTCTACGCCGTGAAGATCGATGGCGTCGCGGGCATCGCCCAGTATCCCACGCAGCCGGATACCACCTTCCTCGATGAACTGCGCGGCCGCGTGCGCGTCATCGCCTGTCTGGACGAGGCGCCCATCGTGCTCAGCAGCGCCCAGATGCCCGAGTTCGCCAACAAGCACCGTGTGCTGGAACGCATCCGCAAGCGCGTGCGCCTGGGCGAGAACGACGACTTCTTCATCGTCTTCGGCCCCGAGGGAGATTGCAGGACGGCCGCCGAGGAGATCCGTCTGCGCTTCTGCGACGCGACGGTCGGTGTTCCGAAGGAGACGCGGCAGGCCCTGGTGGGCGGCTTCACGACCTTCGAGCGCATCCTGCCCGGTCCGGACCGCATGTATCCCGACACGGATTCCCCACCCACTCGCGTCACCCCGGAGCGGGTGGCCGAGGCCAAGGGGCGCCTAAAGACGGCGCCATGGGATCGCATCGAACGCTACATGTCCTGGCGCGTTCCCGAAGAAACGGCCCACTACCTCATCCGCCGGGGCGGCGCGGACATCGTGGACGCTGTCGTGGAGAAGACGGGCGTGGATGGGCTGTTCGCGGCCATCACCATCGGCCAGCGGGTCAAGGCCCTCAAGCGCGCGGGCGTTCCCGTGCAGCGTCTGGGCGCCGCGGAATGGACGCAGATCTTTGATCGCTTCACCGATGGCCGTATGCCTCGCGAAGCCGTGCCCGCCGTGGCTCAGCGCATGGCCCAGGATGGCCTGGATGCAGATGCAGCCTGCGCCGCACTCGGTATCGCATTGCGGGGCCGGGATCAGTGGCTCGGTTCCGTGGATGGCCTGACCATGGAGGGCTACGACAGTGCCCGCGCTGATTGCGATGAGAAGCGCGTGCGCTTCCTGGCGGGCAAGGCCGTGCGCATGCTGAAAGGCAAGGCCGCGGCGAGCGAAGTGGCCGCCTTCATCCGCACCAAGCTGAACGCTGAGGTGACGAAATGAGCACGAAGCAGGAGCGAAGTGCCACGGACCGAAGGTCCGCCCGAAGGGTGGCGGCACAGGAGGTGACGCCATGAGCATCCCCATCAGCGAACGCACCGACCGCCTCCAGGGCTACCGAGGCCCCGTCCGCGAACTCCTGGACAAGTACCAGATCGGCGTCTGGAGCGAGGTCGAGGTCACCAACGACCGCGGCTCTACGTTCATCGGCGTCATCCTGCCTCGCAGCGAGACCTTCGACGACCTGCACCTCGTGGTGAAACTCTTCAACGGCTACAACGTGGGCATCGCCGCAGACCGCATTGTCTCCGCCAAGGAAACGGGCTACAAGAAGGCCGTCTACAAGATCCCCGAGAAGGACTTCCCCTTCGATCCCAAGAAGAAGAACGTCACCCTGCTGGGCACCGGCGGGACCATCGCGAGCCGCCTGGACTACCGCACCGGCGCCGTGATTCCGGCCTTCACACCCGGCGAGCTGTATGGCGCCGTGCCGGAGCTGGCGGACATCGCCAACCTCACCACGAAGAAGCTCTTCGGCGTTTTCTCCGAGAACATGGGCCCGGAGCAATACAAGGCCCTGGCCATCTCCATCGGCGAGGAAATCGCCAAGGGCGCTGCCGGCATCGTCATCGGCCATGGCACGGATACGATGTCGCACACGGGCGCCATCCTCAGCTTCATGGTGCAGAACAGCCCCGTGCCCATCGTGATCGTGGGTTCCCAGCGCTCTTCGGACCGGCCCTCGTCGGACGCCGCGCTCAATCTCATGAACGCCGTGCGCACCGCGGCCGAGTGCGACATCGCCGAGGT
>DCFP01000190.1:446-722 GCA_002319925.1 Holophagaceae bacterium UBA1801 | reverse complement strand
TGCTCTGCATGTTCGGGCCCACCTCCGATAACTACGATCTTCTCCATCGCGGCACCCGCTGCCGGAAGATGCACTCCAGCTATCGCAGCACCTTCCGCACCGTGGGCGCCACGCCGCTGGCCACCGTGAGCCGTTATCCCAACGAGGATGGCAGCCATTTCAAGTACATCTCCAGCGAGATCCAGCGCCGCGATCCCAGCCGCGTGCCTGTCATTACACCGGTCTTCGAGGAGAAGACCACGATCCAGTACTACTATCCGAACTTCAACCCGGACA
>DCFP01000190.1:0-189 GCA_002319925.1 Holophagaceae bacterium UBA1801 | reverse complement strand
CTTCAACCCGGACATCATCGACGGCCTCTCAAGCATGGGCTACCGCGGCCTCGTCATTGCCGGAACCGGTTTAGGCCACGTGAACAAGCCCCTCTACCCGGCCATCAAGCGCGCCGTGCAGAAGGGCATGACCGTAGTGATGACGGTGCAGACCCTGTGGGGCTTCGCCCAGATGTACGTCTACGACAC
>DCFP01000186.1:15637-19099 GCA_002319925.1 Holophagaceae bacterium UBA1801 | reverse complement strand
CGGGCTCGTCGAAGGTGCTGGAGACGACCTCGCCTTTCACGTGCCGTTCCATGTCCGTCACTTCCTCAGGACGCTCGTCGATGAGGAGCACGATGAGGAAGACCTCGGGGTGATTGGCCGTGATGGAATTGGCGATGTTCTGGAGCAGCACGGTCTTGCCCGTGCGGGGCGGCGCCACGATCAAGGCGCGCTGCCCCTTGCCCAGCGGCGTCATGAGATCCATGGACCGGGTCGAGAGTTCCTGCGCATCCCGTTCCATCTTCAGCATGGCGGTGGGGTACAGGGGCACGAGATCATCGAAATGGACCCGGTCCTTGGTCGAGCCCGGGGGATCGAAGTTGATGGCGTCCACCCGCAAAAGCGCGAAGAACTTCTCCTCGTTCTTCGGCGGGCGGATCATGCCGGAAAGGGTGTCGCCCGAGTGAAGGTTGAATCTTCGGATCTGGCTCGGCGAAACGTAGATGTCGTCTGGGCCTGCTAGGTAATTGTGCTCCGGGGCGCGAAGGAAGCCGAAGCCCTCCGGGAGCACCTCCAGCACGCCTTCCGCGAAGAACATGCCTTCCTTCTCGGCCTGGGCCTCCAGCAGCCGGAAGATCAGCTCCTGTTTCCTCAACGAAAGCGGATTCTCGATCGCATAGGCCTTCGCCATCTCGGCCAGACGGCCGATGGACTGCTCCTTCAGCTCCTGGAGACTGAGGACGGCGGGCGATGGAACTTCAGTCGGCATAGATTTCCCCTCCCGGGGAACGCAAACAAGCATGGTTTGGCTTGGGACACTAGATTATGGCTTAGATGCCCCTGCTCGGCCATGCAATTCCGATCGCCTTATCGTTTTGTTAATGAATCCCAAAACCAGTTCGGTGTAAAGCTTCGGGTCCTCCACGGGCAAAGAGTGGCCAATGCCTGGAACGACTTCGAATTGGCTGTGCTGGATGCCCTGGGCGGTAGCAAGGCATTTCCACGGAGGCGTCAAAAGATCCTCCGCGCCACTCAGAATCAGAATGGGATCCACGATCCGGCTGAGACGATTGCGGCTGTCCCAATCCATGACCCCTTCCATTTGCAAGCGGGCCCCTTTGTACAGCTCCTTGTCGGCAGCAGCCTCTGAGACCGCATGTCCCTGGCCCGAGGCCACGATCTGATGGAAGGAGCGCAGGACCGCGTGGCGCTGCTCCAGGAAGCGATCGCCCCAGAGGTAGGGTGCCGCAGCGTCGAATTGCATGAGCGCACCGCCGAGATCCAGGCACTGGATCCAATGCAGGATCCGCAATCGCGTGGTGAAGTCGATGCAGGGCATGCTGCTGGTCAGCACCGCGCCCGCGAAGGCACCTGGATGCGAGGACAACAACTCCAGCGAAATGGCACTGCCGTTGGAAAGGCCCAGGAGCCATGGCTTCTCGATGCCCAGCACCTGAAACATGTCCCAGGCCTCGCGGGCCATGGTTTCGACGGTGTAGGGACCATCCTCCGGCACATCGGACTTGCCCTGACCCCGGCTATCGAAGGTTAACACCCGGAAATGCGCGGTGAGCCCCGGCAGCACGCCGTACCACATGGTGGTGTCCGACAACAGGCCGTTGATCAGCACCAACCAGGGGGCCCCGGGTTCCCCCTGGATGCGGTAGTGGAGCTTCACGCCCGATGGCAGGGTGGCGAAGGTGGGAGCGGGACGTCGCATGGCTCCAGCTCACCACAGCGGCAGGAAAAGCGCTATCCCCGGAGATAGTCATTCACCCCTTTCGCTGCCTGGCGGCCGGTCTGCACGGCCCTCACCACGAGCGAAGCGCCCAGGATCGCGTCCCCTGCCACGAAGACACCGGGAACGTTCGTGCTCCCCTCCGCATCCACACGGATGTTTCCGAAGGCATCCAGCTCCACGCCGAACTGTTCCACCAGGCCCTGCTGGACCACGTGCAGAAAGCCCAGAGCCAGGATCACGAGATCGGCCTCCAGGGAGAGCGTCTCTCCGGAATGCTTGTCGTGCCCGTGCCAGCGCGTGACCCGTCCATCCCTGCCCTCCAGCCAGTCCGTGGCGAAGCCCCAGCTGCGCATGCAGCCCTCTTCGTGGCTGGTGGTGGTCTTGAAGAGCTTGGGCCAGGCGGGCCACGGCATGTCGAAGGGGCGCTTCTCGGGGGGCCGCGAAAGCAGCTCGATCTGGTGGACCTGCGTGGCGCCCTGGCGGATGGCGGTACCCAAGCAATCGCTGCCGGTGTCGCCACCGCCGATCACGAGCACCCGCTTGCCGATGGCGTGGATGGGATCCGCCACGATCTCCCCCGCGTTCAAACGGATCTGCTGCCCCAGGTAGTCCAGCGCGAAGTGCACGCCCCGCAAATCGCGGCCTGGTACATCCAGATCCCGTGGAACACCCGCCCCGATGGCCAGGACGATGGCATCGAACCGCTTGCGAAGGTAGGACACGGAGATCTCCTCGCCCACGGCCACGCCCGTTTCGAAGCGCACACCCTCGGCTTCCATCTGTTCGATGCGCCGGTCGATCAAGGTCTTGGACAGCTTGAAGTCCGGAATGCCGTAGCGGAGCAAGCCACCGATCCGGCCCTCGCGCTCGAACACGACGGTGTCGTGACCCGCTCTCGCCAATTGTTGTGCAGCGGCCAGGCCCGCCGGGCCGCTGCCGATGATGGCCACCTTCCCGCCCATGCGCATGCGCGGTGGCAGTGGTTCCACCCATCCTTCGGCCCAGGCGCGATCAGCGACCATGCGTTCCAGATGGCGGATGGACACCGCATCCCCATGGAGACCCAGGGTGCATGCGGACTCGCACAGCCCTGGACACACGCGCCCGGTGATCTCCGGGAAGTTGTCCGTGGCGTGGAGGATCGCCGCCGCCTCGCGCCAGCGGCCGCGATGGATGCGGTCGTTCATCTCGGGGATGCGATTGGCCAGGGGACAACCCGAGCCGTGACAGAAGGGAATCCCGCAGTCCATGCATCGCGCAGCCTGCGCCTGGAGCGCTGTTTCCGGCAAGGGAAGTTCCACTTCGCGGTAGTCCTTCACCCGCTCCTCGATGGTGCGATGGGGCGCTTCTTCCCGCCCGTATTCCAGGAATCCATCAAGCCTTGCCACTGACCACCTCCTCGATCATGTCCGCGTTCATGGCGATGACGGGCCGCGTTTCCGGCCTCTGCATCGCCCGTTCGTATTCCAAAGGGATGACCTTGACGAAGTGCCCCGCGGCTTCGGGCCACTGCTCCAGCAACCCCAGAGCCTTCGGGCTTCCGGTCCATGCCACGTGCTTCTCCACCAAGGAGCGCAGCAGCGTGTCCTCATCGGGCCGGATGCCGCCTTCGATGTTCACCGTGTCGAGATTGCACAAGGTGTCGAAGATCTGGTGCTCGTCCAGCACGTAGGCCACACCGCCGGTCATGCCGGCCGCGAAATTGCGGCCCGCGCGGCCCAGGACCACCACTACACCTCCGGTCATGTACTCGCAGCCGTGGT
>DCFP01000186.1:405-15400 GCA_002319925.1 Holophagaceae bacterium UBA1801 | reverse complement strand
TGTACTCGCAGCCGTGGTCGCCGACTCCCTCGACCACGGCGGTGGCGCCGCTGTTCCGCACGGCGAAACGCTCCCCCGCGAGGCCGTTGAGGAAGACCTCTCCCGCCGTGGCGCCGTAGAGAAGACTGTTCCCCGCGATCCAGTTCTCATCGGGCTTGAACGCCGATCCCTCCGGCACCTTCACGACGATCCGGCCTCCGGAGAGACCCTTGCCAAGGTGATCGTTGGCCTCGCCCTCCAGCACCATGGTCACACCGTGGGTCAGGAAGGCGCCGAAACTCTGGCCCGCGGAACCCCGGAAATGCAGTTCCAGCGTGCCGTCAGGGAGACCCCTGCCCCCGTGCAAACGGGTGATGCGGTGGCTGAGAATGGTGCCGACGGCACGGTGCACATTGCGGATGCCCATCTCGATCCGCGCGGGTTTCGCCGCGAGAATGGACTGCTTCAAGCGATCCAGGATGGCCCAGTCGGGATGATCGGAGAGACCCGTGTGCGAGCCTGCGCGCACGCAGTGGAGATCCTGGCCCACGGGTTCGGCCAGCAGCGCGGAGAGATCCAGCCCCTGGGCTTTCCAATGGGGAACAGCCTCGCGCTGCCTCAAGTAATTCACGCGGCCGACCATTTCCTCGAACTGCCGGAACCCCAGACGTGCCATCCATTCGCGCACATCCTCGGCCACGAATCTCATGTAACGCTCCACGAATTCAGGCTTGCCTGCGAACTGGCGCCGTAGCTCTTCCCGTTGAGTGGCGATGCCCGCGGTGCAGTTGCCCTCGTGGCACTTGCGCAGGAGGATGCAGCCCAGGGAAACCAGGATGCCCGCGCCGAAGCCGAAGCGTTCCGCGCCCAGCAGCGCTGCGATCACTACGTCCCTGCCCGTCCGGAGCTGGCCATCGGTCTGCACCGTGACGCGACCCCGGAGCCCGTTGAGCACCAAGGTCTGCTGAGCTTCCGCGAGTCCCAGCTCCCAGGGAAGTCCGGCATGCTTCATGGAGGACAAGGGGCTCGCGCCGGTGCCGCCGTCGAAGCCGCTCACCAACACTTCGTCTGCGCCCGCCTTGGCCACGCCCGCGGCTACGGTGCCCACGCCCGCCTCGGATACCAGCTTCACTGAAATGCGCGCCGAGGGATTCGCGCAGCGCAAATCGTAGATGAGCTGGGCCAGTTCCTCGATGGAGTAGATGTCGTGATGGGGCGGCGGCGAGATGAGGGTGACCCCCGGTGTGCTATGGCGCAGCCGCGCGATCTCCGGCGTGACCTTGGCGCCGGGGAGCTGGCCCCCTTCGCCGGGCTTGGCGCCCTGGGCCATCTTGATCTGGATCTCCTTCGCGTTGGAGAGGTACTCGATGGTGACGCCGAACCGCGCACTGGCCACCTGCTTGATGGCGCAGTTGCGGTCCTCGCCATCCGCCTGGGGTTGGTAGCGTGCGGGGTCCTCGCCCCCTTCGCCCGTGTTGCTGGCTGCGCCCAGCCGATTCATGGCGATGGCGATGGTCTCGTGGACCTCGCGGCTGAGGGAGCCATGGGACATGGCACCGGTGCAGAACCGTCTCACGATGGACTCGACGGGCTCCACCTCATCCAGAGGCACCGGATCTCCTGGGATGAGCTCCAGGAGGCTCCGCAGCGTCGTGCCGTGATCATTGATGATGGCGGCGAAACGCCGGTACAATTCCGGATCGTCCTCCCGCACCGCCCGCTGCAGCAGGGTGATGGACTCGGGACTCCAGAGATGGCGCTCGCCGTTCACTCGCCATGCGTACTCGCCGCCGTAGTCCAGCTCCAGGCCACCTTGTTCACGAACGCCGTGGGCGTCTTGATTCCGCAGCAGGGTTTCCCGCGCGATTACGTCCAAACCGGCTCCACCAATGGGGCTCGCAATGCCGGGGAAGTAGGTTTCCACCACCTCCCGCGAGAGGCCCACGGCCTGGAAGAGCTGGGCGCCGCGATAGCTGGGCAGCGTGGAGATACCCATCTTGGACATGATCTTCAGCAGCCCCTTCTTGAGCGCCAGGATGTAGTTGTCGTGGAGGGCTTCCAGTTCCAGGCAGGTCTGCAGCTGACCCTGGTGCACCATGTAGCTGATGCTTTCCAGCGCCAGATACGGATTCACGCCGCTGGCACCGAACCCGCACAGCAGACCGATGTGGGCTACCTCGCGGGGCTCGCCGCTTTCCACCACGAAGCCCGCGGCGCCCAGCAGACCCTTCACCAGGAGATGCTCGTGAAGGGCCGAGACCGCCATCAGACATGGGATCGGCACGCGATCCGGTCCTTCCCTCCGATCGCTGAGGATCAGCATGGAGGCATCGTCCTTCAGGATGGCCCGGTCCGCCTCAGCCAAGAGCCCAGCTACGGCCGCTGCGAGCGCCTTCCCCGGCTCCACCGGATCCAGCGCGTACGTGGTATCCAGCGTGACGACCTTGAAATCCGGCCGTTTCAAGGACTGCAGTTGGGCCATGTCCTCGTTGCTGAGGATCGGGTGACGCAGTTCCAGCATCCGGCAGTGCTCGGGGCTTTCCTCGAGAATATTGTGGTGCCTGCCCGCAAAGGTGAGGAGCGACATCACGAGGCCTTCCCACTGGGAATCCAGCGGAGGGTTCGTGACCTGGGCGAACATCTGCTTGAAGTAGTCGAAGAGCAGCTTCGGGCGCTCGCTGAGTACCGCCAGGGGCGTGTCCGTACCCATGGAACCCACGGGTTCCTGACCGTTCAAGGCCATGGGGGCCACGATTCGGTCCAGATCTTCCTGGGTGTAACCGAAGGCCCGAAGCCGCGGGGCGATGGTGCCCTCGTCGTGGCGGGCGGCCGCACTGGGTCCCAACAGGCCTCGCAGGGTGATGCGATTCTGCTCCAGCCAGCGCCGATAGGGCTTCTGCCGGGCGATGCGGCTCTTGATCTCGTAGTCGTGGAGAATGCGGCCCTGGGCGGTGTCGGCGAGGATCATCCGTCCCGGCCCCAGCTTGCCCTTCATGCGGATGCGCTCGGGTTCGAAGGGGATGACACCGGCCTCGCTGGCCATGACGAGCAGACCATCGGTGGTGATGACGTAGCGGCAGGGCCGCAGGCCGCTGCGGTCGAGGGTCCCGCCCACCACGACGCCATCCGTGAAGATCATGGCGGCAGGGCCATCCCAGGGTTCCATGAGGGCGCCATGGTACTCATAGAAGCCCCGCAGGTCCTCGCCGATCTGGCGGTTCTTGGGAAAGGCCTCGGGGATCATCATCATCATGCCGTGGGGCAGTGACCGCCCCGCCTGCACCAGGAGTTCCAGCGCGTTGTCGAAGGCCGCGGAATCGCTGCCTCCGGGCTGGACGATGGGGAGGAGGCTCTGCATGTCCGGACCGAACTCGGGGCAGGCTAGGCTGGCTTCCACCGCGCGCATCAGGTTGATGTTGCCCCGCAGGGTGTTGATCTCCCCGTTGTGGGCCACCATGCGGAAGGGCTGGGCCAGCTTCCAGCTGGGAAAGGTGTTGGTGCTGTACCGCTGATGGACCACCGCCAGGGACGAAGCGACCGTGGGCTCGGCCAGGTCCGGAAAGTAGTCGAAGAGCTGGGGCGCCACGAACATGCCCTTGTAGACCACAGTGCGCGTGGAGCAGGAGGTCACGTAGAACTCCAACATGAAGTCCCCCGCCTCCTGTGCCCAGCGCTCAGCCCGTTTCCGGATGAGGTAGAGCCTTCGTTCCAGCTCGTCCCCGGACTCACCGCCGCCATCCACGAAGGCCTGGCACATGCGGGG
Organism: Holophagaceae bacterium UBA1801; assembly: GCA_002319925.1. Lineage (GTDB taxonomy): Bacteria > Acidobacteriota > Holophagae > Holophagales > Holophagaceae > UBA1801. The sequence continues at coordinate 11,658 of DCFP01000186.1, read as the reverse complement.
TTCGCTCTTCCGGGCCAGGGCGCCCAGGCTCCGGTTCCGGGTGGGGACGTCCCGCCAGCCGATGATGCGCAGGCCGAACCGGCAGCATGCCTCCTCGAAGCAGGCCTCGCCCGCTTCCGCCGCGGCCTTCTCCCGGGGCAGGAAGAGCATGGCCACGCCGTAGTGACCGGCGGGCGGCAGCACGAAGCCCAAGCGCTTAGCTTCGGCGGCAAAGAATTCATCGGGGATCTGGAAAAGGATCCCGGCGCCATCGCCGGTGCACTCATCGCCGCCCATGGCGCCGCGGTGCTGCATGTTCATCAGCACGTCCTTGGCCATGTCGAGGATGGAGTGGTCCTTGCGGCCGGAGACGCGCACCACCGCGCCGATGCCGCACGCGTCGTGCTCGTGCCGGGGATCATAGAGGCCTACGGGTTGGGACTGCATGACTGCCTCCTCCTCAAATAAGCCAATGCCAGGCCGCCCCATCCGCAAGGGATGGGGCAGTCGTCGAGCTTCCGGCATAAATGCTACAAACCGGAAAATCTCATGCCTCAACGGCGCATAGAATATGACAATCCGTCAAGTAAGGTCATCGTAATCGAAGAACCCACCGGATTCAAGCATCGATTCAAATTCGCCGCTGATGTAGGTGTATCCATCGTTTGCGCGATGGACCCGCTCCATCTCCTACTCCATAATCGCCATAATCATTCTTTCGAGGTCCTGCTTGGCGAACGTTTCGCTCATGGCTTGTCCGGAATGCGATCTGGTGCACCAGATGAGCCATCTGCCGGCAACGGGAACCGCCCTGTGCGCCCGCTGCGGAGCCGTGCTCCGGCAGGGGTCGCGCCGATCACTCGACACTCCCCTCGCACTGGCCTTCACCTCCCTGGTGCTGTTCGGCATCGCCAACGCCTACCCATTGCTGGTTCTCCAGCTCCACGGCTCCTGGCAGGAAGCCACCATTCCGGGCTGCGCCAAAGCCCTGGTGACCCTCGGCTGGCCCTGGCTGGCGGCCATCCTGATCACCACGGTGATCGTCGCGCCTCCGATCTACATGTGCGGACTCTCCTTCGTGCTGATCCAGGCCAAACGGCATCGGAACGGACCATGGACGGCGCGCATCTTCCGCATCGTGCTGGAATTCCAGACCTGGGCCATGTCGGAAGTATTCCTGCTGGGCATCCTGGTGGCCTACGTCAAGCTCACCGATATGGCCCTCGTGGCGCCGGGGTTTTCCATCTATGCCCTCGCCGGATTCATCATCACCGTCAGTGCCGTGGCGTCATCGCTGGATCCCATGACGGTGTGGGACGCGCTGGGAGACAGGGCATGAGCGCGCTGACGGCGAGAGGATCGTCCCTTGCCCGCTGCCACGCGTGCGGACGGCTGTCTCCCTTCCATGATCGCGAATCCTGCCCCCGGTGCGGCGCAGCGCTGCATAGCCGCAAACCGGACAGCGTCCAGCGCACCTGGGCCCTGGTCCTCACCGCGACGATCCTCTACATTCCCGCCAATGTCCTGCCCATGATGCGGATCATCTCCTTCGGCCGGGAACAATCGGACACCATCATGAGCGGCATCATCTATTTCATGAGAACAGGCTCCTGGCCCCTGGCCCTGCTCATCTTCTTCGCCAGCATCGTGGTGCCGCTGCTCAAGATCGTCATCCTGAGCTTCCTGCTGCTTTCGCTGCACCGCCACTCCCGCTGGCGGCCGGACACCCGGACCCGGCTCTACCGGCTCACGGTCATCATCGGGCGGTGGTCCATGCTGGACATCTTCGTGGTGACGCTGATGGTAGCGGTGGTCTCCATGGGCCGCATCGCCACCATCGAACCAGGCCCCGCCGCCATGGCTTTCGCCCTGGTGGTGGTCACCACCATGCTGGCTTCCCACAGTTTCGATCCACGTCTTCTCTGGGACGAAATGGAGCGCGAGGATAGGGTATGAACGAACCCGAACAGGAAACCAAGATGCCCGATCGCGTGGCCGAGCCCGTCGTGCGCCGCCGGCGGCGGCTGCCCACGGTCTGGCTGATTCCCCTCGTGGCCACGGTCATCGGCGTTTGGCTTGCCTTCAATGCCTTCGTGACCCAGGGCCCTTCCATCGTGATCACTTTCCCCAACGCCGATGGCCTCGAGGCGGGCCGCACCAAGATCAAGTGCAAGGAAGTGGAAATCGGCAAGGTGAAATCCATCAGGCTCAGCCGCGACCAGTCCAAGGTCGAAGTGACGGCGGAACTCACCCGAGATGCCTCGGATCTCCTGTCCGAGCATAGCCGCTTCTGGATCGTGCGCGCCCGGGTCAGCACCAGTGGCGTTTCCGGCCTCGGCACGCTGCTGTCGGGCGCCTACATCAGCATGGATCCTGGAGAGCCAGGGAAATCATCCCGCCGTTTCGAAGGCCTGGAGAACCCACCCACGGTGATCAGCCATCAGGATGGCCAGCTCTTCACCCTGCGCGCGGAAAAGCTGGGTTCCATGAGCATCGGCTCTCCCGTCTACTTCCGGCAGATTCCCGTGGGCGAGGTGGCGGGCTACGACCTGGAGCCCGATGGAAAGTCCGTGTCCATCAAGGTCTTCGTCCGCGCGCCCTACGACAAACTGGTGCACAAGGACACCCGTTTCTGGAACGTGGGCGGCGTGGATGTGACGCTGGATTCCAACGGCATCCGCATGAGCTCCGATTCCATGATCGATCTGCTGCTGGGGGGCGTGGCCTTCGAGAATCCCGTGAGCCTCGAGTCCAGCGAGCCAGCGCCCAAGAACCAGGTCTTCGCCCTGTATGCCAGCCATGACCGCATCTACGAGAAGGTCTACCTGGACCGCCGCTACTACGTGGTGGACTTCAACGAATCCGTGCGGGGGCTCACCCGCGGGGCTTCCGTGGAATTCCGAGGCATCAAGATCGGCCAAGTGGAAGACCTGAAACTCGAACTGCAGACCCAGAAGCTGGAAGTGCACGTGCCTGTGCTCATCGCCATCGAGCCCGAACGGCTCACGCTCCTGGGCGGTGGAACGGCTTCCATGGACAAGGTCGTCGAGCAGCTGATCGCGAGGGGCCTGCGCGCCCAGCTCAAGATGGGTTCCCTGCTGACCAGCAGCCTTTTCGTGGATCTGGATTTCTACCCCCAGGCGCCGCCCAGAACGCTGGGACAGTACGGGAAATACCGAGAGATACCCACCACACCGTCCACCATGGGCGCTCTGCTGTCCAATCTCACGAGCTTCCTGGACAAACTCCAGAAACTTCCCCTGGAGGACATCGCGAACGAACTGAAGACCAGCATTCCCGCCTTGCGAGAAGCGCTGCAGGAAGCCACGGAGCTCATCAAGCACCTGGACAAGGAGACCGCGCCCAAGGCCGAAGCAACCCTCGCTCAGGCGCAGTCCGCTCTCGCGGCGATGGAGAAGGTGCTCAAATCCGATTCTCCGCTGCAGCGTGATCTGCAGCGAACGCTGGATGAATTCACCAAGGCCTCGCGCGCATTACGTGATCTGGCGGACAGCCTGCAGCGCAATCCAGAAACCCTGATCTGGGGCAAGGGAAAGGAGCAGGAACCATGATCAAACGAACGGTCCTCCCTGTTCTGGCGGGACTGGCACTGGCCATTGGCTGCGTCAAATCCTCGCCCCCCGTGGTATTCCACACGCTGACGCCCCTGGAAACGGCGAACACCACCCAGGGCAAAGCTCTTGCCGTGGAAATCGCACCGGTGCTGCTGCCGGATCTCCTGCAGCGGTCCCAGATCGTGATCCTGAAAGCGCCAGGCGTGCACCGGCTTTCGGAGACGCACCGCTGGGGCAACACCCTCGAAAAGGACATCCAGCGGGTCCTGGTGGATGACCTATCGGCCCTCTTGGGTGGCGGGCCCGCGGTACCCTATCCCGAAGGAGGCCGCGTCAAGGCTGCCTATCGGATCACCCTGGAGGTACAGCAGTTCGATGGCGAGCTGGGCGGCACGCTGGTGTTCCAGGGAACGTGGATGGTGACGCGCATGGACAATGACCAGATGGTCTTGCTGCGGAAATCGTCCCTGCAGGAACCTGTGAAGGGCAGCGCCATTGAAGATCTGGTCGCGGCCCACGATCGCATTTTGGACGCCCTGAGCCGCGAGATCGCCTCGGGTCTCGGCAGCCTTCCCAACTGAATCCGGTCAGTCTTCGCGCAATTCCGCGGGTGTGAAATGCGCCGCGAATTCGAAGGACTTGCCGTCCCAGTGAAGGACCGTGCAGCTGGCCTTCTTCACTTCGATGGAGCGCTTGGTCAAGTGCCGGATGAAAGTGGACAGGAAGGGTTCGTGGCTCACGAATGCCAGAACGTCGAATTCGCCTGCTTCGGCCAGCTCACCGCGGAGCCAGTCTTCGGCCTTGCGGGGATGTCCGCCGGGCTTCAAACCATCCCAATAGCCCACGGGGAAACCATTGGCGGTGGCTTCCTGCAGGCACACCAGCGTCTCAGCGGCGCGCCGATAAGGACTGCTGACCCCCCGCGTGGGAATGAAGCCGCGCTTCACCAGGCCTTTCATGGCCGCGCGGGATTTCTCCCAGCCTTCGACGGTCAAGGCCCGTTCCGAGTCGACTCCTTTGGAGTCTTCGGCGATGCCATGGCGTATGAACAGGAGCGTGATCATGGAACCAGTCTAGCGAGTTGAGCAGTGCCTGCGTTCCATAGGTGCCACTTGGAAAAACATCGCTCGCTTTAAAAGCCATCCAATGAGATCATATGCGTTTGGGCCAAGACCGGCAGGCGCAGTTATCGCCATTCACATCCGGCAAGCGCCCCGGGAGAACCCTTGAACACCACCACCTTTGCAGCCCTGGGCTGCAGCGAACCCTTTTTGGCCGCGCTGGATCGCCGCGGCTTCGCCACGCCTACATCCGTTCAGGCCGCCTGCTTCCAACCCGGCCTCGAAGGCCGGGACCTGCTCGTGCAAAGCCGCACCGGCAGCGGCAAGACGCTGGCTTTCGGCCTGCCCCTGCTCCATCGCCTCACTGCGGACAAGCACCCGCAAGTCCTGATCCTGGCACCCACGCGCGAACTGGCTCAGCAGGTTTCCGAAGAACTGATGAGCGTCCAGCCCCGTCTGGCGGCCGCACTGTTGGTGGGCGGCCTCAGCTACGTGCCCCAACTCAAGGCCCTGCATTACGGCGCCTCGGTCATCGTAGGCACACCGGGCCGCGTCATGGATCATCTGGAGCGCCAGAGCCTGGATCTTTCCAAGGTCTCCATGGTGGTGCTGGACGAATGTGACGAGATGCTGAACATGGGCTTCATCGAGGATGTGGAGCGCATCCTCGCGCGGATCCCCGAGAACCCGCAGACCTACCTCTTCTCCGCCACCCTGCCCGCCCCCATCGCCAGCCTGGCCAAGCGCTTCCTGAAGGATCCCTTCAAGATCCAGCTGGGGGAATCCGGCGGCGCCACCCAGCACGCGGACATTACGCACACGCCCTGTCTGGTGGCGGATCACCTCCAGACCAAGGCCCTCGTCAACTTCCTGCTGCTGGATGAGCCCAGCGCGGCCCTCATCTTCACCAAGATGAAGCAGCAGACGGAGGAAGTGGCTGAGGCCCTGCGCAACGCGGGTCTCGCCGCCGATTACCTCCACGGCGACCTGAACCAGGGTGCCCGGAACCGCATCATGTCGAGCTTCAAGGAAGGCAAACTGCGCTACCTAGTGGCCACGGATGTCGCGGCCCGCGGCATTGACGTGGAGAACATGCCGCTCGTGGTGCATATGGGCATTCCCACACAGTTCGAGAACTACATCCACCGTTCCGGCCGCACGGGCCGCGCGGGTGCCAAGGGCACCTCCATGGCCCTGGTGAGCTTCAAGGAATCCCGCATCCTGCTGGCTTGGGGCCGCCGCGGCGGCCTGCAGCTGGATTGGCGCGGCGTGCCGACCCAGGCGGAGATCCGGGAGGCGCGGGCCAAGCGATTGGCCAACCGTGTGAACGACCAGAACGCGCCCGCCTTTCTCGATCTGGCGAAGACGATGCTCGCGCAGCGAGAATCGGCTCCCCTCGTGGCCGCGCTGCTTTCCCTGATCGAAGACGAAGCCCACGGCGGATTCGATATCCCGGATGTGCCGAAGGCTGAACCCCGACGTGAAAAGAAAAGCTACACCCCCCGGCCAGGGGAGAAGCCTGGCTGGACCCCGGGCCAGAAGACCTTCGAAACCAAGGGCGAGCGCCCGGTTCATCCATACAAAAAGAACGCCGCGTCCTACGAGGACAAGAATCGCGCACCACGCAAGGGGCCCAATTCATTCAATCGCCCCGAAGGCCGTTCCCCCATGGATCGCAGAACGGACAAATATTCCAAAAAAAAGGGCTGAGCAGAGAAGCCACCATTAGAACTGCCGGAAGCGTCAATCCAGCCCGGTAGAGACGGTCAAAGGCCAGCCCTTCGAAGGAGTGAAGGAAGGTGGCCGAAGGCCTGCAGAGGATCGTGATGTTTTCCCGGGATGTTTTCCTGAAACAGGATTGACATTCACCCGGGATGGCTGTGCAATGGTTCTCGATCCACCCAACTTATGTACTTTTCCGGCTTCTTTCAATCCAAGGAGGTAAATATGCCTTTGCTCTCCGCACGGTTCCTGGCCGGAGCCCTGCTAACGGTAAATACTGCCTACTCGATGGTTCCCCCCGATCGAGACATGATCCAGCAGTACATCAAGGATGGAACGCTCCAACAGCGCATCCAGTTTGCAAAAGCCATCGGGAATCAGAAGGTTAATCCCAACCTGCTTCTGAGGGCCCAGTACAAGCTCAAGAAACGGGCCATGGAGAAGGGCCTGCTCGCCCCGAGCATCCTTACGGAACCCCCGCCCGCCTGGAAGGACATGCCGACCACGGGCACCGTGAAGGTTTTCACGATCCTTATCGACTTCAATGACTACCCGCACAACGAGGCCGTGAATTCGAGAGCGCAGGTGGAAGGCCGGGTCTTCGGCGCAGGCGACAGCAACGTACCGCCGCCTTACGAAAGTTACAAGCAGTTCTATCTCCGCTCTTCCTACAATCAACTGAACCTCACCGGCAACGTGATGGGGTGGTACCGCCCTGGCTACAACCGCGCGGACATGGCCCAGACGACGGTGGGCCGCGAAGCCCTGATCAAAGAGGCTTTGACCTATTTCCACAACCAGGGGCAGACCTTCAATCAGTACGACAACAATGGCGATGGCAAGGTCGACTTCTTCTCCGTGGTCTGGACGGGGCCAGATAATGGCTGGGCCAATTTCTGGTGGGGCTATCAGACCGCGTTCAACGACGATACGTTCAAGCTCGACGGCCTGAGCTTCGGCAAGTACTGCTGGCAGTGGGAATCGCGCTACATGGACACGAACGGAAACATGAAATACGACGGTCCGTTCTCGCCCAAGACGCTGATCCACGAACAGGGCCATGGGCTGGGCCTGCCTGACTACTACGACTACGACGATTCGGTCGGCCCCCGGGGCGGCATCGGCGGACTCGACATGATGGACTGGGTCGGCGACCACAACTGCTTCAGCAAGTGGCTCCTGGACTGGATCACGCCGGACGTCGTGGACACCAAGATTTCCGCCGGCACGAAGACGCTGCGGGATCAGTCCACCAACAAGGACGCCCTCATCGTCATGCCCGAAGCCACCTCGAGCACCCCTTTCGGTGAGTTCTACATGGTGCAGAACCGGCAGCTGACCGGAAACGATGCCAACCGGCCCATCCTCGGAGACGGCCTGCTGGTGTGGCATGTGGATTCCAGGCTGGACTCGAACAATTTCAACTACGTCTACGACAACTCCTTCACCGAGCACAAACTCCTGCGCTTGATGGAGGCGGATGGCCTCGAGGAGATCGAGACGAACGCCGCCGACGCGAATGCGGAGGATTTCTACGTCGCGGGCAAGGAGATCGGACCGACGACCTTACCCAATACCTCCCGCTACGACGGAACCTGGACGAACTTCGGAATCCGGAACATCTCCGCTTCCGCTCCAGCCATGAGCTTCGATGTGTACAGCATTCCCGCCGATGTCACACCGCCGGAAGGCATGCCCACCAAGCCCTCAGGTACCGCCAATCTGGACGCGATCACGTTCAATTGGACCCAGGGGACCGCAGCGGATCCCGATGGCCAGATCGTGGGCTACTACCTGCAGGTGGGTTCCACACCGGGTGCTTCCGATGTATTCGATGGCCGGGTGGGCAATGTCCTCACCAAGACCCTGACGGATCTGGGCCGCTGGGACGGTCAGCCGGTCTACGCCCGCGTGCGGGCCATGAACACGGCCGGACTCTACTCCTCTTGGTCCGATGTCAGCGATGGCGTGACCATCGTTCTTCCGGTGTTCGCGGATTGCGCGGCTCTGGACAACTGCAACTTGACCTTCAAGGCCGTTGGCACCTGGGAAACGGATAGCGACTACTATCACCAGGGCACGACCTCGGCTCACGGCCTCTGCCCCGACAACGCCAAGACCACGATCCAGACTCGCGTGACGGGTCCCGGCAACCTCTCCTTCTGGTGGAAGGGCAGCACCGAACGGGGCTTCGACTTCTACACGGTCATGATCGATGGCGTGGCCCAGGACCGCATCAGCGGTGAAGTCGACTGGAACCAGATGAGCTACGAAGTGCCCGCCGGCTCCCACGTGATCAGCTGGCAGTGGGCAAAGGATTCCAACACCACCGGCGCTCTGGACAAGGTCTGGTTAGACGATGTCCAGTACGAACAGATTCTGCCCCTCGCGATCAGCCAGCAGCCCGCGAATCAGACGGTGAACGTGCACTCCTCAGTAACCTTTACAGTGGCTGTCACCGGCGGCAAGGCTCCCTACACCTACCAGTGGTTCAAGAACGGCGCTCCCATCAGTGGCGCCACCGCGCCTTCCTATTCGTTCACGACTGGTATCACCGATGACGGAACGCTCTACAAAGTGACCGTCACCGACAGCGAGCCCACTCCCGTGAGCGTCACGAGCCAGGAAGCGACGCTGACCGTGAATGGCGGTATCCATCTGTATCAGGAATCCGAACCCAACGACACCCGCGCCCTGGCCAATGTGATTCCAAAGCCCGGCGTCGTGACGGGCACCATCGCAACCCGGCGCGATATCGATGTCTTCAAGGTCACCCTCAACAAGGGCCAACGGCTCAGCGCCCTGGCCACGACTGGCATGGCCTGGAAGCCCCACTACTCCTCCATCCGCATGGATTGTGTGGATGAGCGCGGCAGGATCATCGAGATCGGACAGGGATGGCCCTTCAAGCACCTGAGTGTCAGGGCCCGGCACAATGCCGAGACCTTCTACATCCGTCTCTACGATGGCGGCCAGAAGTCGGCCGAGGACTACCAGCTCGTCCTCGCGTTCTGATCCACTGAGTCAACGAAACGAAGAGCAGCGGAGCGATCCGCTGCTCTTCGTTTTGGAAGATCTTCCATTTCTGCCAGGATCCCTATCCCCCATGGCATCCACCAGAGCGCTTCAGGATTCGGGTGAATCACCGCGGGCCAGCCGCTCCAGGTTCTCCAGGGCCTGATGGGTTCCCATGGCGAGCAGCACATCACCAGCTTCGAACACTTCGCTGCCCCTGGGATTGAAGCGCAGGCCTTCCCCCGGCCGGATGATCCCGGCGACCAGCGCGCCCGTGACGTCCCGGAGGCGGATCTCGCGCATGGAGGCCCCGACGATCCTCGAACCGGGATTCACAAGGATGTGCTCGATGGCAAGTTCCACGGGCTTCTTGTCCACCATGACATCCACATAGTTGAGCAAGTCCGGCGTCAGCAGGAGCTGAGCCATGCGGCGTCCGCCGATTTCGTAGGGGCTCACGATGTGATCCGCCCCGGCGGCCTTCAGTTTTTTTTCCGTGCCCAGGCGGGCGGCCCGGGCGACCACGACCAGATCCGGCGCCATCTGTTTGGCGGTGAGGGTGACCAGGACATTGTCGGCATCCGAACCGACTGCGGCGATCAAGCCCCGCGCTTGATGGATGCCCGCCTTGGTGAGCACGAGTTCATCCAGCGCATCCCCGATGAGGATGATGTCTCCCTCGAGCCGGAGATTGCCGGACTTGGACGGCAGCTTCTCGACGATCACGAAGGGAATGCCGGCTTGCTTGAACTCCCAGGCAGCCTGGAATCCCACCTTGCCGAGGCCGCAGACGATGATGTGATCGCGAAGTGCTTCCAGCCTCTTCTCCATGCGGCGCTCCTTCAGATAGCCCTTTAGATCCCCTTCCACGATGAGGGCCGTGAGGCTGGAAATGGCGTACGTCGCGATGCCCAGGCCCGTGATCAGGTAAAAGATGGTGAACAGCTTGGTAGCGGAATTCACATCGCCCATTTCGCGGAATCCCACCGTGAAAAGGGTCGTGATGGCCATGTAGAAACTGTCGAGATAGCCGATCCTGGCCAGGTGGTGATAGCCCAGCGCCCCGATCAGGACCACCATGGCCAGCAGACAGATCGTCCGCCACAGGCGCGAGATCGGGTGCTGGATGCTCGATGTATTCTTCGATCCCTCGTCGCGCCTGCCAGGTTCCTTGCCAGGATGATGGCGATCCTGCTTCAACGGAGGGCTGAACATACCGGTAGTGTAGCGGGCGGTACAAAAATCGAGCGAGGGGCAGCCGAAGAGGCCTTCCCTCGCTCGAAGGGGTGAAGATTGAGGCTAGACGCCCAGGTAAGCCTCACGCACACGGGGATCCGCGGCGATTTCCTTGGCTGGACCGGAAATGGTGGTGGAACCCACTTCCAGCACATACGCGTAATCCGCGATGTGCAGCGCCTCGGAGGCGTTCTGTTCCACGAGCAGGACCGTCGTGCCCTTCTTGTTGATGGCCACAATCTTGTCGAAAATCTCATCGACGAGCACGGGAGCCAGGCCCATGGAGGGCTCGTCCAGCAGGAGGATGTCCCCGCCGGTGACGATGGCGCGGCCCACGGCCAGCATCTGCTGTTCACCGCCGGAAAGGGTGCCGCCGAGCTGGTTGACGCGCTCCTTGATGCGCGGCAGCAGTTCGAAGACCTCCTCCATGCGGTGTTTCACAGTGGTCTTGTCCTTGACGGTCCAGCCCGCCAGCTCCAGGTTTTCCCTGACCGTCAGGGTCGGGAAGATCTTGCGGCCTTCGGGCACATGGGAGATGCCCATGGACACGAGTTCATGGGCTTCCATGTTGGTGATGTTCTTGCCTTTGAACACGACGGATCCGCTCGCACTCTTCTCGAGGCCGCTCACGGCGCGCAGAGTCGTCGTCTTCCCGGCGCCGTTGG
>DCFP01000186.1:0-132 GCA_002319925.1 Holophagaceae bacterium UBA1801 | reverse complement strand
GCGCCGATGAGGGTGACGATCTTCCCTTCGGGCACTTCGAAGGAGACATCCCGAATGGCCTGGATCTGGCCAAAAGTCACTTTCAGGTTCTTTACACTTAGCATTCAGCGCCTCCCCTTCCGAGATAGGCTT
>DCFP01000183.1 GCA_002319925.1 Holophagaceae bacterium UBA1801 | reverse complement strand
ATCATCCGCGGCGGCGAGAACGTGTACCCCAAGGAGATCGAGGACTTTCTCTTCAAGATGCCCCAGATCAAGGATGTCCAGGTGGCGGGCGTGCCCAGCGAGAAATACGGCGAGGAGGTGGGCGCCTTCATCATCCTCAAGGACGGAATTTCGCTGGATGCGGGCGAGGTCCAGGACTTCTGCCGGGGCCAGATCTCGCGGCACAAGATCCCGAAGTATGTCTTCTTCCTGAAGGAATATCCCACCACCGGCAGCGGCAAGATCCAGAAATACAAGCTGCGCGAGATGTCCGTGGAGCTCGCCAGGGAGCTTGGCTATGCCGTGACGTGAGTCTCGATCGTCAGGTACACCAAGGTCTGATTGAGGAGCTGGTAGGCGATCTCGCCGAAGGTGATGGGGCCGGACATTCCGGTGGTCACCTTGCCTTCCAGCTCTGAATACAGATAGTTCAGGATGCAGTTGCAGGAGAACACGGGCACGATGCCCGCGGGAATCGCACGGTGGAATTCCTGCACGTAGTCGCCGACGGGCGCGGCCACCCGGTACGCGACACCCTCGAAGACGGGGCCGTAGAACTTCACATGCCCAGCGGCCGGATCCACTTCCTGGATGCTGACGTTGATCATCGTGCCGCTGTAGTTGGCCACCAGGGGCAGCCGTGTATCGATGCGGCGCTTCGTCAGGTAGTCCGGGAAGGAGCAGCGCTTGCCGTTGATCCAGCATTCCGTGGCGCGGAAGCCGCTGTCCGGGAAGGTGATAGTGTCGCCGTCGCCCTGTTTGAAGAGATTGACGATGCCGAGTTGCGCCACTACCCCCTCTGCGAGGGTGCAGTGCATGGCCACGGCGCGGTCGGGGTAGGCCAGGCCCGTGCGGCCATCGAACACCTTGGGCAGAGCACGGCCCAGGTCGGCCAGGCGCACACCGGAGATCCAGCCCACGATGGGTCGCAGGAACATGTGCGGGTAGTCCGGCGCCTCCCGGGCATAGTCCATGTGGACATCACTGCCCGCTGGAAGGATCAGAAAGGTGAATCCGTTCTCGGGGGCTTCCTCGGCGATGACGGACAGAGTCCCCGCCCCGTGGGCCACGATGCGGATCTGCGTCACCTCAGGGGGGAGTTCGGTGACGAAGATGCCGCTGGAGTTCGTCTGGCCGCCCTCTTCCGTCATGAAATAAGGAATGGTGCCCGCGATCCAGTCGCCGGAGGGGAGTCCGGAAAGCATGGCCTCTTCCCCCGCCAGCACGAGCTTGCGCCCGGCGAGGATCATCTGCGACACCTCAGCGGCCGTTCTGAGCATGACCCGCCTCCCCACCGAATATGGCCTTGATGTCCTCCTGGAGCAGATCCTCCAGCTTCTCGAAAAAAGAGTGGAGATCATCGATGGCGAGTTCCACCGCTTCCGGGGAATTCCCTTCCTTGTGGACGAACCTCACGATGCGCGAAACACACATCGCGGCCGACAGAGCCTTGAAAGGATGAACGAATTCACCTTTGACCAGACATGTCCACGTGGGGTGGTCCTTGGGTGGAATCATCGGCGACCCCGCAGCGGCGAGTGATCGCCAGCATACCACGCGGCTCCGGAAGAATTTTCAAGCTAGGATGAGAACAGGAGGGTGATCGTGAAGCTCGCCATCAACGGGCTCGGACGCGTCGGACGCCTGGTGCTGCGCCAGCTCATGGGCCATCCGGAGGTGGATGTCATCGGCGTGAACGACCTCGCCGATACCAGGACCCTGGCCCACCTCATGAAGTACGATTCCGTGCATCGCAGGGCTGCCTTCCCGGTTTCTCACGAAGGGGATTGCCTGATCCTGGGGACGAGACGCATCCCCGTGTATCACGAGAAAAGGCCAGGTGCCGCGCCCTTCGGACACGACGGCGCGCAGCTGGTCCTGGAGTGCACGGGACAATTCACCAGACGAGCGGAGGCTGCTCTCCACCTCCAGGGAACCGTCAGCCATGTCGTGATCTCCGATCCGTCGGAGGATGCGGATGTCACGGCCGTGATGGGTTTGAACGAGGCCTCCTTCGACCCGGGAACCCAACGGATCATCAGCAACGCCAACGGCACCACGCATTGCCTGGCTTCCCTGCTCAAGGTCCTGGATGATGCCTTCGGCGTTGAGTTCGGTCTCGTCACCACCGTCCATGCCTACACCAACGATCAGCGCATCCTCGACCTGCCCCACTCCGATCTGCGCCGGGCGCGGGCCGCCTCCATGAGCATGATCCCCACCGCCTGCGACGCGCTTCGCCCTGCGGGCTCAGTGCTTCCACACCTGGAGGGAAGATTGGACGGGATCGAGGTCCGCGTGCCCGCACCGGACGTGAGCATCGTGGATCTCTCCGCGATGTTGAGGCGTGAGGCCTCGGTGGAGACCATCAACTCAGCCTTCATGCAGGCCGCTGCTCATGGACAGCACGGCCATCTGGAGGTGCTCACGGATGAAATCGTGAGCGTGGATCTCATCGGCAGCACCGCCAATTGCCTCTTCGATCCCTTCCTGACGAAGGCCATGACGCCGCGGTACGCGAAGGTTTTCGGCTGGTTCGACAACGAACTTGGCTACGCGACCCACCTGGCGGATCTGGCCATCCACACCCTGAAGCGGCTCCAGGAGGTGGCGCCATGATCGCCATCAACGGAATCGGACGGATCGGCCGCATCGCCATGCGGCGCCTCGCGGTCTCGCGGCCAGAGCTGCTTTGCGCCCTCAACGACCCGGCGGATCTGGATACCGTCGTTCACTTGCTGCGCTTCGATTCCATCCACGGGGATGATCATCCGCCGGTTCACGGCTGGAACCGGAACGGTCAGGACTACCTGAACATCGAAGGGCACGACTATCCGCTCTTCCACGAAACGGATCCCGCGAAGATTCCTTTCCAGGATCACGGCGCGAAGCTGGTGGTGGAGGCATCGGGCCGCTTCACCGACCGCGCGAGCGCCGCCAAGCACCTGAAGGGCTCCGTCACCCACGTGATCATTTCGGCGCCAAGTCCGGATCCCGATTTCACGGTGATCCACCCCTTCAATGGCCACCTCCTGGATCTGGAGAAGCACCGCGTCATTTCCAACGCGAGCTGCACCGCGCACGCGACCGCGCCCATGCTGCACGTGCTGGAGAAGGCCTTCGGCTTCGAGGGCGTGGGCATGAGCACTGTGCACGTCGTCACCAACGACCAGCGCATCCTCGACGCCCCTCACAAGGACATCCGCAGAGCCCGCGCGGCCTTCATGGGCATCATCCCCACCACCAGCAGCGCATTCAGCGCCTTGCGCAAGGCCCTTCCGCAGTTGCCCGAAGGTTTCGATGGCTGGGCTCTGCGCGTGCCCACCCTGAACGTGAATCTCGTGGATCTGGGCGCCGTGCTGAACGTGGACGTCACGGTCGAGGGGATCCGACAGGCCTACCGTCAGGCCGCCAAAGGCGAACTGAAGGGCATCCTGGCCATCGCCGAGGACAATCTCGTGAGCCGGGATTTCACGGGCCGTGAGGAGAGCGTCGTCATGGACCTGAGCCTCACCAAGGTGATCGGCGGGCGTATGGTGAAGGTCTTCGGCTGGCACGACAACGAAGTGGCCTACGCCGTCCGCTTGTGCGACCTGGTGGAGATCATCGCTGCGAAGAGTTAGGAGCTGTTACGAAATAACCTGTACTTTTCTGGTTAGCTCGTTACAGCCCCTTATGCCGCGGGCGGCTACGGGGGGTTCAGATTATTTCTGAACAGCAGCTCCTTATGCCGGTGGATTGCCCGACTGATCAAGTTGTTTTTGCGTAACGGCTTAGGCGGTTCAGATCACCCAGAAATTCCGCTGCTTCGACCGCAGTTCGTCGATGGCCTGGTGGAGCACTTCGCGCCGGAAGGGCTTGAGCAGGAACATGACCCGGGGATTGTTCTGGAGGTTGAGCCGGTCCCACCTCTCCTGGTGCTGGCACCAGAAGACGGCTTTCGGCTTGCCAGGGTCCGTGCAGAGCCGGTTCCAGAGCTGCCACCCGGGCCGGTCCGGCAGGTCCAGTTCCACGAACGCGAAGTCGAAACCGGGCCGTTCGTCGAGCAGGCGCAAGGCCTCGTCGGCGCAACCGCAGACGGAAACGGCCATGCCCCGCTTTTCCAGGAAGGGCAGCAGCACCGCCTGCCACTCGGGGTTGTCCTCCACCAGGAGAGCTTGCTGGGATTTCTCGTTCTCAACGTCCGTGGGGGTCATCCCAGATCCTCACAGCAGCTGATGGAGCGCCCAGTGGAAATCGGAAAGCGAGAAGGGCTTTCCGATGAATCCAGCGCTCCTGCCAATCTTCCCGCTGACTTCCTTCCATTCGTCCATGTGCTTGCCGTGGATCAGCAGCGAGATCTTGGCATCCCGGGTCACCATCTTCTGCCATTCGTGCCAGTCCTCATGCTCCGGGGTCATGAGCTCAGCCACCAGCAGATCGAAGGTCTCGGGACCGGCAAGCTTGCCGGTGGCTTCATCCAGGGAATTAACTTCCACCACATCCATGCCGTGAAGCTGCAGATACCTGGAAATCGTGCGCCGGACATCCAGCTCGCTGTCGACGAGCAAAGCGCGGCCTCGCTTTGTTCCAGAACGTTTCATGGGTGGGTACGCCTCGCGATCCACCATTGTGATCCCAGCTGTAACACATGATCTCGAACGGCAGATTTCCAGCAGCGACTGACACATCCCGCACGGGAACGCCATCTTGCGGTTCTGAACAAACTTGGCGCAGGTTACGAAACCTGTTAATCCAGTCCCAACACTGCTTCGAGGGCCTGGCTGCCATGGCGGCTCGCGGCGTACTCCTTGCCGTCGCTGAGGAGGATCATCCTCCGTCCGAAGTGCAGCACGCGCAGGCCCCGCACGGCTTCGGGCCTCACCATGACATTGCGGTTCAGGCGCACCATGGTGACCTTGGGCAGCGCGGTTTCCACTTGCGCCAGGGAACGCCACTTGGTCTGGAAGCGGCTGCCCGAGGCGCAAGCCCAGACCAATCCGTCTTCCAGTTCGAAGTGGCTGATCTTGCCAACTTCCAGAAGCACGGTGCCCTTCCCCGCCACCACGGGAATCTTGCTGAGATTGGGCGTGGGTTTCGCCTTCTTCTGCCCACTGGCGAGATTGCGAATCCGGTCCAGGGATTTCTGGAGACGCTCGGTAGTGATGGGTTTCAGCAGGAAGTCAGTCGCGGCGAAATCGAAGGCCGGCACCGCGAACTCGGAACCACTGGTCACCAGCACGACGGGGAGCCGGTCCTGGAATTCCGCCAGGATCTCCAAGCCCGTGGCGCCCGGCATCTTCACGTCCACGAAAAGCGCATCGGGATATGGGTGATCCTGGAGCCAGGCCACCAGGGATTGACCATCCTGGAACTTGGCCGCCACCTCGCAGCCGGATTGCTCAAGGCATCGGGACAGGCGCAGCAGGGCTAGCGGCTCGTCGTCCGCTATGACCACCCGGAGCTTGCTGTCTTCGGCCTCTTTCATTTCTGATCCAGGCCAAAAGCATACCAACGATGGACCATTCCCGCAGTCACCTGTGCGTTCCTATGTCATTGAGCCACCGAAACCTGCCATCCGCTGTGATCAGGATGAAGACTCCTCCGAGGTGTCCAGGTCATCGAAGAGGCTGGGCTGCAAGGCCTGGGTCACATCCGGCAAGGGCACGAAGGCGGACGCTGGCGCCCAGGACCGTTCCTGGGAAAAGGGTCCTGGCGGTGGCATGTCCGGAGGAATCCACCGGATGGCGGGACAGTGCTGCACGCCCCGCAAAAAGGCGGCCACGGCCGCTTCCTGGGGCAGGCTGGGGAGCCGCAGATCGGCCACGGGGGGGTGGGACAACAGGGAAACCAGGTTTTCGGGAAAAGCCATGCGGGATTCCAGCGGAACTGCCTCCCGCGGATCCGCGCCCAGGCCCGGCGTGAACGTCGGGCTCGCCGGCGGAATAGGAAGGCTGTACCGCCAGGGCAGTCCTTCCCTCATGGCCTGGTGCCCCAGCATGCTCGCAGCCTCGGGATCGTGGCAGGTGCCGATCTGCACGGGGCACTTCAGCTTCTCCGACACGGCAGCCGTGAAGGTGCGCAGGTTTTCCGCCGCTGCTTCCCACGTGCCACTGGCGGCGATGTATTCGCGCCCTCCTAGGACCGCGATGCGCCAGCCCGTCCGCCTCCGGTGGAAGGGCAGCGCTCCCGGCCATGCATGGGCACTCATCCGCAGGCTTAGGTTCCTCTCGATGCCCGCTTGGATATCACCCAGGAGCGGCACGATATCCCCCGAAACGACTTCCTTCAACGCACCCAAGGGCACAACGACTTCACCCCACTGGCAGCCAGGCGGGATCTCCTCCGGCGATTCCGGAGGCCCCTCGGCCTGGCCGACGCCAGGGAGGGACCAGACATCGTCCTTTTCTGGAATCCACCCGATCCATCCCTGCCGCCACGCCTGCCCCATGGAGCCCGTGGGCGCTTGCGTCCCATGGAACCACCCATGGATGGGACCTTCCAGGTGCTCGGCGAAGGCCTCATCCCGCACGTGCAGTGTGAGATTCGGCAGATGCCCGACGGCGCTCCAGAAGGCTGCCCGCACTTCGTGGGGGAGGTTCGACAGGGACGGATTCGGCAGGTCCCACAGGAAGGCCAAACCCCCGGGCAGGAGCCGGGCAAGTTCAGAAAGCGTCTGCAGTGCCAGCCACGGCGCGGTCCGGACGGGAATCTTGGCGTCGAGTTGCCGAGCGGTGATCCAGCCCGCGTAAGGGGAATCGGAATTGAAGCGCACGAGATAGCCGCGGCCTTCGATGAGTCTCATGGCATCTCCGGCATGAAGCTGGGACGTCCTGCACTGCCTGGAGCGAGGGCCTGGTCCCAGCGGCTCCGGAGCCACTGGGCGGCTTCCACCGCAGCCTCGATGTCCTGCATCCCTTTTAGCCGGAACCCGAGCCAGGCGGACGCCAGCGTGCATCCCGTGCCCCGCCGCTCGCCAGCGAGCCGAGGCCACGCGCCGAGGCTGACCGAGCCTTTGCCCGTGATCCAGAAATCCTCCACCTGTCCGCCGGAATCATGCCCGCCCTTTAGCCAGACGGCTCTGGCCCCGAGGGCAAGCCAGGGATGGGCCAACGTTTCCGGATCCCGCTCGGATGCGGAGGCCAGCGCTTCAGCCTCGACCCGGTTCGGACAGACGATCCACTGCCCATCGCCCAGGAGCAGCTCGGCCATGCGCCTGAGGTGTGAACCTGTGTGAAGTCCGACGCCGACACTGGGAGCGAGAATGGGGTCCCAGATCCGTACAGTGGGAACCATTTCCCGCAACAGATCGACGACAGCGCGGAGCTGATCCGCTTCCAGGGCGCAGAGCCCCAGCTTCACGCCCCACCTTCCGGTCAGATGGGGCCTGAGGGCATCGAGGCGCAGCAAGGGGCTCGTGCTGGGCGCCTCGATCATCGAACAGCCCAATCCGCTCTGGATGGTTTCCGCCACGGGAACCGCCATGGGAAACACCCCTAGGGCACTGAGAGTCATGACGTCCCGGAAGAGCCCGGCGCCCGACGAAGGGTCCACACCGCCCAGACAAAGGGCGATGGGAGGAGCAAAGGGCTGCGCGCTCGATCCGCTCATGGAGCTTCGAGGATAACGCCAGGACCATGTCCAGGTAAGCGGCCCATTACTGGGACACGCGTTCAGACCTTTCGGCTCGGGTCCACAATCTCCACGATCCGCAGTCCCAGAGTGTCTTCCAGCACGGTAACCTCGCCGCGCATCAGTGGCCGCCCCTTGCAGACCACGTCCATGGGCTCGCCGGCGCTCTTCTTCAGCTCGACGATGGACCCCACCTCCAGGTCCAGCAGATCCCGGATGGTCATGCGCGTCTGGCCCAGCTGGATCTCCAGCTTGAAGGGGGTGTCGATGAACGGCATCAGATCCGCGATCACGTTCTCGAACGTGACCACCCGGTCCGTTTCAATCCGTTCGTTGCGTTTGGCAGACAAGCAGGCACCTCAATCATGGATCCGTGGGCGTCGGGAATTGGACCCATCCAGGGTTTCTGGCAACCCCCATGCCATCGGATCCTCTATTGTGCGATGGCCCAGGAGATCACGAGAACATCCTTGATGGGATGCTTGGGCTTCTTGTGCTTGGGATCCTCTTTTTCGCCGGGCTTGAGCGGTTTCGGAGCGAAGCGTTCGTTCAGTCGGTCCTTGATGTCCTGCCGGATGGCCTCCCGGGTGTCCAGGTCACTCGCGTCCTCCAGGGTCTTGCCTGAGATCGCGTCCAGGATGATGGAACGCATGATGCTGTTCTCGGGTGTAGGTTTGTCGCTGGTGGCGAGCCGGCCGAGTTCCATATCGCGGAACAGGATGTCGAATTCAACGACGAGATAGGTATTCTTGTGCCCTTCCAAATTCACGTTGTTCTTGTAGATCAGCACGGGGGGCGGCGCCGAGCCCTCTCCTTCACCTCCTGAAGAGGAAGTGTCCGCGGTGTCCTCATCGTCTGAATTGTCTGCGGAGACATTATCCGTCACCGGAGGTGGAGTGGGTGCAACGACGGCCACCTTGCCAGCTTTGGCAGCTTTGTAGGCCTGCCATTTCTTCCACCCGTAGTAGCCACCTCCGCCCAGGAGCCCCAGCACCACAACGGCGATCCCGCCCATCACCATGAGTCGCTTCCAGACCAATACCTTGCCGATGATGCCCTTCAACGCTCCCAGGGGTTTCAGCAATTTGGCAACCAACCCGCCACCGCTTTTCGATCCAGCATCCTTGCCTGCCGCCGCTTGTTCTTCCTCTCCGGTCTTGGATCCCGAGGATTTTGGTTTGGGGGCTTTGGGTTCAGCCATGACACGCCTCATCGACCTCCCCCTCATCGGCGCCAGAAGCCACGGAGGTGAATTACCACCGCTCTTCACCCCTCGGAGTCGGGAGAGAGCATCGCAGATCTACTCATTACGGTATTTAGGGGGTAAGGAGGCCGCCATTCACCAGCGGCCATGGGCCTGGTGATCATTGAAGCCAAGGTCAGAGTAACCTCCAATTTCGATCACCTGATCCTCGCATTCCCTTCGGGGAGACCCTTTGCCCTATTTCATGGGCATATCTTTCGGATAATTCTTTCGGAAAAGCACATATAAAAAAGCGGCCTACCAAGGTAGACCGCTTGCTGATCAAAGTATTCGAGTCAGCTTATTTCTTCTTCTTGCCGCCCTTGCCGTTGACTTCGTCAGCCAGCTTCTTTCCGGGTTTGAACTTCGCGACCTTCTTGGCAGCGATCTTGATCTTCTGGCCATCGCGAGGGTTGCGGCCCGTGCGAGGTCCGCGGGTGGCAACGGAGAAAGTTCCGAAGCCCACGAGGGTGACCTTGTCGCCGGCGCGGAGGGCACCAGACACACTGCTGATGACCTGATCCAGGGCAGCAGCGGCCTTGGACTTGTTGATGTCCGCCTTCTCGGCGATGGCGGCGATCAGTTCGGCCTTGTTCATGAAAACCTCCAGAAATGGGGATTTGTATCCCCGGTTGAAGAAGAAGGATGTATCCCGGAATCGAGACATCCATTTTTACTGCGTTTTCAAGAGTGAAAACCCCTGAAACCCTTGTGGTATCTAAGTTGAAACTAAACTGAAAACAGGTTAGGTCCGACATGCAGTGCCGTCAAGGGTTTCCGAAAAAAAAAGTTTCAAGAATCCCTTCAATTGGGGATCTTTGATCGTCGAGCACCCTCGGACCGGCTCTTGCCCTGACTTGTAACTCAAGCCAATTTTGCAAATGGCCTCAGACAGCGCCTCTTGGGTCCACTCGCGGGCCGAAAGCCTCTGGATACTGATATCCCCCCCTGAGTGAGGGCCGGAGATCTCCAATGGCCGTAGAATGAGCCCATGGCATTCCCCTATTTCCTGCGTCTAGCCTATATCGGCACGGACTTCTTCGGCTGGCAGATCCAGACCAGCCTGAGGAGCGTGCAAGGCACATTGTGGAACGCCCTGCGCGCCATCGATCCGGAAGCCCCCATGCCACAGGGCACCGGCCGCACCGATGCCGGCGTGCATGCCCGCGCCCAGGGCGTGCTCATCAAGACACGCAGGCCCTGGGATCCTTACCGGCTGCTGGCCGCCTTGAATGCCCATCTCCCAACCGATGCGCGGGTCATGGCGGTCCAGCCGGCCCCAGCCGAGTTCTTTCCCCGCCACCATGCGGTCGCCAAACGATATGTCTACAGCATCCAGGAAGGACCCGCCGAGGATCCATTCACGCGGGGGCGCCGGTGGCACGTGTTCGGGGCCGATCCCTTGGATCGCGGGTCCATGTGCCAAGCCGCCCAGCACTTGGTCGGCGAGCACGATTTCTCCAGTTTCAGGCACCAGGAATGCGCCGCCAAGACACCCATCAGGACCATCCATGCCGTCCGCATGGAGTCCAGCGGACCGGCCCTGGACCTGGTTTTCGAAGGCACCCGGTTCCTCATGCACCAGGTCCGGATCATGGCGGGAACTCTCGTTGACATCGGCAAGGGGCGGATTCCCGCCGAGGCTATGGGCGGAATCCTGGCGGCCAAGGATCGCCGCAAAGCCGGCTCCACGGCTCCACCCCATGGCTTGTACCTGGACGAGGTCTGGTACCAGTCCAGGTGGGGCATTGGGGCACCTTGTCCCTGGGGCGAGGATGCCAGCCTGTCCGATACTTGATTAAGCCCAAGGAAGGCCGATAACCAGGTATCCGTTCGATTCGTTCGCGGTCGTTCTGTCCCATTTCGAGCAGGGGAAATCCATGAGCATCGCCAGGCACGCCATCCTCACCGTCACCGGCAATCCGGAACTGCTGAAGTCGCTCCAGGAGCTGCTGGGATCGGACCAGCCCATCAAATCGGCCCCCAGCCCGCGGGAAGCCCTGGCCCAGGCCCAGGCCGACGAACCCGATCTGATCCTCCTGGACTCGAAAATGCCGGGACTGGACACTCGGGACCTCTGCCTGAAGCTGAAGATGGATCCCCGCACCTCGGGAGCCCCGGTCATCCTGCTGGCTGCCTCCGAGGAGGAGGGCGCCGAAGGCCTCGATCAGGGCGCCAATGACTACCTGATCTGCCCGTTGAAGCCTATCGTCGCCAGGAACCGGATCAGGAACTATGTGGATCTGGGCCGCTGCATCGAGGCTCTGCGCCGTTTCTCCCTCGTGGACGGCATCACCGGAATCGCCAACCGCCGCCGCTTCGACGAGTTCCTGACCCTGGAGTGGCGCCGCAATCTGCGGAACCGGACCACCCTGTCCATCGTGCTGATGGACCTGGACCACTTCCGGTCCTACAACGAGCAGTACGGGGTGGCCGCCGGGGACGAAGCCCTGCGGAAGATCGCCACTGCACTGAACGAAGCCACTCAGCGGCCGGGCGATCTCGTGGCCTGCTACAGCAAAGGCGGCTTCGCCTGCGTGCTGCCAGAAACCGATACCCTGGGCGCGGTTTCCGTGGCCGAGCGGATGCGTGCCGAGCTCGCAACGCTCTCCATTCCCCATGAAGCTTCCGATACGGCGCCGATCCTCACCATGAGCGTCGGGACCGCCACGCGCACTCCCAGCGTTGACCTCGGGCCCGAGGATCTGATCGCCATGGCCGAGCGTTCCCTTGGCGATGCCAAGCGGGCAGGACGAAACCGAGTGGCCTTCTGAAGCTAGACCCACGAAAAAGCCCCCGGGAACGGGGGCTTTTCAATTGGCGAGCCGTTTTCCTAGCTCTCGCGGATGTCCTTGATCTCGATCACGACGGGCTTGAGGGCCTCAATCAGCTTCTCCTTGGGAACTTCCTGCACCTTGAGGGTGATTTCCCAGCGGGAACCCTTGGCATCGCGGATCTCGTTGAAGCCGAGACCCATGATGTTGCCGGACACGGCGGCGATGGCGCTGGTGATCTTGGCCACGGTGCCCTTGGCGTCGGGGGTCTGGGCCCAGACGCGGATGCCGGGGCGGCGGCCACCCAGGAGTTCCATGAACGCCAGGAAAAGATCGCTCTTGGTGACGAGGCCGACCATCTGGCCATTGCCCATCACAGGCAGGCAGCCGATGCCCTTGTCCGCCATGACGCGCGCGGCTTCTTCCACGGGAGTGTCCACGTTGACCGTGACCACGCCCTTGACCATCACCATTTCGACCGTGATCTTCGCCAGCAGCGTCGGGATCTCCCACACACTCAAGGTGGTCACGGAAGAGGCGGACGCGTGGAGCAGGTCCTGCTCGGTCACGATACCCACGAGCTTGCCTTTGTTATCGATGACCGGCAGCTGATGGATCTTGCGTTCGCGCATCATGCTCAGGGCATCGGGCACGGGCATTTCAGGCGCGATGACGATGGGTTTCGGTGTCATCAGTTCGCGAACCAGCATGTAGACCTCCATAAAAGTGGGTGACACTATCTCACGCCGCGTGAGGAAATCAAAGCCCATGCGATGTCCTGGCCGTATTTTTTTCTGCCGATGAGAGACCACCGTGGATTGCTGGATTTCAGGCGGATCCCAACATGTCTGAAACTGCGTCCAATATGTCCGTCGAAAGCCTTGTGCGGAACCCATGCAGGCCTCAAATTCAAGTTCTCAACGATCAGGGAGGATGCCCATGGATTTCTTCGTGCATCATCCAAATTGGCCTATCGGCGCAATCCGCCTGTGAATGGAATCTCCCATGAGCGAGGTCTACTTCATTGTCCTTCCCGGAACGATGCTCTTGGATTTCGCGGGCACAGCGGAATCCTTCAGGGTCGCCGCGGATTTCGGAGCGGATTTCAGGCTCCACTACATCGGTCCCAACGATCGTTCCCGCTCGTCCTTGGGTCTCACCCTGGGAGGCCTCGAACCGCTGCCTGAAGGCCTTCCCGAGAAGGCCATCGTCATCATTCCGGGCGTGGCGGCTTCCGCCAAGGACTACCGCTGCGCCGAGGCGCAGGAGACCGCAGCATGGCTTCGGACTACAGTCCAGCCCAGCCACCTGCTCTGCACGGTCTGCTCCGGCGCCTTCCTCGCGGCCGAAAGCGGACTGCTCGATGGCCGGAACTGCACCACCCATCATTCGCTCACGGAACGGCTCACCCGGGAGCACCCTAAGGTGCGCGTACTGGAGAACCGGATCTTCGTCCGGGACGGAAACGTGTTCACCAGCGCCGGTGTCACGGCCGGCGTGGACCTGGCTCTCCATCTCATTTCCGAAATGGCCGGTCCCCAGGTGGCGGTGGATGTGGCCCGGCTGCTGGTGCTCTACTTCCGCCGCTCGGGCACCGATCCACAACTTTCCCCGTGGCTCTGCCACCGCAACCATATCGATGTCCGTGTGCACGGAGCCCAGGACCTCGTGGTCCGCGATCCCGCCCACGACTGGACGGTGGATGAGCTGGCCTCGCGGTCCCACACGAGCCCACGTCATCTCGCACGGCTCTTCCAGATCCACGCGGGAATTTCGCCCCAGGCCTACGTCCGCAAGATCCGCACCGCCGCCGCGAAGGAACTCCTGCACCAGAGCGATCTGAGCATGGACATGGTCGCAGAGATGGTGGGCTTCAATTCGGCTGAGCAGATGCGGCGGGCCTGGAAGCAGTTCGAGCGGATCACGCCCACGGACGCGCGGCGCCGCCATCCATGAGGAGCCGGACCGCCCTCGTCACCGCCCAGCTGCTGGTGCTTCTCCTGGTGATCCTCGCCGCATCCCTGGTCTATCGGAACCGCACACCTCGGGTCGATGTCTCTTCCCAGGCACCCGAGATGGTGCGCATCCCAGCGGGAAGCTTTCTCATGGGCTCCCCGCCCACCGAGCCTTTCCGTAGCCCTCAGGAGACTCGCCATGAGGTCTCTGTCTCGAGTTTTCTCCTCGGCAGATTTCCGGTGACCCAGGCCCAATGGCAATCCGTGATGGGCGTGAACCCCTCCTACTTCCGGGGGGATTCACGTCTGCCCGTGGAAGGCGTGACCTGGTACGACGCAGTGGCCTTCTGCAATTGGCTCAGCCTGAAGGCCGGCCTCAAGCCCTGCTATCAGTACGAAGGAGTGGGAGCGGATCCCTCGCGCTGGCCCACAGGCTGGAAGCAATCGCTCCACGATCACATCCGCTGCGACTGGGGTGCCGACGGCTTCCGGGTGCCGACGGAAGCGGAATGGGAATATGCCTG
>DCFP01000153.1 GCA_002319925.1 Holophagaceae bacterium UBA1801 | reverse complement strand
GACGGCGCCGTCATTCATGAGCAAGGCCTTGGCGTCGGCGGGCAAGCCCAGCACCTCGGGCTTGTAGACCGGCATTCCGTCAAGAACCACGGTGCCAGGAGCCTTCACAGCCAGGCGATAGGCCTCGGTCACGTTGGTCACCGGCAGGACGTTGTTGCCGTAGAAGGCCGTCTCAACGGTGGTGCGGATCTGGGATGCGATCTGTTTGAAGAGGTCTTTGCCGGGATAGGAACCGATCGAAGCCATGCGTATCTCCTTTGAAAAAAAATTACCATTATGGGCCGAAAAAATCCTTCAAAAATCGGGGATTGCGGATGATATTTTAGGGCAAATCGTGTAACACCCTTGAATATCAGCTATCCAACGGATAAGACAGTCAACGTGAATTCAGTATGCCATTCCCGTCATGGACGTCCGGGGAATCCAGCATCGATTCAACTTGGTGGTCTGGAAAGGCAACCAAGCCGGATAGCGAATCCGGATCGAAGACCAACCGATCAGGAGTGCCAAGCCTGGCACTCCAATCATCTGGCTCCGACCTGCGCCATGGCTTCCGCACGTCCATGGATCAAGGCGCGAGGGATCCCATGGCTAATATATCTTCTGCACATATTTTTTCATTCCCTCCAGTCCATATGGATCCCGCCGTCCTCAAGGTCGTGCGACATCGTGGTTATTCACAGCTCGACCCAGGGATGTCCTGGTCTTGAGCCTGAACGCCCGCCAGCCAGGGAGGCGACCTCGATTTATGCTTCCGGCAGATACAGTTTGGAATATGTGATTATTGATAAAGAGTCATATGCCTCGCGAACCGCAGCTATTGATATTGCTAATGATGGTCTCTCGCGGTCCAGGATGCTAAAGTAACCGCTTCCCTCTTTGCAGATTGTCCGAGGCACATCACGTGACCTCGATGGGCTTAATTAGGAGGCGTGTTTATGCGGAAGCCACTATTCCTGGCGGCACCCCTTGTTGCAGCGTTCTGCTTGTTCACGATCGGATGCAAGAAGGAGCAGACCATCAAGATCGCGACCCAGAGCCCCCTGTCCGGTGATACCAAGGACACGGGCATGGACATCAAGAATGCGACCGAACTCGCCATCGATCAGCTGTCCGGCCCTCTCAAGGAAATGGGCATCAAGGTCGAACTCGTGGCTTTCGATGACCAGGCAGATCCGAAGAAGGGCGTCGAGAACGCGAAGACCATCGTGGCCGATCCCTCGATCATGGCCGTCATCGGCCACTACGATTCCGGCGTCCAGATCCCCTCCTCCGAGATCTACCACGGCGCGCAGCTGTGCAACATCTCTCCGGCCAACACCAACCCCGATGTCACGGACCGCGGCTACGCCGAGGTGAACCGCATTTGCGGCCGCGATGATGTGCAGGGTGCCGTGGGCGCGCAGCTCGCCAAGAAGCGCGGCATCCACAGCGCCTACGTCATCCACGACACGACGCCCTGGGGCCGCGGCATCGCCGAATACTTCAAGAAGGAAGCGGAAACCCAGGGTATCAGCGTGGTTGGGTTCACGGGCACGGAGGAGCGGCAGAACTTCTCGACCCTCGTTCCGCTCATCCTGAAGCAGAAGCCCGATGCCGTCTACCTTGCGGCGGGCTACGAAGCCTCGGCCGTGTTCAAGCAGCTCCGGGACAAGGGCTTCAAGGGCATGTTCATCTCCGTGGACGGATTCGATTCCCCCGATGCTGCCAAGATCGTGGGAGACGCGCTGCTGACGGGTCAGGGCACCTACTTCTCCACCGTCGCAGGTCCCGCCTTCGCCTATCCCGACGCAGGAAAGTTCGTCAACGACTTCAAGCTCAAGTACGGTGCTGCTCCCCATCCCTACGCCGCCCAGTCCTACGATTGCGCCGCCATCGCACTGAAGGCCATCGAGAACGCCGCGAAGGAAGCCGATGACAAGGTTCCAACCCGCGCCGCCATCGCCAAGGCCGTCCGCGCCCTGAAGGAATACCACGGCGTCACCGGAACGGTGACCTTCAACGCCAAGGGCGATCCCACCAAGGCCCGGTACTTCGTGATCCAGGTGACCTCCGCCGATCCCGCGCACTGGGTCGCTAACCGCGTGGATCAGACCCTGGATATCGCACCGCCGCAATAAGTACAGTGCCGATTCGCAATCGGAAAGATTGAACCGCCAAGAGAGCCAAGAGAGCCAAGAAAAGCAAAAAGCAGTTCCGATTTTCTTGGCTTCCTTCTCGGGATCGGCGAAGCCGATTGCTGAGACATACTGAAATCTGGCGTCCTGGCGGTGAATCTCTTCCTTTGAAGGCAACTCCGCGTCAATCCACGCTCTTGAGCTGCTCCTCCCGGAGCGCCTTGCCCAGATTCTCGATGGTGTACGGTTTGCGGATGTAGCGGCCGACGCCGAGCTTCATGGCCTCCACGACGCGCTCGTTCTCGGAGTAGCCACTGGCGATGATGGCCTTCTGGCCGGGGTGCAGCTCGATGATCTTGCGGTAGGTATCCAGGCCGTCCATGCCGGGCTCCATGATCATGTCGAGGAGCACCAGGTCCGCGGTATGGGTCTTCAGATACTCCACCGCCGCCTCGCCGCTGTGAGCCGTCTCCACGCAGTAGTTCAGCTTCCGCAGGATCTCGGAAACCAGCTGTCTCTGTTCTTCCAGGTCGTCCACCACCAGCACGCGTTCGCCGCGGCCCATGTATTCCGAGGTGGGGATGCTCCGGCAGGCGGGCAGGCGCTCCTCGGTGGTGATCGGGAAGAAGAGATCGAAGGTGGACCCCTTGCCAGGCATGCTGCGCACCGTGATGCAACCGTTGTGGTCCTGGATGGTGCCCCACACCACAGCCATGCCGAGACCCGTGCCGCTGCGGCCCATTTCCTTCTTCGTGTAGAAGGGCTCGAAGATCCGCTTGAGGTCCTCGGGGCGGATCCCCACTCCGTCATCCTCGATGCGGAGGAGAACGTACTCGCCTTCGGACACCTTCCCGTAGTCGTCGAGGGGCGCATCCAGATAAGTGTTGAAGGTGAAGATGCGGATGGAACCGCCCTGGGGCTGCGCCTCCATGGCGTTGATGATCAAGTTCATCAGGGATTTCTTGATGTGCACCGAGGAACCTTTGATGCGCCGGAGATCCGGATCCAGGTGGGTTTCAAGGCGGATGTCCGGATGCTGGGCTTGGAGGTTGTCGAACTCCGGTGAGGCAAGATAGTCCTGAATAATATCCACGTTCATGTCCAGTACGCTGGTCTGCATGACGCCGCGGCGCGCCAGGGCCAGCATGTCCTGGACGATGGCGGTGGCCTTCAGGCCCGAGGACCGGATCGTCGTCATGGCCTTCCGCAGCGGGTGATTGTCGGCCATGTCCATCAGGAGAAGATCCGGGTAGCTCACGACTCCCGAAAGCACGTTGTTGAGATCGTGGGCGACACCCCCGGCCAGGAGCCCGAGCACTTCCATTTTCTGCGAACGGGCCAGACGTTCCTCCAACTCCTTGCGCGCATCGTCGGTGCGGATGCGTTCGCGGATCTCCTGCTGAAGCCGCACATTGCTCTCCACCAGTTCCGACGTGCGCTTCTCCACCATGGATTCCAGGCTCGCATTGAGCACTTCCAGCTTCTGGGCGTAGTCGTCCTTGGTCTGCAGGGCCTGGATCAGCTCTTCCCGCTGATCATTCAGCAAGCTGGACATCTGATTGAAAGCCCCGGCGACCTCCCCGATCTCATCCCGCGACACCAGTGGCACTTGCTCCCCGAGCTTGCCGCCCTGCAACTGGAGAATGGCGTTCCGCAGCATGAAGGTCGGCTTCAGCACCAGCCGCGTGAGCAGGATGTTCGACAATAATGCGATCAGAACTAAGGTCGACGTGAGCAGCAGTAGGAACACGGCGATGGTGTACCAGCCCTCCCGGCTCTGGGGACCCAGATCGTAGTAGAGCTTGATGTAGCCCACCTTCTCGCCGATCACCTCGATGGGGGATGCGTAGACGGCATAGGGATGACCGGCCAAGTTTCTGCTGTCGATGCCGGGACCATTGTCCAGGGATTTCCGCTCGGAAGGATCGATCATCGGGTCGAGGCCCGTTTCCGTAGCCGCCAGCGCCGCGCCGTCCGTGCCATAGACGATGACCTTGGAAATGCCCTTGACTCCTTTGATGCTGTTGAGGGAACTAGCGAGAGCCGAGTTCTGCTTTGCATAGATCTCGTTGGCGATCTCCTCGCGCCGCTGCTCGAACACCGCGCTCACCAGCGTCTGGATCTCCTCGAACCGTGAATTCCGCCGGTTTAACTCGTAGGGATAGACGATGCCCGCGAAGAAGAGTGCGACGAAGATGCAGGTGATGGCGATCGCCGCATTGATCTTGAACCGCAACCGGAAAACGGGCATTGAAAGCACCTGACGAGGGAAGAAATCCGCCATTCAAGGACGAAGAGGGGACTGCGCTGGTTCAAGGACCAGGACTGATCGACTTGTAGTACCTCCAGGCTCCGTTCTGGAACCTCATGAGAATGACGTCCTTTCCCACCGGATTCCGGTTCCGGTCGAAAGTAATGCTGCCTGCGGCTCCTTTGAATGCTTTGGTCTGCTGGAGCGCAGCCCGTATCTTGTCCGGATTCAACGTACCCGCCCGTTTCACGGCGTCCGCGAAGAGCATGATCGCGTCGTAGGTGAGGGGGATCTGCATGTCGTTGTAGCCATTGGGGCCGTAGCTTTTCTGGAACTTCGCCTTGAGCTTGACGTTCCCAGGGAGGGCCGAGTCGGCGTACCAGTGCGTGGAGTGGAAAGCCCCTTCGAGGGCTGGCCCTGCGAACTGGTCCACACCCCAATCCCAGGCGTCGGCCCCCAGGAATACCGTGCGGATGCCCGAACCGACGGCCTGGTTGATCAGCAGCCCGCTATCGTGCGCGTACCCGGGAAGGAATACGACTTCCGGGTTATAGGTCTTCATGGTTTCCAGGAGAGCCTTGAAATCGGTGGCGTTGCCCTGGTACTCGCCCGTCCATACCACCTTCCCGCCCATGGCCGTGAAATCCGTGACGAAGTAGCCCGCGAGGGCCGTGCAGTAGGTCTCGCTGGCGTTGGCGAGCACGACGGCGCGGCTGGCCCGCAGGTTCTTGGCCGCAAAACTAGCCGCTGCCTTCCCTTGGAATTCATCCGTGCAACATACCCGGAAGAGGAACTCGTTCCCGAGGGTCACCTCAGGGTTCGTGGCCGTGGGCGTGATCATGGGGATCCGCGCAGCCGCGATCACGGGGGACATGGCGAGGCAGTGGGAACTCCGGAACGCGCCGATCACACCGATCACGCCCTGCTGCACCACGTACTCCGCCGCCTTCTTGGCACCCAGGGGCGTGCTGGCGGTATCCGCCTCCACCAGCTCGATGGAGTTCCCAAGCAGACCTCCGGCGCGATTGATCTCCTCCACGGCCAATTCCGTGGCCTTCAGCGCAGGCAGGTTCTCGTCTGCGCCAATGCCCGTCTTGGCCACGACGATAGCGAGCTTGACGGAATCCGCGGCCATGAACGTCGAGGAACCCAGCAGAAGCGCCATAAGGCTGAGGATTCGGCAGTGGACTCTGCTGGCTTTCATCTCACCTTCCGGATGGCCGTGGAGCCGGGCGCTGCGCGGTTCCCTCATGGCTGGACACTCTTGAAGAAGCGGCCTTTGCCGTCGCTGATCTCCATGATCACGGCGCTCCGGCGCGGATCCTGCTGCGCCTTGAAGGCGAGGTTCCCCGTCACGCCGATGAATTCCCTCGTCGCGGCGATGGCATCCCGGACCTTCTCCTGGTTCGTGCTGCCGGCCCTCCGGATCGCATCCACCAGCAAGTAGACGGCATCGTAAGACAGGGCTTCCTGCGAATCCATCGCCATCGGGCCGCGTTTGTATTTACGCACGAAAGCCTTGGAGATGGCCGAATCGAAATCCTCGGCCCAGTGGGTTGAGTAGTAGGCCCGCGGGATGTCCCTCGCGCCGTGATCGTAGAAGCGCTCCGTGCCCCAGCCATCCCCACCCAGGGGAATGGTGGACGACCCCTGGGCCATGATCTCCTTGATGATGACGGCGCTTTCCCAGTACCCCGGAATGAAGGTCACGTCGGGGCGGGCCGCCTTCACCTCCTGGGCCAAATCCGTGAAGGTGGCCTGCTTCAGGCGATAGTTCAAATGCCCGAGCACCCTTCCTCCCAGTTGCTGGAAATTGCTCTCGAACTCCTTAGTCAGGCCTATGGCGTAATCGCTGGTCATGTCGGTGATGGTGATGGCCGTCTTCGCGTGCAGATCGTCCTTGGCGAACCGCGCCATCAAGCGGCCCTGGAAGGAATCCGTGAAGCACATGCGGAAGATGCAGTCGCCGACTTTCGTGACTTCCTCATTGGTGGAAATGTTGGTGATCAGGGGCGTGTGGGATGCCTGGGCGATGGGCGCCATGGCGAGGGTATGGGAACTCCAGGCCGAGCCGATGATGGCGGTCACCTGCCGCTTCACAGCGGTCTCCGCCGCGATCTTGGCACCGATGGGTGTGCTGAGGTTGTCCAGCTCGATGACCTCCAGCTTCCGGCCCAGCACGCCGCCCTTGGCGTTGATCTCCTGGACGGCCTCACGGACGCCGACGACCGAGGGCGCATTATCATCGGCGGCCACTCCCGACTGGGCAAATATTGAGGCGATCCGGATGGGCTCGGAAGCCCTGACTCCGCTTGCCCACGGCCAAAGGCACGCACTGCAGATCAACCCCTTGATCAAAACCGGCACCCGGAACACATCCCTTGGCATAAGATCCTCTGGGAATGCCCACACAACGACTCGTGCATACCTTGCTGGTAACCCCTTGGATATCGGCTTTTGGGGCTCTGTACTTGAGAATTAGGCGATCCGAGGACCGGTCAATGGGCCTGTTTCCGCCCCGTGATGAGGAAGACCGGATAGTCCCTGCCGTTGCGACGATTCTCGAAGGCTGTCTCCTCCGTGAGGCTCGTGAAACCCGCATCCTGCAATTGCGCCTTGAAGGCACTCCGCTCGAAGCCCAGGTGGAACACATCATGGTTGTCCTGGTGGAAGGTGCCGTCCTCGGTATCCAGATCCGCCAGGGCCACCCATCCGTGATCCCGCAGGTGATCCCTGAACCGGCGGAACAGGGGCGCCAGATCCTGGACGTGATGGAGGGTCATGCTGCTGACGATGAGGTCGTAGGTGCCCTCGATGGCGTAGTCGTTATCAGGCTTGAGCTGGAAGGCATCCACGTTGGTCAAGGATTGCCCGCGCACCTTCTGGCGCAGCACATTCAGCATGCCTTCGGACGTATCCGCGCCGGTGATGGTGCCGACCAGGGGCTGCAGGTTCAAGGTCAGCAGTCCCGTCCCGCAACCGAAGTCCAGAACCTTCAGATTTCGCGCGAGGGGAAGCCGCCGGGCGATGGTCTCCGCCACCTCCTTGGCCAGTCGGACCCGCCGGGGATTCTCATCCCAGGTTGCTGCTTCCTGATCGAATCGCTGGGTCTGGGTCATCGTTGCCTTCCTTCGATAAAACTATGATGCCGGATCGCCGCAAGAATCGGGTCGCCGCTTCCAGGGCTTTGCTCGATCATTCGTTCTGGAATGACCGAATCTCACGTGGAGCCTCAATCATGACGCACGCATTCGCACCCGGTTGCGCCCTTCTCCTGCACAAGCCCCACCTTGCGAAGCGCATCAACGAATTCCTGAACCGGGGGAACCAACACATTCCCGACCATCTCACCTGCTGTCATCACGATCCCGGCCTCACCGCGGGAACCCGCATCATCAACGTCTGCCCCGGCTGCGACCGGCGCTACCGAGAGCTGTACTCTGGAATATCCACCATCTCTTTGTGGGAGATCCTGGCGGAAAGCGATGCCTTCCCCTTCCCCGACTACGACGGCCGGCTGATGTCCATCCTCGACGCCTGCCCCACGCGCACCGAGGACCGCGTGCACCTCGCCGTGCGGACCCTGCTGGCGCGCATGAACATCCGTCTCCAGGAACCCAAACACACGCGATCCAAGGGCACCTGCTGCGGCGACAGCCTCTACGGCACCCTGCCCGTGGAGGGCGTCAAGGACCAGATGCGCAAGCGGGCCGGGGAGATGCCCTGCGAGGATGTGGTGGTCTACTGCGTCTCCTGCGTGAAGGCCATGCACATCGGCGGGAAGCGGCCGCGGTACCTCGTGGACCTGCTCTTCGGCGAAGACACGCCCATCGGCATTTTCGAACCCGACGCCTGGCACGAACAGATCCAGGCCTTCATCGATACCCATTGACCGGGAGGATTCCCATGGGCGGAAGCGACTACAGCCGGGTGGAACAGGCGATCCGCTACCTCGAGCAGAACGCGCGGGAGCAGCCGGATCTGGCGGAACTGGCGAACCACGTGGGTTTGAGCGAGTTCCATTTCCAGAAATTGTTCAGACAGTGGGCGGGCGTGACGCCCAAGGACTTCCTCCAGTGCCTGACCCTGAATCGCGCCAAGGCCCTGCTGTCCGAATCCCACAGCCTGCTGGAGACCAGCCTGGAGGTGGGGCTTTCAGGGACCAGCCGCCTCCACGATCTCTTCCTGAACCTGGAAGCCATGACCCCGGGCGAATTCAAGCGCGCGGGTGAGGGTCTGGCCATCCAGTGGGGTGTGCACGCCACGCCCTTCGGCGAGGCCCTCTTCGCCATCACGGGCCGCGGCTTGTGCGGTCTCGGATTCCTCGGGGATGAACCGCGCAGCGCCGCTGTGGCCGAGCTCCAGGCGCGCTGGCCCGAGGCAAAACTGACGGAAGCCTCGATCCAGACCGAACCCTATGCCCGCGAGGTCGTTTCCCGCATGATGGGCCAGCCCACAGGCACCCTGTCGCTGCTGCTGAAGGGCTCACCCTTCCAGGTCCAGGTCTGGAAGGCGCTTCTGGCCATTCCGGAGGGCAAGGTCGTCTCCTATCGCGATCTGGCTCAGCTCGCAGGAGCACCCGGCGCGTCGCGGGCCGTGGGCACCGCCCTCGCCATGAACCCCATCGGCTACCTCATCCCTTGCCATCGCGTGATCCGTTCCACGGGCGCCATCGGCGACTACCACTGGGGCAGCCTCCGCAAGCAGGCCCTGCTGGGCGTGGAGGGCGCGCGGGCGCTGGAGCGGGAGCACGTGTCCTGAGCGCATTGCCTCCGGTCCACCCCGGGGCCACAATGGCTGCTCCAGGTTGATCTGCTGCGGAGCACCATGATGAATCCCGATGGGAACCACGAGGCATCTCACCCCGCACCCGCAGGCCGCTCCCAACCGGTGGTTCCCGTGCCGGAAGGATACCTGCACACGAGCGTCGACGAGTATTTCGTCAACCTCTTCAACCACGTGCAGGAGGCCATCGCCATTCACGACATCACCGGCCGCATCGTCCGGGTCAACGGCGAGTTCGAGCGGCTCTTCGGCTATCCGGACAGCGAGATTCGCGGCCAGTTGACGGATGAACTCATCGTCCCGCCGGACCGCATGGCCGAGGCCACGGAATACACCAAGGCCGTGGCCCGCGGGGAGACCGTGGCCTCCGAGACCTGCCGGAAGCGGAGGGACGGAACCCTGATCGATGTCTCGCTCCTGTGCGCCCCCATCGTCCTGCACGGCGAGCAGGTGGCCGCCTACGGAATCTACCGCGATATCACCGAACGAAAGGCGGCCGAGGCCCAGCGCGAGTACTTCGCCAACCTCTTCAACACGGTGCGGGAGGCCATCGCCATCCTGGACAACGATGGCCAGATCCTCCAGGTCAATGGCGAGTTCGAGCGGCTGTTCGGCTTCGGGAACGAGGAGGTCCAGGGTCGCCGCATCGATGATCTCATCGTGCCCCCGGCCTTCGCGGACGAGGGTTCCCACTACACTCAGGAAGTCCTGAACGGAGAGATCTTCTCCTTCGAGACCCGGCGGCAGCGCAAGGACGGCAGCCTCGTCGATGTTTCGCTGATCTGCGCGCCCATCTTGGTCCGGGGCCACCAGGTTGCGGCGTACGGCATCTACCGGGACATCACGGACCGCAGGACGGCCGAAGTCCAGCTCGCCGAGTCCCACCGCAAGATCACGGACAGCATCCACTACGCCCAGCTGATCCAGGCGAGCCTACTGCCCAAGCCATCTACTCTGGAGAGCTGCCTGTCCGGCTGCTTCGTGCTCTACCGTCCACGAGACATCGTAGGCGGCGACTTCTACGATGTGGTCGGGGATCCGGAAGGGTGTCTGGTGGCCGTGGCCGACTGCACCGGCCATGGCGTTCCCGGAGCCTTCATGACCATGAGCGCCCACGCGGTACTGACTCAGCTCCTGGCCAAGCACGGCCCGGAGGATCCCGCGCTACTCCTTCAGGAGATGAACCGCGCCCTGAAGGGAATGCTCCACCAGGGAGGGCAGCAGCGGGAGCGCGGGCACCTCGATCACGGACTGGAGCTGGCTCTCGTGCGCATCCGTGCCCGGGATCGCCGCCTGCGCTACGCCGGAGCGCGGATTCCCCTCTGGCTCTGGCGGCCCGATGGCCAATCTCTGGAATGCCCTGCGGATACGAACAGTCTGGGATACCGGCGTTCCAGCGCGGATTGCGCCTTCGCGAACCGGGATCTGGAATTCCCGACTGGTACGAGCTGCTATCTGTTCACGGACGGACTCCTGGACCAGCACGGAGGCCCCTTGGGCTTCGGCTTCGGAAAGCGCCGCTTGAGGGAATTACTCAATGGAATCCAAGCGTTGCCGATGGAAGAACAGGGCCGCCTCCTGGAACAGTCGCTTCACGAATATCAGGGGCAACGACCTCAGCGGGATGACATCACGATGCTGGGCTTCCGCCCCTGACACCAGAACAAGGGTGATCTGATGACCGACCTTTACGACATCCGGAAGAACCTCACCAGCGCAGGCATCCTCATCTGCTTCAACGGGCCCTTCAGCCACAGCATCATCGAGGAGCTGGGCAAGGCCGTGAAGAAATACCTGGAGAGCGCCGAAATCCAGAAGTCCGCGATGATGGACGTATTCTCCGTCTACATCGAGGCGACCCAGAATGTCCGGAACTACGCCAACCGCGCCGATCTGGACAAGGCGGAACGGGACCGGCTCAACACGGGGATCATCGTCATCGCCAAGCGGGACGAGCATTACGTGGTGCACAGCGGAAACTGCGTCCGCAGCGATCATGGACAGGAGCTGGTTCGCGTTCTCGATGGCTTGGCGGCCAAGGACAAAACGGAACTGAAGGCGATGTACAAGGAACGGCTGCACCAGGCCGTTCCCGCGGGCAGCACCGGCGCCGGCCTTGGGCTCATCGATATGGCTCGCAAGGCGAAGGAACCGCTCCACTACTCGCTCGTGCCGGAGGGGGACGGCTACGGATTCTTCTCCCTCCAAGTGGTCATCTGATGGATCGGAACATGAAAAACCTCAGCATTCCCGCCACCCTTTCCAGCCCCCAGGTCCAGGGCAACGAAGCCGAAGCCTTGCTCTGCCTCTCAGGCGAGTCGTATCCCGAGAATACCTTCGAGTTCTTCAGCCCCATACTGGCCTGGGTCGTCGAAATCCTCGGCCGGGACAATCGGCCTTTCACCCTCGAATTGCGGTTGTCCTACCTCAACACCAGCAGCATCAAGTGCCTGATGGACATCCTGGACGACCTGGAGGAGGCCCACCGGAAGGGGCGGCAGGTCAATGTGAGATGGTTCTACGACGCGGAGAACGACCGCGCCCTGGACCTAGCCGAGGAGTTCAAGGAGGACCTCACCCTGCCCTTCGAGATCCTTTCCATCGAAGCGGAACGCCATGAGTGAGGAACGGTTCCTCCAGCGGCTTAGGGATTTGCTGAAACAGGTGCCCGACCCGGAGTTCACCGCTGCCCTGGAGACGATAGGCCGGGATTACCTGGCGCTCTCCCAGCGCCTGAACAAGATCTCGCACATCAGCGATGGCTATCAGGAGCAGCTCCGGGACCTGAACCGCAAGCTCCAGGAAGCCAACCACAACCTCTCCACCGCCCTGTCCGAGGTCAAGACCCTGCGCGGGCTGATTCCCATCTGCGCCCGCTGCAAGCGCATCCGGGACGACGACGGCATGTGGGACCAGATCGAGACCTACATCTCCCAGCACTCCGAAGCCGTGTTCAGCCACGGTGTCTGCCCGGATTGCGCGAAGGTCCTCTTCCCGGATATCCGATCCGCGCAGACCCCGACTCCCGTTGAGACACCGACTGGCGTCCCTTCCGGAC
The DNA here is from genome assembly GCA_002319925.1 of Holophagaceae bacterium UBA1801. Classification (GTDB taxonomy): domain Bacteria; phylum Acidobacteriota; class Holophagae; order Holophagales; family Holophagaceae; genus UBA1801. Next base: position 18,929 of record DCFP01000153.1, on the reverse strand, counting down.
CCGTCCCGGAAGAAGTGGAACTGCAGAGCCGTCTAGAGGCTGTCCGCAAGGATTCAGCTTTCCAGGGGCACCCGCTCCTGGCCGAAGTGGAATGGCTCGGGGCGAAGCATGTCCGCCTCATCCGGCGGCTGGCGAAGATTTCCAGGATCTCGGATGGCTTTCAACGCGAACTCAAGGACGCGAACAACGCTTTGCAGGAATCGTCCCGGACCGATTACCTGACGGGGCTGTCCAACCGGAGGGACATGATGGAGCGGCTCAAGGCCGAGCTCAGCCGCGCCAACCGGGGACGGCTGCCCATGACCCTACTCATGGTGGACGTGGACCAATTCAAGAACGTGAACGACACCTACGGCCACGAGATCGGCGACGCCTTGCTCAAGTCGATCGCCGCGACCATCCAGGCGGCTTTGCGGGAATACGACCATCCCTCCCGCTGGGGAGGCGAGGAATTCCTCGTCCTGCTGCCGGGAACAGACCAGGATGACGCCCGCATCGTGGCGGAAAAACTCAGGGAAAGGGTTGCCAGCCTTTCCCTGAAACATGATGGCTATGCCTTGAGCGTCACCGTCAGCCTCGGCCTTGCCGGATACCAGCGCGGAGAGTCGCTGACCACCCTCCTCCATCGCGCCGACGAAGCCATGTACGGCGCCAAGCACTTGGGGCGCAACCGCGTTGAAGTCGCGCCCCCGATGCATTCGTGACTTCCATCAGTTAGTTCGTTTCCTTCGTCACGAAACTGCCTCCCCAGATGGCCTGGGAATCCCACTGGGAGAAGGCCTTGGCGAAGGTGTCCATGTCCTTGGCGGTGACCTTGCCCACGGGCGTGACGAAGTAGACCACGGTCACCCGGATGGGTTCTTCCGCGCGTTCGCCGCGATAGCCGGAGCCGGTGAAGTAGGCGCCTTCGGCATCCCCGTGGCCGATGGCCACGCGATCCAGGCCGGGTTCAGCGCGCTGGGCGGAATTCTCAGGCATGGCCTTCTTTTCCTTGTAGACCGTGCCGCTGCCGGCGGCTGGAGGCGCAGCGGGCGCGGGAGCATAGGCGTAGTCCCCTTCCGCTGAGAGTTCCATGGGATAGGCGTAGTAGCCCTGGAAGGGCGGCGTGCCCATGTTGCTGAGCTGGATGTTCCGTGCGTTCCGGCGCAGCGGAATCTGGATCAGGTAGTAGCGCTGCACGTCCACGTCCATGCCCTTGGCCTTGAGATCCCGCTCCATCTGCAGCAGGTCCTGGCGGTCCTCTGCGCGGCTGGCCGTGAAGGGCGCCTTCTGCCCATGAATGTTGGCGAAGAGCATCTGGTGGGTGCCCGGGCCCACGATGGCCTCGTGGCTCCCCTCGATGACATCGGTGATGACGAAGTTGGTGCTTCCGTACGGAAAGATGCTGAAGTTGAAGGCCGCGCGCGGCGGGACGCCCTCCGGCCAGGCGCCGTGCATGTCGTGGGCAGGCACGGGCACGATGGCGAACTGGTTGGAGACGATCACGTTCCGGTCGCGGTTCTTCGAGGCGAGCCCCAGCTCCTGGAGCCGCTCGGGCAGCGTCTTCTCTACGATATGCCCCCAGGACTTCACGTGGACCTTGATGCGGTCCGCGGGCACCATCAGCACCTTGTCCCTGAAATTGCTGTCCCTGCGCACGGACAGTGCGAGCTTGGCGGAGGATGGATCGCTTTCTCGTTCCCGCACCCAGATGCCCACATCGCTGATGCGATCGCCCCAGACGCTGCCCTGGTACCGCCCGATATCCTCCCAGCTGATCTTCACCGGGTAGAACTGACTCCGGTTCATTAAATTCATGAAGTTCGGCTGGTTCCAGAGATTGGTGGTCTCGTTGAAATAGGATTCCCATTCCATGGGCGGCACCAGCTTCGGATGGGGCCAGGGCCGCACGATGCCCGGCTTGTGCAGCAGGAAGCCGATGGCCGAGACGATGTTCTTCACGGTCGTGGAGCCAGAACCGGTGTCCAGCCCAAGGTCCTGGGCGATCTCCACCGCGGCGAAGTCCACCTTGCTATTGCCGAGACCATGCTGCTGGGCTTCCTTCAGCGCGATGAGCACATTGGGCCGCACACCCACGGCTTCCGCGCCGTTGATGCGGATCCCCTGCTTGCCGAAGGCCTGGATGATCTGAGCATTGCTGGGCTCGCCGTTCCAGGGCGCATAGGCCGCGCTCTCGTCCTGGACGGACCAGGCCGCCGTACCGGAAGCAAGCAAGGTGGTGGTCAGAAGAAGGGAGGACGTGAAGGTTCGCATCGGGCACCTCATGGCTACACAGAGGGAATGCCGGGCAATGGGCGATCCTTTCACCGGTCGTTCAATTTTTTTGAATACGGTGCGAGATCGGCCACACCCCGTGGGACGCTGGAGCTTTGATTTCCGTGGAGGAAGGAATGGCGGCCAGGCAGAAACATGAAACTCCCCTGCACCGCTTCTATCTTTCCCTCCTTGATGCCTATGGCCCCCAGGGCTGGTGGCCCCTGCTGGGGCACGATGGCGTCAATCCCACGAAGACCGGTTCCATCACAGGCTATCACCCGGGCGAATATGCCTTTCCCCGCAACGCAGCCGAACGCTTCGAGATTTGCGCCGGTGCCGTGCTCACCCAGAACACGGCCTGGCCCAATGTCGAGAAGGCTTTGCGGAACCTGGCCGCATCGAAGGCCTTGAACCCGGAGCGGATTCTTGAACTACCGGAACCTGACCTGGCCACCTTGATCCGCCCTTCCGGGTACCACAACACCAAGGCACGGAAGCTCAAGGAGCTGGCTTCCTTTTCCCTACGATCCAAGGGCCAAGCACCATCCAGGGAGGCCCTTCTGGATGTCTGGGGCATCGGCCCCGAAACGGCCGACAGCATCCGGCTGTACGCCTACGGTCAGCTCGAAATGGTCGTCGATGCCTACACACGCAAAATCTTCGAGCGGCTGGCATGGGTTCCGGCGCCTGCCTCCTACGAAGCGCTGAAACAGCATTGTGTCCTCAACCTTCCGGCCGAGGTGACGGTCTATCAGGAATTCCATGCCCTGATCGTGGAGCACGCCAAACGTCTGAAAGCCAGCCGAATCGAGGACTGGAGCATACCTGCCGCCCGGTGAGGAGCATCCATGGTTTCAAAGATCACTTCAAGCCTCCGTGCTCTTCTCCCTGCCCTTGTGCTCGTTACTCATCCTCCCGTGATGCAGGCGGGTCCCCTACGCAATTTGCTCCTGAAACGGAAAGCCGCGGTCCAGGAAGATCCATTCAGTGAGGAAGTGACGGCAGGTCCCCCGAAGCTGCCACCCAATGTGAAGGTGATGCGCGATGTTTCCTACGGCTCCGACCCCCGGGAGCGCATGGATGTCTACCTTCCACCACAGCCATCAAGCGCGCCGGTGATCCTGATGGTGCACGGCGGCGCCTGGCGCATCGGCAACAAGGGCGCGAAGGGCGTCGTGGAGAACAAGGTCGCCCGATGGGTGCCGCGAGGGTTCATTTTCATCTCCATCAACTACCGGATGCTGCCGATCGCCGATCCACTCAAGCAGGCGGAGGATGTGGCCAAGGCCCTGGCTGCAGCGCAAGGCAAGGCGGCTTCCTGGGGCGGTGATCCCTCGAAGTTCATCCTCATGGGGCACTCCGCAGGCGCCCACCTGGTGAGCCTCCTCACAGCTTCGCCCAACAAGGCCTATGGCCTGGGCGCCAAACCTTGGCTGGGCACGGTATCCCTGGACAGCGCGGCCATCGACGTGGCCTCGATCATGAACCGAAAGCATCTTCGGCTCTACGATTCCGCCTTCGGATCCGATCCGGCCTACTGGAGTTCCGTCTCCCCCATCGAGGTGCTGTCCAAGGACGCGCTGCCCATGTTCCTGATCTGTTCCTCCACGCGCCCCGACAAGCCCTGCGCCCAGACCCACAATTTCGCTGCCAAGGCCGCGTCCATGGGCGTGCGCGCCGAAGTCCAGGAGGAAGCACTCTCCCACAAGCAGATCAACGAGACCCTGGGCCAGCCGAGCGACTACACCGCCGCCGTGGAGCGCTTCATGAGTTCCCTGGATCCGGTTGTGCTAAACACCCTTCAGTCCAAGCCTTGATCAAGCCTTTTCCACCGCGACCCGCGCGGCAAGGGCGATCAGCAGTGCGCCGGAGGCCTGCTGGAAGCGCTTGAAGAGCCGATCCCGCGACACCAGGAATTGCCGGGCTCTCGCGCCCAATGTCGCGGTGACGAGGTTCACGGCGGTGCCGGAGACAATGGACACGAGTCCCAAGATCGCGGCCTGTAGCCCCGGATGACCGTGGCTGGGCTGGATGAACTGCGGCAGGATCGCCAGGAAGAAGATGGCGATCTTCGGATTGAAGAGATTGGAAAGGGCGCCCTGGACGAAGGGAGAGCGCAGGCTGCCGGAGGATGCCGAGACCGCGCTGCCCGAGGGGTGCCGCAGCATCTGCCATCCGAGCCAGATCAGATACCCGGCGCCGATAGCCTTGACCACCAGGAAGGCCGAAGGAATGGCCGCGAGCACCGCCGTCAAGCCCAGGGAGGCGCAGGTCACGTGGAAGAGGCAGGCCGAGGCGATGCCGAAGCAGACCAGGTAGCCCGCTCGCGCCCCCCGGCTGATGGAATTGGAGAGAATGCAGATCACGTCTGGTCCTGGAATGAGGGCGAAGCTCATGTTCAGCAGCGTGAAGGCGATCAGGGTAGAAAAAGCGATCATCGGAGACCTCTGTGCCTTGCCGGAATGATTCGCGTCAGCCAGTCGCAGAGCGTCGCATGTGCCTCACTGCGCGGATCGAGATAATCCATGTGCCCCGTGCTGGCCAATTCGACGAAAGCCACATCATCACCAGCGGCTTGGGCAGCGGCGGCATAGTCCTGCGAAAGACCCACGGGCAGTGCCTCATCCAGGGTCCCGTGAAGAATCAACTGCCGGGTGCCCAGAGGTAACCGCTCCAGCGGAGAAGCCGCGGCGTACCGTTCCGGCCGCTCGCTGGGCGAACCGCCCAGAAACGCAGCCACGGCGCCGCTCCCCAGCCCAAGCTTCCAGGCGGCTCGCAGATCGGCCACGGCCGCCAGTGCAGCGACGGCCATGGGTTGCACACGGACAGGACCCGGAAGGCTCGTCTCAAGGGTCTTGGCTGCGGACCACAACGCCAGTTGACCGCCCGCGGAATGGCCCACGGTCGCGACCCGATCCAGGTCGAGGTCCATGCCTTCGTGCACGAGCGTCGCGAGGTGGTCCACGGCGGAGGCGACATCGACGAGGCTTCCGGGCCAACCTCCACCGGCCTCGCCCACCCGCCGGTAACCGATGTTCCAGACAGCGTAACCCCGGGAGACTAGGTCTTCCGCCACGGCCAGCATCTGATTGCGGCCATAGGGCATCCGCCAGAAGCCGCCGTGGAGCAGACAGACCACGGGCGGTCGCGGAATGGACGGCAGATACAGATCTGCCTCCTGGCTGTGGGAAGGCCCGTACCGGAGGGTCTGGCAGGTGAAGGGAAGATCTTTGGTACTCATACGCAGCATCCTCTTGCGATCCAAAGCCGGAATGACCATCGATCAATCGTCGCCGTCATCGGCGACGTCCTGCATCCACCGGTTGACCTTCTCCAGCAGGCGGATCAACTCCTGGCGCTCATCCTTGGTGAGGCAAGCCTCGGGGTCGAAGGTGGTGCGCCCGCTCCGCCAAAGCTGAAGGGGCACGGAGTCCAGCTTCCTCCGGCCCTGGGCCGTGATCTCGACGATCACCCACTTGGCGTTCACGGGATCCCGCCGGCGCCGGACGAAACCCGAGCGCTCCAGCGTGTTGATCATGGAGGTAGCCGTGGGGCGGTCCGCGAAGGTGAGCTCGGCGATCTGGCTGGGTGCCAGGCCGCCTGTCTCCTGCAGCTTCCGGAGAACGAAGATCTGCTTGGGGTTCAGTCCGTGGGGAGCCAGGTCCCGGGCCACCCGGCGCTTCCAGGTGAGGTGCGCCTTCGAGATGAGTTCCATCAGCTTGCCGCTCATGATTAGAATTCTAATCATCATATTTCACCGCGCAAGCGTTTTTTCGGGGTAGCATCGGCCCATGGACTGGAGCGTCATGAAGAAGGTGGGTCCTTCCGGGATCCGGGCCCTTTCGGCCCACTTCGAGGAGTTCGCCTTCACCCGCCACGAACACGACCACTTCGTCATCGGCCTCATCGGCGCGGGACGCCAGACCTTCGAGCTGGGCACTGAGAACTACGTGACGACGCCGGGCCAGCTGATGCTCATCAACCCCGGAGAGCCGCACACGGGACGCGCGGCCATGGCCGGTGGCTTCTCCTACCTCGCGTTCTATCCGGAGATGGAAGATCTTAGCCGCTTCCTGGACGAATCGGACCTCCGGTCATCGGGAACATTGGGTTTCCGGAATACCCTCGTGCAGGATGAGGCCGTGCATGGCTGGCTCTGGACTTCGGCGAACCGAGTGTCCGCGGAGCCCCTCGCGACGGAGACCCAATTCGTGCTGGCCATGCGGGAACTCCTGCGCAGGCATGGCACCTGCGATGCGCGCATGACAGGCCCGCGAAGGGCGCGACGGGAATTGTCCCGAGCCAGGGACTATCTCCATGCGCACCTGGAAATCCGGATCACGCTGGAAGAACTCGCACAGGTCGCAGGACTCAGCCCCTATCATCTGACGCGGCTCTTCACGGCCGCCTTCGGGCTGCCACCTCACAAGTATCTGGAAGGCCTCCGCGTCCGCCGCGCTCAGCAACTCCTCGCCTCGGGCCTGCCCATTGCCGACGTGGCCCTGGCCGGTGGCTTTTCCAGCCAGAGCCACCTGAACCGTTCCTTCAAGCGGATTCTCGGCGTCACTCCATCGGCCTTCATCCTGTAGCAAGATTTTGGAAGACGGTTGCGGATCCGGTTCCGCATACTCCCTTTCCGGAGGGATGCCATGCGCTTCGATACCAAGATCGCCGTGGTCGTGCTGGGAGACCTGCCCGCCTGGCAGAAGCTGAATATCGTGGCCTTCACGGCCAGCGGCGTGGCAGTGTCGGAACCCGGCGTGACCGGCGAGCCCTATGAGGATGCCTCGGGAAACCAGTACCTTCCCATGTTCCGGCAGCCGGTGCTGGTCTTCGAAGCGGATCCGGTTCGCATCAAGAGCGCCTATGATCGCGCCATGGAATATGGAGTTCGCCCTGCGATCTTCACGCGGGAACTCTTCGGTACGAGTCACGATGAAGCCAACCGGGCCGCCGTTAAGGCCCGCAGCCGCGAAGAACTCGAGCTCGTGGGCTTCGCGCTCCGCGCCGAACGCGGGACCGTGGACAAGATCGTGAAGGGGTTGAAGCTGCACGGGTGAGGCAGTTTCCAGGATGGTTCAGCTCACTTGCTGATGCCGAGGCCCTGAATCCGCTGCGCCTGGGGCATCCGGAGCAGCTCCCGAGGATCCAGCACGAGCTTGCTGCTGCGGTTGCCGCCACCCAGCAGAACCTCCGGCACCGTGAAGACGGCCTCGTCGATGTAAACGGGAACTTCTTCTGGCAGGCCGATGGCCACCACGCCGCCGATCTCCATCCCTGTGAGCGCCAGGGTCTGCTCGGCGGAGGCGAAGGACAGCTTGGGACCGCCCATCAGCTGCCGCACCCGTTTGTTGACATCCAGCTTGGTCGTGGGCAGCACGATGCAGGCCGAGTACCGCACGGGATCGGACTTGGAAGCCACGATGATCGTGTTGGCGCCCTCTTCCGGCGGAAAGTGATAGTGCTCGCAGTAGGCGGCCGTATCGGCATACTGCGGATCACATTCGATGGCGCGGTGCTGCATGCCATGCTGTTCCAGCGCAGATGCGACTTTAGGATGCAGGATCGTTTCACTCATGGAATCACCCAGGGCAAGCCCAGCATCGAGTATTGCCTCGTACCTGCCCTCTCCGTTTCACAAATGCGATGCACCGAGAAAAAGGAACGAATCGTCAGTCATGATGCACATGCGGGACAGACTCGCTGAGTGACATCCCATTCCCCATGCCGGGGAAGACCATGACATCACCATCTCGAATCGATTCGATCTAAAAGACCGGCAATAGACGGATCAGCCATCCAAGTGCTCCGCCACCCACGATGAGCCAGGTCGGGTTGGGCTTGAAGCGGATCAGAAACAGAGCTGCGAGAATCCCCAGACCCCAGGTCCACGGATCCACGAGGGCCGAGCGGGCCAGGGTCGCGGTGACCGAGGCCATGAGCACGATGGTGGCGGCATTCACACCATCGAGGAATGCGCCTGCGGTTTTGGAACTCCGGAGCTTGGGCACCAGGATACCCAGAGCACCGACCAGAAAAAAGGAAGGCAGGAAGATGCCCACCGTCGCCAGGACCGCGCCAGGAAGGCCTTTCAGCACATAGCCGATGAAGGTGGCGGTCGTGAAAACGGGTCCGGGCGTGAACTGACCCACGGCGATGGCATCCAGTAGCTGTGTCTCGCTCAGCCAATGGAGCCGGTCCACGAGATCCGCCTTCAGAAAGGCCATCAGCACGTAGCCGCTGCCGAAAACCACGACGCCCATCTTCAGGAAGATCAGGAAGAGCGGCAGAAGCCCTGCCCCGGCGAGGCCGGAGCTTCCCAGCGGCAGCGCCAGCCATCCCGCGTTCGCCCGATGACCGGCACGGGTACGGACCAGCATCATCGCAAGGCCCGTTCCCAGAAGCACGAACAGGGGTTGGACTCCCAGCAGCACCGCTCCCAAGGCCATTGCGCCGAGCACGATCATGCTGCGTTTGCGGAAGGCCACCTTCCCGAGGTTCCACAGGGCCTGGAACACGATGGCAAGCACCACGGGCTTGATGCCATAGAGCAATCCTTGGGCCTGGGGCAGCGCCCCGAACCGCACGTAGGCCCACGCGATGGCGAGGGTCAACAGGGACGCCGGCAGGATGAAGCAGCATCCGCCCAGCACGAGGCCGAGCCAGCCCGCCTGGCGATAGGCGATGGCCATGGCCATCTGCGTCGAGCTGGGACCCGGGATGAGATTGCAGGCGCCCAGCAGATCCAGGAAAGCTTCCGAGCTCAGCCACCGGCGGCGCTTGACCGCCTCCTGCTCCATGAGCGCAATGTGGGCCGCCGGGCCGCCAAAGGCAGTACAACCCAGGCGGAGGAAAAACACTGCCAACGACACGAAGGGTTTTTCAGTTCGGTTCACCGGATTCCCATGGCTCAATCCCTTGGATGGCATTGAGGGAATTGCGTTCAAGGCTCAGGGACGATAAGCGATCGCGTCGATCTCGACGCGAAGACCAGCGACGGGCAACGCAGCCACCTGCACCGTCGTGCGGGCGGGCCGGTGATCCCCGAAGGCCCGGCCGTAGACCGCGTTCATCTTCTCGAAATCGCGCATGTCCACGAGGTAGACGTTGCAGCGCAGCACGCGGGACAGATCCGTTCCCGCCGCCTTGAGGATTGTGCTGATGTTGCGGAATACCTGCTCCGTCTGCGTCTCCACATCCAGCCCCGCGAATTTTCCCGTGGCAGGATCGGTGGCCCCCTGCCCCGAAACGAAAACGAGGCGGTCAAAGATCATGCCGGGAGAATAAGGTCCCACGGGCTTGGGAAGACCTTCGGCGTGGACGGGAGCGTGTTCGGCGGACGAGGGCATGGGCTTCTCCAGGATGTCTCGGGCAGCGAGATCATCCATGGTTGCGTCTCCCCAGTCCTTCCGCAATCGCCATCAGCGCGCCTATCTCCATGCGGAAATTAACAACACCGCAGATGCCTCCGGAATCGCGGGCATACGCATTATCATGGAACCATGAATCCCATTGAGACCAGCGCCGATCCCGCCCAAGATCCCGTGGAGGAAGGCTGGATTGCCCTTGCGCCAGTACATGTCTTCCTTTGGGTTCTTCTACTGATCCATCCGCTTCAACGTTTGTTGCTGGAAGTGCTGCCCTACGAATTCCAAGGAAGAGCCTACATAGCCTGGATCTTTTCCATCTTCGGATGGGGTCTGGGTTTGTTCGCCATGATAGTGGCCTTCCGTATTCGCAAGGGAAATGCAGTCAATGGCCCGCGCAACAAAGCCTTGGCTCTCGGCACGGCAGCGCTGGGCATGCGGATCTGCTGGATCATCGCCTCCCAGGCGCTGTCGCACATGGGAATCGGCGATTACCTGGGCTGGCAGGCGGTGCATGCGTTCCTTGCTTTGACAGGGTTCGCGGCCCTCGTGTTGCTTCTGGCCAATAGCGAAAAGGACGCCGGGGGACCCTTCGATGCGGCGGTGGCGGCTTTGGCCTGCTCAGGAGATCTAGGCCAGATCGTTCTGCCCATCCTCGCCATCGCTGCCGTGAAAGGTCATCCATTGCTCGCCGCACAATGGCAGGCATCACGTGAATTCACGTCGGTGCTCCGTGGAGACTGGTTCGATGGATTCGATCAGCGGTTGAGGATGAGGAATCACGCAGGCTGCGCCTTGGCTTGCGCCGCATTCGCAGCGGGCTTGACCGGACTTAGCTATCGACTCTTCGGCGAGTACGGAAGCCGGTTGATTCCCTATCTGTGGTGGGATCTCGTCGACATCGCCGCCATTGTCGTTGCCAGTCTGACCCTCTCCGTCCATGTCATCCGATCCAACCATCGTGAAGGCACTCTCGATGGACAGGGCCTGGCCATAACTGCCATCCCCATCGCCGCTCTCCCGGTGCTGATTTCCGCCGGTATCTTCCTGTTCCGTCTCGTGGATGCCGTGATGTGATCCGAGGTGGAGAGCCTTAACCCTGAATTCACCCGGATGAAATTCGGAGCTTCCTTCAGCTCCTCATCTGGGGCAGCTCCATCATTGGCACTATCTGGAGAAAATGGATTGAAAGAATATGATTATTTTCTGAATTCTTGCGCCAATCCGTATTGATCATTTACAGTGAGATATTCCGGATGGCACTCAATGCACCTAGAATTCCGACGTTTTGCCTGCTGTGGCATCCTCCTCGCCCTGGCGATGGCCTGCGGTATTCAGGCGCCTCAGTATGAACCCGCGATTCAGAACGTCATGCGGCTTCAGAAAGCCGAACCGGCACCTATCAAATTAGGAACGTTTCAAGCAGACCCTGAAAGTCATGAAGATGTGAATCACCTTACGGTCCGGGGGAATGTCTACTCTTCTCCGTACAAGGGATCCTTTGTCTCCTACTTGAAAGAAGCTCTCTATCAGGACCTTCAAGAAGCTCAATTGTTCAGCCCCTCGGCCACCATAGAGATCAGTGGCCTGCTGGTCAAAAATGAAATACACGCGGCAGGCTCGACCAAGGCGAATGCGTTTGTGGAAGCCCGTTTCATTGTGACGCGGGATGGTCAAGTGCGATTCAACAAGGTCCTGTCGAGTTCGTACGATTGGGATTCGAATTTCCTGGGCGCCATCGCGCTTCCTCGCGCCGCTGATAGTTTTCCCGTCAATGTCAAACGCATCCTGGCCCAACTTTATTCAGACCCCGAATTCATCGCGGCAGTTAAAAAATAAAATTCATCTTCAGCCAAACTTCATCGGAGAACGCACATGCTTGCACCCAGCACGTACCTAAAGATCTGCCTGGCCGCAGCCGCCATGGCCTTGATCACAGCTTGCGCGCCTCCCACCTACGCCATCAAGACTCCCCCGGTGACCGGATTGAAGTATGCAAGCACGGGAGAACAGGCCAAAACGCAAATTTCGGTCATAGATGAACGTCCGAACAAACAATTCAGCAGCGGTAGACTCCCGGCGGATCTGATCTTCGAAAAAGCTCCGGTGGATCACATCCAATTTCTGACAAAGCACCTTGCCGCGGAACTGAAGTCGCGCGGACTCAACGCGGATTCAATCGTGGGCGACAATGGCCAGCCGAAAGTCCATGTCAAGACGTTCAAGATGATCAACCACCGTGTGAACGCATACACCTCGTTCTACACGTTCACCTACCTTGGAGCGGATCTGGAGAGCTCGAATGGAAACAAACGCATCGGCATCTTTGTTCAAGGGGACAAAGTGCCTGTCTGGAGCTTTGACGAGGTAGTCGAGCCGATCTTCAATCAGCCTATGGGAATCATCGTTCAAGAATTTTCGAGCAAAGTCGCCAACCAGTTGTTCAATTACCGCGCTTCCGATGATCAGGTGACAGCGCTAATCGGCCGAATTGCCGATTCGAACTCCAAGACCCGATACATGGACACCTATGCTCTTGGATTCACCAATAACCCGGCCGCCATCGAGAAGCTCGTCACCTTGACCAAGGACAAGGACGATTACGTTCGCCTTGCCGCGATATCGTCCCTTGGAATGCTCAAGGCGACGGAGCAGTTGCCGATGCTCAAGGCTATGTATGAGAAGCCGAATGGCCTATGGCAGGAACGAGCCATGGCCATCAAAGCCATCGGTGACATGGACACAGAAGAAACCAAGGCTTACTTGACGGCTCAGATGAAGAATCTCGAGAGCGCAGCACCCACCCCGGACAACAACCGGATCGCACAATTAATCGGTCTGTATCTTCGCTAGCTAAATTCAAGCAAGTCACCTCAAGGCATTCCCCGGATCGCTCGCTGGCTGGTCTGGGGAATTTTCATGACGGGAAGTGCCCAAGGGTAAAACAGTGTTAGGGGCGCTAGAGTGACGTGATTCGCTGTCGACGTCTCAGATCGCTGCCGCTATCTACTTCGAGAACAAATCCCTGAACCACTGTGCCGTGGTCTGCCGCCCCAGCTCGCCGATGGCGGTGGTGAGGGGGATGTCTTTGGGGCAGACCTTCACGCAGTTCTGAGCGTTGCCGCAATCGGTAAGGCCGCCTTCCTCCATGATGGCGTGCAGGCGCTCGGTCTTGTTGTAGACGCCTGTGGGGTGAGAGTTGTGCAACCGCACCTGGGCCAAGGGAGCGGGGCCGATGAACTTCGATTCCTGGTGGAACTGGGGACAGGCCTCCATGCAGCAGCCGCAGGTCATGCAGCGGGAGAAGTGATAGCGGACGTCCTGCTCATCGGGGGAGATGAGCGGGGCGTGGCGATGGATGTCGTGGCCGCCGCCGATCTCGATCCAGGCTTTCACCTTCAGCAGCGCATCGAACATCTTCTGGCGATCGATCTGGAGATCGCGCATCACCGGGAACTTGGAGAGGGGCTCAAGCACAATGGGCTGCTCGAGGTCGTCGATGAGTGCCGCGCAAGCTTGCTTCGGCACACCATTGACGATCATCGTGCAGGCGCCGCAAACCTCTTCCATGCAGTTGCACTCCCAGGCCACGGGCTGCACCTTCTGGCCCTGGGCGTTGACGGGATGTTCGCGCAGGTACATGAGCGCGGAGACCACGTTGTGGGCCGGAGCGTAGGGCATGCGGAACTCTTCCCAGTAGCTGGAAGCATCGGGACTATCCTGCCGCTTGATACGAAACTGGATTTCCTGGGTCATGGTGTTCTCCGGTCAGGCTATCGGTAGTCCCGGGGGGCTTCCGGCGGGAAGATGGAGATATCGATGGGTGCGTACTCGATGGTGGGACCGTCTGCGGAATGGCTGGCCACGGTGGTCTTGAGCCACTTCTCGTTGCTGGCCTTCCAGCGTTCCCGGTACGCCTCGTACTCGGGACTGCCCGCGAACTTGCCCTCGGGGCACTTGATTTCGAACTCCGCCTTGTAGTGGGAGCCGCGACATTCGTCGCGCAGGCGGGCGCCCTTGGTGATGACCTCGGCGAGGACGATCATGTCATGGATCTGCCGCGCCCAGGACAGGCTCTGGTTCACCTTGGTCCCGCTGTCATCGAGGGTGATCTGATTGAAGCGATCCCGGAGTTTCCGGATGCCTTCCAGCGCTTCGTCCAGTTCTTTGTTGTTCCTTTCGACGAAGACCTTCTCCTGCATGATCTCGCCCAGTTCTCGGTGCAGGGCGAAAGGGTTCTCCTTGCCATCGGATTTCAGGATGGCCTGATTCAGCGCCTCCTGCCGGGCCTTTTCCTGATCGAAGGGTGCGGCGGGAATCGCAGGCCTCGCCTTGGGAAGTCCCTTCAGGTAGGTCACCACCGCTTCGCCCGCCACGCGACCGCTGAAGGAAGCTGACAGCAGGGAGTTGGCGCCCAGGCGATTAGCGCCGTGGTAGGCGCTGTCGCACTCGCCGCAGGCCCAGAGGCCGGGGATCGAGGTCGCATGGTTCTTCGCGCTTCCCAGCTTCATGCCGCCGCTCTTGGCATCCTTCTCGTAGCCGACGTAGAGTCCGCCCATGGAGTAGTGCATGGCTGGATAGACCTTCATGGGGCCGGTGTAGGGATCCTCGCCGGAGAAGGTCTGGTACATCTCCAGAATGCCGCCCAGCCTCTGTTCCAGGAACTTGCGAGGCTGGTGGCTCAGGTCGAGGTAGACCATGTTCTGGCCGCCGACGCCCATGCCCATGTGGCGCACCGCGCGGCAGATGGCGCGGGAAGCCACGTCGCGGGGCACGGTGTTGCCGTAGGTGGGATACCACTCTTCCAGGAAGTAGAAGCGCTCCGTTTCGGGAATTGCGGAGGGCTGGCGCTTGTCGCCCACATCCTTCGGAACCCAGATGCGGCCGCCCTCTCCGCGGCAGGCCTCGGACATCAACCGGAGCTTGTCGTGACCCAGCATGGCGGTAGGATGGAACTGCGCGAACTCGCCATTGGCGAACCTGCAACCCTGCTGGAAGACCCGCGAAGCTGCGGCTCCCGTGGAGTTGGTGGACATGGTCGACCGGCCCCAGATGAGGCCGAGCCCACCCGTGGCGAGGATCACCGCATCGGCGCGGAAGGTCTTCACCTCCATGGTGTCCAGGTTCATGGCCGCTATGCCGCGGCACTGGCCTGCGTCATCGAGAACCACGGAGAGGAATTCCCAGCCCTCGTACTTGTTCAGTTCCTTGTCGGACTCCAGGCGCCGCACCTGCTCGTCGATGGTGTAGAGGAGCTGCTGGCCCGTGGTGGCGCCGGCGAAGGCGGTGCGCCGCTTCTTCACGCCGCCAAAGAGCCGCTGGTCCATGATCCCTTCCGGCGTGCGGCTGAAGGTCACGCCCATGCGGTCGTAGGTGCGGATGACGCCGGGCGCCTCTTCGCACATGGTCTTGATGGGCGGCTGGTCCGCGAGGTAGTCGCCGCCCTTGATGGTGTCGATGACGTGCTCCCAGATGGTGTCGCCCTCGCCCTTCACGTCCAGCACAGCGTTGATGCCGCCCTGGGCGCAGCAGGAGTGGGAGCGCTTGACGGGGAACAGGGAGAAGAGATCGACGGGGAAGCCGCCTTCGACCACCCGCAGGGTGGCCCAAAGCCCGCCGAGCCCGCCGCCCACCACGATGACATTCGGCTTGTCTGCCATGGCTCAAGCTCCTTCGCTTCAGAAGAACCGGTGGTTGAAGCCCCACAGCGCATGGAGGCCGAGGAAGG
This sequence comes from Holophagaceae bacterium UBA1801, assembly GCA_002319925.1. Taxonomy (GTDB): domain Bacteria; phylum Acidobacteriota; class Holophagae; order Holophagales; family Holophagaceae; genus UBA1801. The sequence goes on along the minus strand of DCFP01000153.1, from coordinate 3,578 downwards.
TCGTCGCAGCAAATACGCCCGCGCAGGCGTATAGGCAGAACTTCTGGGCCCGCGGGTGGGTCGTCAGGCCCCAGTTGATGGCAGCCAGCCAGAGACCGTTGGCCAGGTGGTACGTGGCGCCGGCGATGCCAACGATGTAGAGCGCTACGTTGATGGGATCTGCGAAGATGCGCTGCATGTGGCTGAAGAGATCAGCCCCGATCTTCGGGTCCATGCCGCCCGCAACCCGCGTGGACCATACGTGCCAGAGGATGAAGGCGAAGGTGGTGAAGGCCGTGAGCCGCTGCAAGAGGTACCTAACATTGGAACCGTTCTGGTAGCGGCTTGTGTTCGATTTCCCCTGCCACCAGATCACGATCCCGTAAATGCCGTGGAAGAGAATGACCGCGATCAGGAACGATTCGATGGCGAGCTTGTAGTTGAGCAAGTGTTCGATGCCCCGCACCACGTGCTCATTGAAGAAATCTCCCCCGAACCGCGACATGGAGTTCTCCCAGAGATGGAAGGCCAGGAAGGCCCCTACCGGGACGACGCCCGTGAGCGAATGGATCTTCCGCGACAGAAAATGCACGTTGAGCGAGTCAGACATCTGTCTCCTCCGTGAACGCGATGATCGGAATTTCTATGACACGAGGTTAGCCGCGCGCATCGGGCAAAGCATCTGTTTTATTGAAATGCACAAATACTTTGAATGGCCTGTCCGAGATACAGGATGCTTTTGAGGAAAGGCAGGAAAAAAGCGTCAAGACACGCTCATCAAGAGGATGTGCACCCTATCAAGTCCCAGTCGTGCCTGTGCAGGCTTGCCATTGATGACCGAAGGCGTGCGCTTCCTTCATCGCCTACCGCCTAATTCGGCGCGCGGGTTGGCCAAGCCTGTGAACCCCTGATTCTCCGCTCGGTTTCCAGCTACTGCAGGATTCCGCTATCGGTATATTTTGCGATGAAGCAATCCTGCACTCCGGTCAAGGTGTTCCCAGCCAATCCGCCGTAGGTATAACCCGCGATGTAAGCATTGCCATTGCTGTCCGTCGCCACGGAACAACCAAAAGTGATAGCGCTCGGGGAGGCGCCGAGCTGTCTGGTGTAATGTTTTGTTCCGTCACCGCTGTATTTGGTAACAAAGCAGTCCCCAGGTCCTGTTTGCGTATTTCCATCCAACCCGCCATTGGTATAGCCCGTGACATACACATTGCCGTTGGCGTCGGTGGCGACGGAATTGGCAACGGTTCCACCACCCGGGACACCGAGATGTTGTGTGTATTGCTTGACCCCGCTGCTGTCGTACTTGGTGACGAAGAAGTCCCCAATTCCCGTCAGTGTGATCCCATCCAGCGCGCCAGAGGTGGTGCCGACGATATACACGTTGCCGCTGGCATCGGTCGCCACAGCATAGGACTGGGTGAACTGACCCGAGACGCCCATCTGTTTGGTGTACTGTTTCACTCCGCCGCTATCGTATTTGGTAACGATGAAGTCCCAAATTCCAGCCAGGGTGTTCCCGTCGAGTCCACCATTGGTATAGCCCGCGACGTACACATTGCCGCTGGCATCGGTTGCCACGGAATTACCCATGGTGGTCGCCCCAGAGACCCCAAGCTGTTTGGTGTACTGCTTCATTCCGCTGCTGTCGTATTTAGTGACGAAGAAGTCGGTGCTCCCGCTCCCACTTAGCGCGTTCCCGTCCAGCCCGCCCGTGGTCCAGCCTGCGACGTACACGTTGCCGCTGGCGTCCGTGGCCACGGACATGGCTGCTGTGCTCGCCCCGGAGACACCAAGCTGCTGGGTGAACTGTTTCGTGCCGTTGCCGTCATATTTGGTGACGAATAAATCCATCGTCCCGGTGAGGGCGTTCCCGTCGAGACCTCCATTCGTATAGCCAGCAACGTACACGTTGCCGCTGGCATCCGTGGCCACTGAATTGCCCCGCGTGCTCGCGCCCGAAACACCGAGCTGGTTGGTGAACTGCTTTACGCCCTTGCTGTCGTACTTGGCGACGAAGAAGTCCTCCAACCCGGTCAGCGTATTCCCGTCAAGCCCACCATCGGTAAAGCCTGCGACGTACACGTTGTCACTGGTATCCGTGGCCACGGAAAAGCCTTCGGTTTTCTGACCGGAGACGCCGAACTGCTTGACACCCGTCCAGGAATTGGTCGGAGGAAGAAACCCGGCCGAAGCACCACCGCCCCCACCACCACAACCGGGAAAAGGAATCAGACATGCAACGAAAAGAGCCGAAGCCTGTACTAACCTCAGACAATACTTTGGTGCTTCCATGAACCCTCCCTGGTGATCGGCTTTGCTTGTTTGGGATATTGTATCAATTAAATATTGAGTCGGCCGATTTTCTCTATTTTGATTCCGGCCAAACCTGCTGTCTGAAAGCACATCGCCCATTTCAAAAAACAAGCCTCCTGTTATTGGCGGCTGGTCTGCGGGGCGGCATCCAGGGTCGCAGCAGGAACATCAACAGGCCTCAAATTCCGTTGGGGGGCGTGATCGCTTCATGGGCATCCCCTGAGACCAATGCTCCGCCGCAGGCATTGTTCGATTGTCCTTTGGAGCAAATCTCTTCAATCGATCATCGTACGTTCAGGCATTGTGCAAAGAAGGAATGACTGGTTCGTCCGTTGATTTCCGCAAACGTAAGCAAGGAGGGTCATCCATGCCTGTTTCACAACCCAACGCGCTGGCCGCTGGCAAAGCTGCAGCGCCTTTCCTCGACACCTCGGTCGGGAAGAAACTGGTGATGGCCGTGACGGGGACCATCCTGTTCGGATTCGTGACCGTCCACATGCTCGGCAACCTGCAGGCCTATATGGGCCGGGAGCCCATGAACGCGTATGCGGCCTTCCTCAAGGGCAGCTTGCACGGCGGCGGCATCTGGCTCTTCCGGGGCGTGCTGCTGACCGCCGCGATCCTGCACATCTGGAACGCATTGACCCTCACCTTGTCGAACATGGCGGCCCGGCCCGTGGCCTATCGTTCCCAGATGCACCAGGCTTCCACCTGGGCTTCTCGCACCATGCCCTGGACCGGGGTCGTCCTGGCGGTGTTCATCGTCTTCCACCTCCTCCACTTCACGACTGGCCAGGTGCATCCCGACTTCATCCCCGGGGACGCCTACCACAACTTCGTGACCGGGTTCCAGGTACCCGTGGTCTCGGCCTTCTACGTCCTGGCCCAGCTTTGTCTGGGCTTTCATATGTGGCATGGAGTTTGGAGTCTCACTCAGACCTTCGGTCTAGCACACCCGCGCTACGAGCGGCTTCGCCGCTGGATCGCCTACGCTGCGTCCATCCTCGTTGCGGGCGTCAACATCTCCTTCCCCATCGCTGTACTGACCGGAATCATCCACTGAGGTCGCCCATGGAACTCAACGCGCACATTCCCGATGGCCCCATCGAGCAGAAGTGGGAGAAGCACAAGTTCGATCTGAAGCTGGTGAATCCCAACAACAAGCGGAAGTACCGGATCCTCATCGTGGGAACGGGCCTGGCAGGTGGCTCCGCGGCAGCATCTCTGGCGGAGTTGGGCTACGAGGTCGCCTGCTTCTGCTACCAGGACAGCCCGCGGCG
>DCFP01000140.1:28421-36143 GCA_002319925.1 Holophagaceae bacterium UBA1801 | reverse complement strand
TGCTCACCCAGGTCAGCGACGTGGTTATCACTTCATCCCCGGGCTGAAGCCCTAGGACCTGCAGGCTGATTTCCTGAGCCGTCGTCGCGCTGTTCATGACCAGGCAGTGCTTGACACCGTTGTAAGCCTGGAGCTCTTCCTCGAAGCGCGCCGCCTTCGGGCCCGTCGTTATCCAGCCAGAATGGATCGAGTCGATGATCTCATCGATCTCCTCCTGGCCGATGACTGGCCGGGTGAAGGGGAGAAAGGATTCGCGACGCCGATAGGTCATGATCACTCCAACGGAATCGACATTGTCCCATGACCCTCACGCGAGGGGCAGATCCAGACGGATCACAGTCTCCTGCTTTTCCGGGTTGTGCGAGGCCGTGAACCTTCCTCCCATGGCCAAGATGAGCTGGCGAGAAATAACGAGGCCCAATCCCAGGCCCCCATGGCCTCGCAGGTATTTTTCTCCCGAATCCACGGAAAGGCGACTATCGAGCGCGCGAATGGCCTGCCCCAGATTCACATCCCGAATTTCAAGGATCAGAGATAGAAGCACGGGATCCCGCTCGAGGAACAATCGAAGTTCCCCATCCGGGCTGCTCTGTAGTGCTCCTGCACAAAGGCTGACAAGGACGCGCGTGAGCGTTTCGGAATCCGCCATGACATCCGGAAGGTTCACCAGGGGAGGCCATTGGATGGCTCCCCGTACTCTCCTGGAGAGGGAATGAACCAGGGATTCCACATGCGCAAGCAAGAGAGAAGTGTTGGTGGGGCGTACGGGTATGGAAGCATCAATCCTATTTGGTTTCGTCAGCTCGGATAGCAGATTCAAGAGCTCAGCGGTGTATTGCCCGGAAATCAAGCCTTCCAGCAGAATGTCCTCTTGCTCGGCTTGGCTCAGGCCCTGATCCTGCCTCAAGTGATTTAGCTGCGCGAGAATGCCCAGAAGTTGCGTGCGTAACTCATCAGTGGCATAAGCCATGAAATCCGCACGTAATTCGTGCCCCCGGCGCAGCGCGTGGTTTTGACGGTCCAATGCCTCCGCGCGGAGCTTCAGATCTTCAGCTTCTTTCCGCAATGACTCCCGTTGATATTGGAGATCCTGCAAGGTCCAAGCGCTGTGCAATGATGCCGCGAAAAGTCGCTGGAGAACTTCCAGGGATTCCTGTTCCGCGATACTGAAGACGCGGATTTTTGGGATCGACAAGACGGTGAATCCCACCAGCAAGGTTTGATGCTCAAACGGGATGAAGTAGAGGCCGTCTTCCGGTTTCGCCTGGATGAGCTTTAACGCAGGTGGCAGGGACTCCATCTCCAGCCATTGGCTCTGGTAGATGAGAATTGGATAGTGAGGGAATGGATGTGGTGCCGGAAGATGCATCCGGTCCAGTTGTCTGCGGTCGAATGCCATGCCACAGCAGGCTCCGTAGTGATCCTCGAGAAGGGACCACATGATGCCCTGGTGGGCGCCGAACTCGCTTTGGAGGACATCGAGGATCAGCGATCCTAGTTGATCCGCTCGAGAAGTTGCCGTGAGAATGTTGGCCACATGACGCATGAGAGCCGACTGCTGGCTCCGCTCGTTCAGTTCGAGATGGACTTGCTTCAGATCCTTGAGGAGTTTTTCAGCTCTGGCGTCCGCCTTGAGGGCCTGCGTCCAGGCTTCCATCGTGGCATTCACCTCTGCGTTCGGAATGCCTGCCGGAGGCTGGATGGGCTCTGGTTCTGGCCCGGAAACTGAGTGAATGGGCATGCCCCCAAGCATAGGGAGGCCTTCCGGCCTGGGGAAGAGCGTTTCGGATATCTATTGAGGGGAGGAATCGACCAGGTCTGCAGATGGAATCAACGTCGCTTCGGCCTTTTTGCCAGTTCGTCCGGGCTGGGGACCAGTGAGTCCGCAAGGTAATGAACATAGGCACTCAGGTCGGAGACAGCCTTGACCCGGTCGGGAATCGCACGCAGGAGATGGAAATACCCAACATAGTTGGCGTAGGCGAAGAGAGCCTTCCTGCGGGCTTCATCGGGCTCCAGGTTCAGAGCCTGGAAGGATGCAGTCACATATTCGAGACGCTGTTCGCTCACACGCTGGAGGAAGGGCTGGACCCTTGGATCCTCACTGGAGGAGGAAAGAGCGGCAAAGAAGAGACCGTTTTCGATGTCCTCGAAGGCCGCGAACATGAGGATCCTTAAGCGGGCGTAGGGATCATCAATGCTACCGAATCGGGCGAAAAGGTCCCGAGTCTGATCTGTTTCCCATCGCTTCAACGTCTCGTGGATCAGGGCGTCCCGGTTCTCGAAATGCCAATAGAAACTTCCTTTGGTGACACCCAACTCCCGTGTCATGGGTTCCACGGACACGGCCTGTACACCCTCCCGGATAATGAGATTCAGTGCCGCTTTGCACCATGACTCCACGGAAAGCGGTTCCTGGGGATGGGGAGATTTTTTTTTCGTGCCGACCATGGGACCCCCTTGACAACACCTTCAGCCTACCATACCTTTCCGTATGTTCAACCATACGATAGCGTATGTTGAAGGTTGGGAGGTCGAGATGAACACATGGGCATTGACTCCGGAAGCTTTTCAGGAACCGTGGCGGCTCTGGAGTTGTCATCTGGTTCACCCCGATTGGCGGCAAACAGCTGTCAACGGAGCTGCCCTGGCTGTTCCCATGATTCTTGTCCGCCGGAAAGACCGTTTGCGGGCTTTCATGTGGCTATTCCTCTTAGCGCCAATCCTTAGCTTGGTCTTGATGCTGTCTCTCCGCGGCGAGACCCACTGTGGTCTCGCAGGACTGGCGTGTGCTGCATGGACTTTGGTGGGTCTCCAGTTGCTTGTGCGGGAAGAATCCCTGGCTGCGGGTTTGGCAATGCTTGGACTACTCGGCTTGAAGTTCACGGTCGAATCTCTGACTGAAAGTGGCGTGTTGGTGCATGGAGGCCGATGGCAGGCCGTTTCTGATTTCCAGATGGTTGGCACTTTGCTGGGTTTAGTGGCTGGGACTTTGGACGGGGGTTTCCGGAGAGTTGAATGCAGGATGCGATGCCGCGCAGCGAAACACCTCCGCAAGCTGGTGACGGTGCCGAGGTAGGGTCCTGGTTGGAGCTGGAAACTAGCAGATTGGCCATTGGATTAATCGAGTCCACCTGAGGAAACAGGCGGACCAGACAAGAAGTCCTTAATCGCGGATAGCGAAGGAGAATGCATGCGAAGCGCAGGTTTTTCATTGGGTGCATCCAGCGTGGGAATGGTTGTGCTGGAGCGCGACGAAAAGGGTGTGAGAGTTCTGCACTCAGAATCCAGAGCTCACGACGGGAATCCCCGCCGAGTCTTTGAACAGTGTTTTCATCGTGTGCAGGAGGATTGCTGCGGCATTGCCGCCACCGGACGGAAATTCAGGGACCGTCTTCAGTTGCCCACACTGCCAGAACCGAAGGCGATCGAATTCGCTTATGAATATCTCCGCTTAAAATATCCGGGTATCGAAGCCATCGTTTCGGCCGGTGGCGAAACCTTCATGGTCTACGAACTGGACCCTAAGGGCTGTATCTCCAATGTCCATACCGGAGACAAGTGCGCTTCGGGTACAGGCGATTTCTTTCTTCAACAGCTTAAGCGCATGGACCTGAGCATGGAGGAGGCCATGGCTCAGGGGAGTGGCGCGGTGCCCTATCGAATCGCGAGCCGATGTTCCGTGTTCTCGAAGAGTGATTGCACCCACGCGCTCAACAAGGGAGTGCCCAAGGGGTGCGTGGTGGCAGGCCTATGTTCGATGATGGCTGGGAAGATCCTCGCTTTGTTGAAGAAGACCCAGGCCAAACGCGTGCTTCTAGTTGGAGGCACCGCAAGGAATCGGCTTTTGGTCGAGAATCTGAGGCACGAATTTCCCGAAGTGATTGTCCCCGAAGAGGCCAGCTGCTTCGAGGCCCTGGGTTCGGCTCTCTGGGCTCTCGATCATCCCATCACGCAATGGCCCGAAAATCTTTTCAAGGAGGGAAAGTCATCCTTCAATCTCCTTGAACCGTTATGGAAAAACGTCGAGTACGTGGCATGGCGGCAGGGAGACTCCGGAACAGCCAGGGACGGCGATCGGTGCATCGTGGGACTGGATGTGGGTTCCACGACCACCAAGGCGATCCTGTTAAGGACTTCGGATGAGGCGGTGCTGGCCAGCACCTACCTGCGGACCAACGGCGATCCAGTGGGAGCCTCACGCCGTTGTTACAAAGCCCTTGAGGCGCAGATACAGGAAAACATCAGCATCATCGGGCTTGGCGTCACGGGCTCCGGCCGTCAGATCGCGGGTCTTCACGCCATGACGGATGGCGTGGTGAATGAAATCATTGCCCATGCGGCTGGGGCCGTGCATTTCGATCCGGAGGTGGACACGATCATCGAGATCGGCGGGCAGGACGCAAAATACACTTTTCTCACGAATCGAGTGGCATCCGACTACGCCATGAACGAGGCCTGTTCGGCTGGCACAGGGTCCTTCCTGGAAGAAGCTGCTCGGGAGTCCCTCGGACTCGAGACCGAGAAGATCGCCGACGCCGCACTGTTGGGGTTGACTCCACCGAACTTCAACGATCAGTGCGCGGCTTTCATCGCCAGCGACATCAAGAGCGCCATCCAGGAAGGGCTCTCGCACGAGGACATTGCGGCGGGGCTCGTGTATTCCATCTGCCTGAACTACTTGAACCGCGTGAAGGGAAACCGGGAGATCGGCCGCAAGGTCTTCATGCAGGGCGGGGTGTGCTACAACCGTGCAGTGCCTGTCGCTATGGCGGCTTTGACGGGCCGTCAGATCATCGTTCCCCCTGATCCAGGGCTGATGGGAGCCTTTGGTGTGGCTTTGGTCATCAAGGAGAAATTGGAACTGGGTCTCATGGAAGAGACGTCGTTTGACCTCGGAGTGCTGGCCAAGCGGGGGGTGCTCTATCGAAAGTCGTTCGAATGCCGAGGAGGACAGGAGAAATGCGATCTCAAGTGCCAGATCAATCAGATCGAGGTGGAAGGACAAGCCTTTCCCTTCGGAGGATCGTGCAACCGATACACCAATGTTCGGCGGAAGCTGGAGGTTGATTCCAGCAAGCTGGATCTCGTGGTTCAAAGGGAAAGACTGGTTTTTCGAGGATGCTCCACGGAACGGCACGGGAATGGGGCTGGAAAACGAATCGGTCTGAACCTCTCCCTGATGGTGCACACCCTATTCCCGCTCTACTACACCTTCTTTTCCAGTCTCGGGCTGGAGGTGGTCATGCCAAAAGACAAGGACATATCCGGCATAGACCGCAAGGGCGCGTCTTTCTGCTACCCCGTTGAACTGGCCCACGCCCATCTGGCGAGCCTTTTGAAGGAGAATCTGGACTATGTATTTCTGCCACAGGTTCGGGGAATGTACGTAGAGAACGGTGCGCAGAACAGCGTGGTATGTCCTCTGGCGCAGGGAGAACCCTACTATCTGAAGGCCGCCTTCAAGGAATTGACCGGGGAGCGAGTTCTTTCCCCTGTTCTGGATTTCTCGCATGGACTCATGGGTTCCCGCGAGCGATTCGTGGAACTGGGCCATGAACTTGGATTCGATCGAAAACACTCGCTGTGGGCTTTCCGGAAGGCTGCGGCGACTCAGCGAAGCCTCGCGAGAAAGATGGCTAAAGCAGGACAGAAGGCGTTGTCAGAGTTGGAACATAATCCGGAGAAGATTGGCGTCGTCATCTTCGGCCGCCCCTACAATGCCTTCACGCAGACGGCCAATCTCGGCATACCTCACAAATTCGCCTCCCGTGGCCACATCGTGATGCCCCTGGACGCCCTGAGTTTCACCGAGGAGGTGCCCGAGGAAACGATGTACTGGTCCATGGGGCAGCTGATCATGAAGGCTGCCAAATTCGTCAAGCGGCATCCTCAGCTCTTCGCGACGTACATCACCAACTTCAGCTGCGGCCCCGACAGCTTCCTGGTCAATTACTTTCGCGGGATCATGGGCGATAAACCAAGCCTCACGCTGGAGCTGGATGGTCACACGGCTGATGCCGGCCTGGACACGCGCATCGAAGCTTTCCTGGATATCGTGGCCTCCTATCACGAGTTGCAGCGGCGCCAGGAAAAGAAACCGGACAAGTCGGAGGAATTCAGGCTCGCGGCCATTTCCATGGAATCAACTGGCGTGAGTGTCGTGGACAGCCAGGGAATCCATCACAGCCTTTCGAGTTCCAGGGTCAAGATCATCGTTCCCTGCATCGGCGAGCGAATCGCTCGCTACATTGCGGCCGTATGGCGGCGCAACGGATCGCGGGCCGTGGCCCTGCCACCTCCAGGTGAACGGGAACTGAAAGCCGGGCGGGGAAACAGCAGCTGCAAGGAGTGTCTTCCCTTCACGCTCGTGACGGGTTCTGTGCTGGAGTATCTGGAACATCGCAGCGATCCAGGAGAAGTCTCCGTCATCTTTCTGCCTCAATCCACGGGCCCCTGTCGATTCGGGCAGTACACGGTGGAAATCGCAAACCGGCTGAAACAGAAACAGATTCCCAATGCGGTCATCCTTTCACTTTCCTGTGAGGACGGGTACGCGGGCCTCAGCCAGAGTTTCCAGATCCGATCCTGGCGCGCCATTGTCCTTGCGGACGTCATGGATGATATCTACAGCGGGATTATGGCCTTGGCTAGGGATCGCGATACGGCGCTGCACGTTTTCCAGCAGGTAACCGACTCTTTCGAAACCGCCATGGAGTTCGTCCCTTGGGAGCACCTGCCGACCGTGCTCCGCAGGGGAGCCCGGGAACTGGCTGCGATACCCCGGAAAGGCTCCCTCAGGGATGCGAAAAAGGTGGTTTTGGCCGGGGAGATCTTTGTGCGGCGGGATCCGCTCTCCCGGCAGTATCTCGTGGAGCGCCTCGCGGAGCAGGGGATCGTGTGCAAGGTCACTCCCATCCACGAGTGGATGTACTACTCCGAGTTCATCTACCGGAATGCCATCTATCTTCGAAAACCGACGCTGGCCGCCAACCTTGGTTCACTGGCCAAGGAATTCATGCAAAACCAGATGGAGCGCTCGATCAAGCACATCCTGTCCAAGTCGGGCTTCTATGAACACCACCGGATCAATATCGGCCAGCTCCTGGAAAGTGTGGAGCATCTCATCGCACCTGAAATGGTGGGCGGCGACGCGGCGCTTACCATCGCGGCGGCCATCAACGAGATCATCGATGAAGTTCACGGCGTCATCGTCATCGGGCCATTCGGCTGTCTGCCGAACCGCATCGCTGAGGCGATCCTCACCCACCGGCTAAATCAGGAAAAGATTCAGATCACCGATGATCGAACCCTGGCCCGGAGGATCTTGGAGACTCACCCCTCTTTGCCATTCTTGACGATTGAAAGCGATGGCGGGCCTTTCCCCCAGGTCATTCAAGCCAAACTGGAAGCCTTCGTTTTGCAGGTCGAACGCATGCACGGAACCATGCGGAAACTGGAAGAATCCATAGCTGTGTAGCCATATTCGCCGATGATCTTGATGAGGGCACGCTTATCGCGCTTGCCGTCAAACTCGCCATAGAAGATCTGCTCCGAGGCTCCATCTCCGCGATCGAGCGAAGCGAGGAGTGGGAGGACAGCGCAGTGCGCTGTCCGCTAGATGGAGGGCCCACAGGGCCGTGGGAGAATCATTCGCCGATGATCTTGATGAGGACACGCTTATCGCGCTTGCCGTCAAACTCGCCATAGAAGATCTGCTCC
>DCFP01000140.1:0-28161 GCA_002319925.1 Holophagaceae bacterium UBA1801 | reverse complement strand
TCGCCATAGAAGATCTGCTCCCACGGCCCAAAATCCAGCTTCCCATCCGTAATCGCCACCACGACCTCGCGCCCCATGATCTGGCGCTTGTGATGCGCATCGCCATTGTCTTCACCAGACCGATTGTGCAGGTACCCACCTTGTACCGGATCGCTGCCTGGGTTGAAAGGAGCCAGCCGCTCCAGCCAGCGCTTGTAGTCCTGGTGCAGGCCGTGTTCGTCATCATTGATGAAAACGGAGGCCGTGATGTGCATGGCGTTCACCAGGCAGAGTCCCTCCTTCACGCCGCTCTCCGATACCGCCAATTGGACGTCCCGCGTGATGTTCAAGAATCCCATCCGCTCTTGCAGATGGAAGGTCAGTGTCTTGCGGTGGGATTTCACGGGACGGCTCCTTGGGCGTGGATAGATTCTGCGATAATCCGGAAAAGCGAGGAAATCATGCTCACCATTTCCGGAAAGAATTTCCACAACCGGCTCATCCTGGGCACAGGCAAGTACAAGAATTTCGCCACCATGCAGGCATGCTATGAAGCAGCCGGAGTGGACATGATCACGCTGGCGGTGCGCCGGTTCGATCTGAATACGACCGGCGAGGACAACATCCTCAACTGGATTCCGAAAAACATCGCATTGCTTCCGAATACCGCAGGTTGTTATACACGCGAGGAAGCGTTACGGGTCGCCCGCCTTGCCAGGGAAGCGCTGGATACTCCTTGGATCAAGCTGGAGGTCATCGCGGATCCCAAGAGTCTATATCCGGATAATGAAGAGACCTTGAAGGCTTCGGAAGAACTCGTGAAAGAAGGCTTCATCGTCCTTCCCTACGTGAACGCGGACCCTATCATGGCAAAAAAGCTCGCCGACGTCGGCTGCAGTGCTGTGATGCCCTTGGCCAGCGCCATCGGGTCGGGCCTTGGCGTGCAGAACCCCTATGTCTTGCTGCTCATCAAGGAAGTCTGTGATGCCGCCAAGGTTCCGATGATCGTGGATGCAGGCGTAGGGACAGCCAGCGACGCGGCCCTGGCCATGGAACTCGGCGCCGATGCAGTATTGCTGAATACTGCCGTCGCCGAGGCCCATGACCCGATCAAGATGGCGCAAGCCATGGATCACGCTGTGAAGGCTGGGCGTCTGGCCTTTGAAGCGGGCAGGATGCCCAAACGGCTTTACGCGAGCGCCAGTAGTCCCTTGACTGGAGTCGTCGGCAAGAACTGATTCAAATCACTGCCTGTTCCTGAGGTTGTGCTTCTTCCGGAAGATCCTGCGGCTTTCGGTATTCTGGACGCGATGGATTCTCCGGGCCTCCACCGGCGTGATATGTCCGTCTGCTTCGGCCCGGTGGATCCGGCGATGGATCCGTGCCTCCTGCCTCTCCAGATGGGCCGTTTCCCTGGGTGTAAGAGTGCCGTTCTGGACGCCCAGGGCGATGCGATGCTGCTGTCGAACCTCGCGGTGCGCAACATGGTTTTCGAACTTGTGCGCGGGAACTGGCGGAAGTGGTATGGGCGATTGTGCAGTCAAGAACGCAGAGCTGGCCAGTATCAGGCCCAATAGACCGGTGAAAGTGGGTAGACGATGCATAGATCGCTCCTTGGGGGGTGATCGTGATTGATGGATGGTCGGGAACCTGCGGTCAGAGCTATCGAGGGATCAACCGACCAAAAGGTTGATGGACCAAAATCAGAAGCCGAACCAGACGTGCACGTGATGAGGTAGCGGCGGTAAGGGAGGCGGAATGGGCACGAAAACCGGCGGCGGGGGAGGCAATTCGACTTCCATTCGCTGGTAGCGCGGATCCGGTCCGCGGTATCCGTAGAAGTGCCGGTGATCCCATCCGTACCGACGATCAAATTCAGGGTGGTAGTGATAAGGGTTGTCGTGACGGTATTCGTAGCCTTGCCAATCATGGGGGCGACGGTGCCATTCGTACGAGGGGCCATCGGCCAACATTGGAATTCCAGTGGCAAGAAGAAGCGCGGGAATGAGGAATAAACGCATGATGGATCTCCTTCAAATGGGATGTGGCGCTGTATTCAGCCCACGGTCAGCGCCATAGGCGTCTCACGGAGCGTGCCATTTCTATAACTTACTTTTAATCAATTACTTACAAGTATGAGCGGAATCTGGCGTGGGCCAATTGCTGCAGAACGCGGCACCCATGTGGCATCCCGCATCAAGTCCGGATTCGCTAATGCTTCGATAGGCCAGGGGTAGTAACCCCCTGCGATTGCCGGCTCACCCTCACCTGGCGATCAAGAAAAAAGCCGCCTCGCGGCGGCTTGTTGGTTGGGGAGGAAGGATTTGAACCCTCACCTGACGGAACCAGAATCCGTTGTCCTACCGTTAGACCACTCCCCAAACGGTATCTTCCAGGATAACGAATTCACGCGGGAAGACAAGGGGATTAGGTGCGGCATTTCCTTGAAAGCGTTATGCTGTGCGGGTAATCACAGAGGCGAGCGACCATGGCCGACACCCTGAAGATAGCGTATTTCGTTGTCATGAAAGAGGGAGCGAGCTATCTGGGCGGATTGCTTCTCACGGACACCTCTGGCATCCCCCTGGACTTCCGCTATACCGAGCCCATTACCCCCACCAAGCTGCAAGGGGTCCTCTACGGCAAGGCTCTGGAACCGCACCTGAAGGAGGAGGTCATCCAGAAAACGCTGCTGAAGGAACTCAAAAACCCGCCGGATGTCCTGATTCTTCCGGCCTCTGAGCTGGCTGGGGGCTGGAGTGGCGAGGCCAAATGCGCCGTGCTTTCCGTTCAGAAGACCCAGGATCCTCCTCTTGCCAGAGCTGGGGAAGTCTTCAGAGTTTCGCCCAGGGAGGTCCTGATCCAGGTTGCGGAAGGCTCGGCACCTTTGCGTGCGATCTTTGCCAGCTCCGTGGACTTGCCCACTCAGGATCAGGCGGTTCAGAAATTGGTGGAAGCTGGCTACCAGATGGATCTGACCGAGCCGCTGGAGCGGGTTTCATCAGCTCTACAGGCGCTCGTGCGAACCGACTGACCATGGTGATCGGGCGGTTCAGGGACGTCGTGTCGGATGTGGCGGAAACCATCCGCCGCGCCTTCAAGGATCCCTTCTGCCGTGATATTCCCTTGGGCCTTCCCGAGCCTGGCGCCGGGGCCGTGACGATGTTGGAGACGTCAGGGCGCGAGCTGTCCTATCGCTTCAACCCCGTCATCTCGATCCCGGATTTGAATTTCTCCCCGGCCATCCAGGAAGGTCCTATGCGATTCGAGCCTGTGCAACGCAGCGAGAACGCCTGGACCACTTGGGCCTCTGGGGCGAAGGTCAGTGACATGTCCATGTTCAAGGTCGGCAATTGTACTAGGCTTGCGGTGCCAGCCTTGCCTCGGTCAGCGGTCATCCGCAAGTCGGAGCTGCCTCCCTTCAAGACCGCTTCCCGGGGGATTCGTGAGGCCTTTGCGCCACCCCGTGCACGAGGTCTGGCACCCGGGATCGCCGCTCCGAAGACTCGCAGTGGACTAGCTTCCATCCTGGGATTGCCCATTGCCATCGCCGGCCTGGATTTTCAGAAGCTGCCCAAGGCGCTCAATATGCGCTACACCTTCCAGCTGGTGAAGGCCACAGGAGAGAACATCCGGAACCTGGATGTGCTGGGCGTTTTCCCTGTGCCACTCAAAGGAGTGGCCGAGCTTCAGCATGATCCCAAGACGGGAAGGATACTGGTGAATCTCAATCAAGATTCCGTTGGAGCCCGCAGGGGCCGATTCATTCTCGCCCGCAAAAAGGACGATCGAGGTTATGTAAGCTGTTTCGTGGAGGAATGATGCCCATCCCACCCCAGGATGACCAGGGTGCCTGGAAGGACGATCCGGATGCCCCGGATCCGACGGTGCCCCTGCATTCCTGGGGAGACATGGAAACGGCTTTGCGCAAACGCATGCCGGAGGATGGACACGGCGAGCCTAGCGAATGGGCGCTGGTGGTATACGCTGGCACGAACCTCGGGCGGGTCTTCCTACTGCAGCCAGGTGAAAACATCATCGGCCGCTCACCCCAAGTGGGGATCACGCTGCTGGACGAGGAAGTCAGCAGGGTGCATTCCTGCCTACGGATGGAACCTGCGGGCCCCGGAGTCGCGCGGATCCTTCTCGAGGACCTCCAGTCCACTAACGGTACTTTCCTCAATGGCGTAGCCGTGGACAGCCCTCGCGTGCTCATTCCCGGCGACCGGATTTCCATCGGCAGCCACATTCTGAAACTCGTGGCCATGGATCCCCTGGAACGGGCCTTCCACGAGACCCTGCTGGACCAGAGCACCAAGGATCCGCTGACGGGGCTGGGCAATCGGAGTGCGACGCTCACCGAACTCCAGAGCCGGTTTGAACTGAGCCGTCGCCACAACCGCCCGATAAGCGTGGTCATGTGCGATCTGGATCATTTCAAGAAGATCAACGACCATTACGGCCACGGAGCGGGAGATATCGTTCTGGCTGGATTCGGCGAGCGGGTCCGGCAGAACCTCCGCGGCACGGACCTGGCTGGGCGCATCGGCGGGGAGGAATTCCTGCTGGTGCTTCCGGAAACCGAGGTGGACGGGGCTCTCCTGCTGGCAGAGCGTCTCCGTGCCAGTCTTAGCGACACGCCCCATTTACTGCCTTCGGGCCCGGTGAAAGTGACCTGCAGCCTCGGCGTGGCGCAATGGATCGCCGAGGACCGGGATGCCGGGGCGCTGCTGGGCCGAGCCGACGAGGCCCTTTACGCCGCGAAAAAGGCAGGGCGGAACCGAGTGGTCGTGGCTCAAACAAACCGTTGATGCGGTATCCCCTTTACTACCCTAGAATGGCTTTCACCTCGCGCGGTTTCCAGCCCTATGCATTCCTTGCGACCTGACGATCCGTCAGAACCCGATCAGACGACCCAATACGCCTCCATGCCCAGTCTTCGATTTGGACATGGGGACGAGGAATGGGCACTGATCCGGTACGTCGGCGATCCCATTGGCGAGGTGATTCCCTTGCGTGTGCCTGGAGTCAGCATCGGCCGCTCGTCGGAGAACGACGTGAGCCTGCCCGAAGCGGAGGTGAGCCGTCACCACGCCCAATTGACGCTGTCGCGGATCGGGGACACCGGGCACATGGTGCAGATCACGGACCTGGGATCCACCAACGGTTCCTTCATCAATGGAAGGCGCATCGAGAAGCCCAAGGTGCCCATCGCGCTACAGAACGGCGATGTGGTCCGAGTCGGAGCCCATGCCTTCAAGCTGAAGCGGCTGGATGAACTGGAACGCCACTACCACGAAGCCATGATCGCTCAGACCAGCCTCGACACGCTGACCGGCGTGAGCAATCGCTCGGCAGTGCTCAATTTTCTGGAAAAGCACGCGGACCTGGCGAGGCGCTACCGGCGGCCCCTTTCCCTCGTGCTGGCTGACCTCGATCATTTCAAGAGCGTGAACGATCGCTTCGGCCATGCGACGGGAGACGACGCCTTGAAGACCTTCGGGGCCCTCGCGATCAACCGGCTCCGAACGAGCGATCTGGTGGGCCGCATCGGCGGGGAGGAATTCTTGATCGTGCTGCCGGAGACCCACTGTCCCGAAGCCGTGAGCGTGGCGGAAGACCTGCGGAAAGCCATTGCGAGCGAAGCCCTCACTCCCAAGGGTGGTGGTGAACCTTTCCATTTGACCTGCTGCTTCGGAGTCGCCCAGCTCCAGAGCCGTGACATCAACGGTGGCTCGTTGCTCGCACGCACGGATGTTGCGCTCTACCGCGCCAAGGCCCTGGGGCGCAATCGTGTGGAGAGCGATATCTGATGCTTCTTCCCCGGATGGTCGGCGGCGCTCGGGTGATGGAACGCCTTGGGGAAGGCGGAATGGCTGTCGTCCACCGCGCCGAGGATCCCTTCAAGCCCGATCGCCTGCTGGCCGTGAAATTCCTGCGCGCTGAGGCTGGTTCGGATCTGGACCTAGTCCGCCGGTTCCTGCGGGAAGGGGAAGTCCTGAAGCGGCTGCATCACCCGCATCTGGTGGAGGTGTACGACTACGGACAGGTTGGAACCACGCCTTTCCTGCTAATGGAATTGCTGCCGGGCGGAAGTGTGAAGGACTGCCGAGGGGAGGCTCCCTCGCGCATCCTCCGGCGCTTCATTCCAGTGGCCGAAGCACTGGGCGTGGCCCACAGCGCGGGAATCATCCACCGCGATTTGAAACCCTCCAATCTCCTGTTCTCGGCGGATGGGCGTTTGAAGGTCACGGATTTCGGCGTGTGCCTGTGGGAAGGGGGAGAAGGCACCCGCATGACGCAATCGCGGATGGTGGTTGGAACCATTGGCTACATGGCTCCCGAGCAGCACGGAGACCCGCGCAGGGTCGATGCGCGGTGCGATGTGTACGCCCTAGGAGCCATCCTGTACGAATTCACGACCGGCCAGCCCTACAGCCAAGTGCAACTGCCTCCTGCATCGGTGCGTCCGGGTTTCCCCCCTGGACTGGCCGGCATCCTGATGCGCGCCTTGGCTCCGGATCCCGCGAGACGGATAGCCTCCATGTCTGCGCTCGCCACTGAGCTGTCGGGCTGGCTGGAATCAGCGGCGGCCGCCGGCTGGGGCGAAGAGCCTCTGCCGGGATTCCGCCAAGAGGATCTCGATCAGCCTACGGTCAGTCGGGTGAAGGGCGTAGAGGACGAGACGCATGAAGATCGGCTCAGTCCCTATCTGGATGCCCTTCGCACAGGCGGAGTAGGCTCACGCCGTGCAGCGGCTGAACGGTTTCTCGCCAGCGTAAAACCTGGCGACGAGAGGTACGTGCTCGAACAACTAGCCATCGCGCCTGATGGCGCCCGATTCGCACTGGTCCAAGCGTTGGGCCGGATAGGCACGGAGGCTTCTTTGAAGTCCATCCTCGCCCTTCTGCAGGATCCCTTCGCCCGGGCCGAAGCCGCCGAGGCAGCCAGTCTCATCGCTCAGCGCACGGGAGCGGTCGTCCTGCCGCAACTTCAAGAACCGGGACTTGGATCGTCCTGGCGATGGCCTGCCCGGGCCCGTCTCCACGATTCTGCCTGGGCCTCGGCCTTGATCCAGGAATGGAGCAGTCTGTCCGCCCCTCAGCGCATTCAGGCTCTGGAGGCTGCGCGGCTCCTGCCCGACACCATGCGTCAGCGCGTGAAGGAAGGCACCGCAGAAGCCCAGCGCAGTGGCGGGAATCTGCTGAAGGCGTGGAAAGAACTCTAGTGCCCGGGAAAGGCGGCAGCCCTATTCCATCATCTCGCTGATGCTGCGCCCGCCGTGGATCCGGAGGATCGCATCACCGAACATGGCAGCCGTGGATAGGACCTTTAGATTGGGCAGGCCCGCGCGCTTCTCGGGACCGATAGGGATCGTATCCGTCACTACCAGCTCGTCCAGCTGGGCGGTCTGGAGGGTTTCGATGCACTTGCCGGAGAACACGGGATGGGTGACGCCCACCCTGACCTTGTCCGCCCCGAAATCCTTGAGGATTCTCGCAGCCTCGCGGATGGAACCGCCCGTGGCGATCTCGTCGTCGAAAATGATGCAGTCCTTGTCTTTCACTTCGCCGATAAGAGCAACACTCTGGGCCTTTTCGGTGTCGTCGAAGCGACGCTTGTCGATGATGGCCATGGGCAGTCCAAGGCGCTTGGCGAAGTGGCCCGCCACTTTGGCTGCCCCTGCATCTGTGGCGACGATGACGGATTTGCTGATATCCGAGGCCCGGAAATAGTTGGTGAGAATGGGCGTGGCGAAGAGCTGATCCGCGGGTGTCCTGAAGAAACCCAGGATCTGCGGGGCATGCAGGGTCATCGTGAGCACGCGGTCTGCACCGGCCGTCTGGAGCAGATCAGCAACCAGCCGGGCGGTGATGGAGATGCGCGCCTCGTCCTTCTTATCGCTGCGGGCATAGGGGTAGTAAGGCAGTACGGCCGTGATGCGGCCGGCGGAAGCGTACTTCAGCGCATCGATGAGGATGAGCAGTTCCATGAGATTGTCGCTCACGGGCGGGCAGCTGGTCTGGATGACGAAGACATCGGCTTCGCGGACGTTCTCGTCGATCTTGACCTTGATGTTCTCGTTGGAGAACCGCGTGGAGCGCACCTTGCCCAGCGACAGCCCCATGTGATTCGCGATGCCCGCTGCGAGCTCGGGATGACTTGAGCCCGAAATGACCTTCATCTCACCAAACATGTTTTCCCCGTTCAGAGCAGTGTAACGGGGCCGGTATCCCTTGGGGAACAGCCGGATCAAATGCAGCGTGTCACAAGGCGGATGTGGGCGAAAAACGATTCAAAGTTGCACTCTGTTTCAGCCTAGAAGTCCGCCGATGAGCGGTTCAGCGCAGTGGAATCCTGGCAAGAAAGGCGGAGCGCGGCAAAGCTCCCCAGGCGCGGCTATCCTGGCTTTCCCGGCGATTGTCCCCCAGTAGTAAATAACCTTCACCCGCCTCCCACGGACCCGCATCCCCTTGGTCAATTCGGCGGACGTAGGGTTCATCCATTCGGGGTCCATTTAGGAACAGCTCCCCGTCCCGCTGTTCGAGGTGGTCTCCGGGAAGGCCGATGACCCGTTTGATGACGGGGCCACTTGGGCCCTCCAGCAGCCAGACCTCTCCGCGAACGGGCGTTCCCGCGCACCAGGAGCGCAGGGCTAGGTGCAGGGATCCATCGATCAAGGTCGGCTCCATACTTTTCCCCGAAACGCGCACCGGATGGACAACGGCCAGGGGGGACAGAGCCAGTGCAAGAGCGGCGAAGGGAATCCAGAGTTTCATTCAGGCCGATTTTACGGAAATGCAGCGGCCGCGGCCATCGATGAGGGAAACCTGCGCGAGGCGGGCAGGCGCAGGCACCTTCGCCGCCAGATCATCCAACAGTTTTTGGACCATCTCGATGGGACCCGCGATGCCAGCCTCTTCCAGGGTCCGGCCATTCAAGGGGGCCAGCCAGGCGTCAAGCGCGGCCTCAAGGTCGCGGAAATCAACCACGACATCGTAGCCATCCAGGCCTATTCGTTCGGCGATGACTTCCACGCGGTAATCATGGCCTTCCCAGGTTCCGCCCGCCGCCCGGAAGACCACTGACACCGGGCGTTCCACGGCGGCAAGGAAGGTGAGACTAGAAGGGGGGGAAGCCATGATTCCACCTCGGAACTCGAATGCTCCAGTTTGAGCCAAAGTGGCAATCCATGGGGCGGAATCGGGTCTACCTGTCCTCTGGCCAGAGCTGGGGCAAAGGGCCGCCTCCGCGTTACACTGAACGATTCGCCAGCTCTTGGAGAAACGCATGCACGATTTTTCGACCCAGTCCGCCCGTCCGGATGTCGATCGGGAAGAACTCGAGTTCGACGTTCTGTTCGTGGGCGGGGGCCCCAGCAATTTGACCGCCCTGTGGCGCTTGCTTGACTTGATCGAGGACCAGAACAGGAAGCCGGATGGAAAGAAGCTGGAAGGACTCACCATCGGTCTCATCGAGAAGGGCGATGAGATTGGTGATCACGCCTTTTCAGGGGCAGTGCTGGATCCGAAGACCCTGATCGAACTTTGTCCGGATTATCAGGAGCGAGGCTTCCCCTCTGAGGGCGATGTGAAAAACGAGGAAGTCTGGCTCATGACCAGCGAGCGGGGCGGATTCAAGTTCCCCTTCACGCCTCCGTATTTCCGGAATCACGGGAACCCCATCATCTCGCTATCCAGGATGGTGCGATGGATGGCGGCAGAAATTGAGAAGCGCGAAATTCCAGGTGTGGATGTCATGCTCCTGCCCGGTTTCGCGGGGATTCATGTGCTCTGGGAGGATGGGCCGACCGGCAACCGAAGGGTGGCGGGCGTCCAGACCGCGGACAAGGGCGTCAATCCGGATGGATCCAAGAAAGCCAATTTCGAACCGGGCAATCGGCTCAAATCTAAGATCACGATCTTTGGCGAAGGCCCGCGGGGGCATCTGGCGCGGGAGCTGGAAGAGGTTCTGGGGCTGCAGAAGGAGGCCATGAATCCTCAGGTTTACGAAACCGGCGCGAAGGAGATCTGGGAAGTTCCGCCTGGGCAAGTGCCTGAGGGTTTCGTGCTCCATTCCACGGGCTGGCCCATGGCCGGCGGGGAATCCGGTGGTTCCTTCGTCTATAAACTTGGCGGAGACCGCGTGGCCGTGGGCTATGTCGTCAGCCTGGACACCCAGGACCCCTTTGCCGATGCCCACTTGATGCTGCAGAAATTCAAAGCCCACGAGCGCATCGCGAAACTGTTGAAGGGCGGCAAACTGGTCCAGTACGGCGGCAAGGCGCTGGCGATTGGTGGCTGGTACTCCATGCCGCGCCTGGCTTTCGACGGCGGCATGCTCGTCGGGGATGCCGCGCAGATGGTGAACGCAGCGCGTCTCAAAGGCATTCACCTGGGCATGAAGGGGGGACTTTGCGCCGCCCAGACCATCGTGGATGCCATGCTGGCAGACGATTTCAGCGAAGCATTTCTCATGCAGTATTCGAAGGTGTATCTGGAGTCATGGGCTGGTGAAGAGCTGAAGCGGACCCGCAACTTCCATGGAGTCGTGGCCCACGGGCTTTCGCCTTGGGCGGGCTTCCGCCTTGGCCTCGGGCTGCTCACCGGCGGCTGGGCTCCTGGCGATCCGATCCACTTCATGGACGACGCAGATTGCACAGTGACCACGGAACGGTACTACGGCAAGGCAGGTCTCCACCGGGACTCGCTGGATCTTGGCGTAAAGTTCGACGGAGAGCGGTTCATCCAGAAGCTCGACGATGTCTATCAATCGGGTGTCGCCCACGACGAGCACCAGCCCGCGCACTTGAAGATCGTCAAGGGGGATGACGTATGCGTGAACTGCTGGGAGACCAAGGGTTCGCCATGCACCATCTTCTGTCCGGCCCAGGTCTACGAGATGCATCCCGATGAACGGGGCAAGGTCAAAAAGGTCGAGATCGCCTTTTCCAACTGCGTGCACTGCAAGACCTGTGACATCAAGTGCCCCGAGCAGAACGTGATCTGGACGCCTCCCGAAGGCGGTGGCGGACCGAAATACACCATTTGCTAAAGCATTCGGGGCTAGACATGACGCTGGATCCACGACTTCTTGCCATCCTTTGTTGCCCGGCCGAGTACGAGGGCACCGCCTGTCACGGCGATCTCGAGGAACTGCCCTCCGGACTGCGATGCCGCGTGTGCGGATTGATCTATCCCATCGAGGACGGCATCCCGGTCATGCTGCAGGAATCCGCTCGATCTGACCAGGAAAGGAAGGAACGATGAGACTGGACCGGAACCAGGCAGAAGCGCTTCTTTCGCGGATCCAGGGTCTCAAGGTCGCGGTCCTCGGCGATCTGATGCTCGACGAGTATCTCTTTGGCGAAGTCAATCGCATTTCCCCCGAAGCGCCCGTGCCCATCGTGCGGGTCGTGCGGGAGCAGTCGGTGCTCGGCGGGGCCGCCAATGTGGCCGCCAATCTGAAAGCCATCGGTGCCGAACCCTCGCTGGTTGGGGTCATGCAGAACGATGCCGCGGGAATACGTCTGACGGATCTTCTGGTGCGTTGGAAGATCGATCCAAGGGGTGCGATCGTCGATGGGCAGCGTCCCACCATCATCAAGACGAGGGTCATCGGTCAGCAACAGCAGATGCTGCGAATCGACCGGGAAGAGCGCGGTGAGCTCGGCGACGCATCGGTGGATGCCTTGCGGTCAAAGCTCGAGACAGCCCTCAAGGGCGCCGGAGCCCTCATCATTTCCGACTATGCGAAGGGTGTGGTGTGTTCCGCCGTGATGGAAGCGGTGCAGTCCCTTTGCAGGGCGGAAGGCATTCCCTGGATCGTGGATCCGAGACCCAATCACCGGGCGCTTTACCGTGGTGCGACCCTGATGACACCGAACACCAAGGAGCTGTCCGAACTCACCGGATTTGACACTCGCAGCGATGCGGAGGTGACCCGTGCCGGGAAGCACTTGGTAGAAGACCTCGGGCTTGCGGGACTGCTGGTGACCCGGAGCGAGAAGGGAATGGCTCTGTTCGCGCCGGATTCCGGACATCGGGATCCCTGGCTCATTCCCACCGAGGCTCGCGAGGTCTTCGACGTAAGCGGTGCAGGCGACACCGTAATCGCCGTCTTCAGCGCGGCGATCGCGGCTGGAGGCGACTGGCAGGCCGCCGCCATGCTTTCCAACGCTGCGGCGGGCGTTGTCGTGGGGAAGGTAGGCACAGCCACGGCTTCCCCAGGGGAAATACTCGCTCACTACCAGGAGCAGGAAGCGATCTGAGCGTCGCCTATTCGGTCAACTCAACGGCCAGGTAGTAGTACGTTCCGAGCGGCAGACGTTCATTGAGCCAAGTGAAGTTCAAGTCGAAGGTCTCGGTGCCTCCCGGCTTCACTGAGCCGATCCGCGTCCCGCCTCCGGCAACGCCCAGCAGGCGATTCTCGTTATCGAAGACTGCCACGGCAAAATGAGGCACCCGGGCAAGCTGGGAGGTGTTGGTGACCTCCACCTGTGCCCGGACCCCGAAGTTCACGTTCTTGAGTGGCCAGGTGCGCATCTGGCGGCGATTGAAGAAGATAGTGTTCACCTTGAGCCCGTCGACGTCCACGTGGACGGGAAGAAGGGTGTCCCACTTGTAGTCGAACCTCTGACTGTGGAAGCTCAAAGGCTTGAGCATGGGTCCTGTGGCCGGCTGAGTGGCGGGCGGTGCGGTGGTCGTGGTCGGCGCTGGCTGAGCGGGTTGAGTGGGTTCGGGTGTTTGGGTCTGGAGTGCTAGGGCGATCGGCAGGAAAAGGCTTAGCAGCATTTCAACCTCGATTGAAGAGTCCGCCGAACAGACTCTTTTTGATGGGCGCCGTTTCGTTGGGCGGGGGCACAATCACGGCTTGTGCCTGCTGGGCGGCAGGAATCTGCTGCCTGCGGATCCGTTCGAAGATCGGCCTCAGCGAGGCCACCTTCCCGGCTTCGATCCAGTTCTCGCTGAATTGCCGGGCCACCATGTGGAAATCCTGGACCCTTCCCTGCTCGATCCAGGTGGTGATCTGATCGAGGGAGACATTGTTGTAGATTTCCTGGCCCACTTGCACCTTGAGCAGATTGATGTCGGACTCCAGCGGTGTCTCGCGGATGGGGGTCGGCGCGGGAACGATCGGCGGGGTGGGCTTGGCGATCGGCGCGGGACGAGTGCCGCTGGAAGATGCAGGGAACGACGCGGCCTTCATGGCCGTGACAATCTCGTCATGGGTAAGTTTCATCGTGCTGGCAGTGGGTTTGGCCGGTTCCAGTTCGGAGGCCGTAAGCTCGGGCGCCGCGGGAGCTGGCGGGGGAGTGAGTTCCTTGGTGTTCACGCCGCCAAGGGTGGATTCCAGGGCGTCCAAGGTGGCTTCGACATCCATTTGCGTGCTGGAGCGGTTGGCTCCGCGCCGCTCCAGATTGGGTTCCGGCGCCGGAAGGTTGCCCAGGAGTTTGGCGATGGCATCCTTGGCGGAACGGTAGCCTCCTTCTGCTGACAGGTCATCTTCCTGGGCCGTTGTGGTTTCGCTGGTCGGGGCTACCTGCATTTCCGGATGATTCAGATCGCCATTTGTCACCAAGGTTTTTTCAAGAATTTCTTCCTCGACTCCCTCCAGATCGCCTAGGGTCAGGCTTGGGGTCGCGTCATCAATGGTCTGGGGCACTGCGGTGGGCTCAGGCGCCGGGGTGGTTTCATGGATGGGGTGAAGTTCGAAAAGGTCTCCATGCTCGATGCCCAGATCCACGGCGGCGACGGTAGATTCCTGATTTTCGGTCAGGCGCCGGACGGCCTCCTCGATGCTGAAGATGGACGAGCAGCGGAAACAAAGAGCTCGGCGCAAGCCAGCCCGAACCCTGGGAGCCCGAAGGCCATAGTGGGTCGAGCAAGTGGGGCAGTGGACGGATTCGATCACGGTCAACTCCGGGAACGGTTGAGACCAAGCATAGGCACATTTCCTTTAATATGCAGCCCGACTGTCACGGGTCTCCAGTGGTTATCCTGATTTATCGCGTTTGGAGGAGCATTGACGGGGCTGTTCATCACCATGGAGGGCGTGGAGGGGTCGGGGAAATCCACTCAGATCTGGCGGCTAGCGGAACGGCTAAATAATGCTGGATATCCCCTGCTGGTTTCCAAGGAACCCGGAGGTACGAAACTGGGTGCGGAACTCCGGCGCTTGTTGCTGGCTCATCACGAAAGCGGGGAAGTCTGGAGCCCCGAGGCTGAGCTGCTGCTGTTCTATGCGGACAGAGCCCAGCACGTGGCCACGGTGATCCGTCCCGCGCTGGCCGAAGACAAGCTCGTGCTGGTGGATCGGTTCGAGGATTCTTCCTGGGCCTATCAGGGTGCGAAAGGCGTATCCGACGCGAAGTTGGGACACCTCAAGGAAGTGGTCCTCGATGGCTTCAAGCCCGACTTGACACTGATTCTGGACATGGATCCCATCCAATCTTTGATGCGCGTCGAGGCCAGGAATCGCGGTCTGGGGGCGTCCTTCCAGGAGACACGATTCGACCAGGAAGCTCTCGAATACCATCAGAAAGTGCGTTTGCGCTTTCTCGAAATCGCGCGGAAGGATCCAGGGCGTGTGGTCCTTATCCAGGCCCAAGGCGCGGTGGAGGATGTGGAAACGGCCATCTGGCAAGCGGTATCCGGATTCTTGCACCGGCGCGGCTTCAAGGGAATCTGATGTTCGACCCATCCCTCAAGGGGCACACCGCCATCCGAAAGCGCCTTCTCGAGCGCCTCCAGGGCAACAAGCTATCCGGGTCCCTGCTCTTCACCGGCCCGGACGGGATCGGGAAGCGGCGCGTGGCCCTGGAGCTGGCCCAGCGGGAATTGTGCTTTCGGCGCAATGCCTGTGGGGTGTGCGAAGGCTGTCGGCCCTTCAAGGGCGATACCCTTCCGACGGAGTTACCCAACCTCCTGCGGATCGCCCCTGAAGGAAAAGCTGGCCTCATCAAGATCGGCATGATCCGGGAGGATGATCTGGTTGAAGGTGGAGTCATCCGGTGGGTCCATCAAGCGCCGCCCCCAGCCTGTCATCGATGGATCCTCGTGGAGGACGCGCATCGCCTGAATGGGGCCTCCGCGAACATGCTGCTCAAGACCCTCGAAGAGCCGCCTCCGGGTGCTCATTTCCTGCTGATCACCCACCGGCCCGAGGCCATGCTGGCAACCATCCGATCCCGCTGTGAGCGGATCCCTTTCACGGCTCTCAGGGACGAGGAGGCATGGGAGGTCGCCCAGGTCATGGGTTGGGGGGACTCGGATCTCGATCGATGGATTGCCCTGTCCTCGGGAACCTTGCGATATTTGGATCCCGCTTTGTTCTCCAAAGCTGTGGATCAGTTGGACGCTTGGCTGCGTCTGGCCGAGGGTGAGTCCTTCGGTGACGCGGGTGACCCGCTGTTGCCGGAAAAGAGCGCGACCGTGGCCCAGAGCGAACAGATGGCCCAGTGCCTCGAACTGCTCTTGCTCCTGCTCTCGGACGTTTCGAGGCTTCGAGAGGGCCGGCCTCTGCGCTTGGAGCCTTGGAGAACCCGCATCGAATCCATCGCGCAATCGCCATTGCACCTGGGAAAAGCTCAGGAGCTGGCCTTCGGAGCCCTGCGCCACCTGACGCGGAACCCTTTTGCCGAATCACTTCTGCTGGAAATCGGACTGGCCCTGGCGCCCGGTTAGGGGCTCTGATGAAGTAATGCAGGCTTTTCCGGTTGTTGTCTAGGTAGCCAGGGACACCCGCCCCTTGCCATCCTCCTTGGCCCGGAAGAGGGCCCGGTCGGCGCGTTCCAGGAGATGTTCGGCGCCATCCGCATGAGCTGGGTACGCGGCGATGCCGATGCTGATGGAAATGGGGACCCGTTCGTTGTTGATGATCACGGGGGCATTCTGCAGGGTCTGGATGAGGCGCTCTCCGAGTTTGGCGGCGCCCGTGGCCGAGGTCCCGGGGATGACGATGCAGAATTCGTCCCCCCCGTAGCGGTACAGCCGATCCTGGGCACGGATGATCTGCTGGGCTTCGATGGCAACCGTGGTCAGAACCTTGCTGCCTGTGGGATGGCCGAATTGACTGTTGAGGGCCTTGAGATTGTCCACATCCAAGAAGAGCAGCGAAACGGACTCCCCGCGGGAAGCGGCCTCACGGACGGCTTTCGGGAGTTCTACCTCCAGGCATCTGCGGTTGTGGGCCACCGTGAGGTCGTCCTTGAAGGACATGGCGAGGCTCTTCTCGAGGTTCCAGGCATTGATCAGCAGGTCTTCCACTTCCTTGATCCAGCTCAGATAGTGGACGGCGTTCCCCTTGGGTTCCCTCAGTCGGATGATGCCCATCTGCTGATCAGGGCAGATCCACCAGGCGTCTCCGGTCCGGACGAGAGAAGCTGCTTCAGGCAGAGTGACAGGCGCCTCCGGATAACCTTCGCCACACCGCTGGAAAAATACATTGTCCTGGCGGATCCAAATGGCGCCTTGCTTTGCGCCGGAAACCTGGATGGCTCGTATCAGGATGAGCCGCATCAGTTCATCCAGGGAAGCCAAGTGAAGCATTTGCCTCAGCCAGCCTTCGCTGCCCAGATCTCGCTGCCGAAGGTGCTCCAAGGCCGACTTTGCAACCTCCAGTTCGTTTTCCTGGCGCACAACCCAGCCCGGCTTGCGGGAAAGTGCATCGCTCGTCTCCTCGGGGGATGCATCCGCCACCCACCATAAAATCTCCTTGCCGAGGGGAGGAATGAACTTTGGATCGGGCCTGTCGGCAATGATGATGAGGGTTCCGTCACCAGCGCCGTCCTTGACACAAAAGCCCCACCGGAGAAGGGCCTGCAGCAGGAGATGGGCCTTTTCCGACGGCTGGACCTCGCACCAATAGACGTCAGACATGGAGTCTCCTCAGTTCAGGGCGGCCTCAAGGCGAGTGGATAGCCGTTCCAGGTGCGAGCGCAGGCTCTCTAGGGTCGACTGAACATCCTTTCCACTTCGCTCTGCGCGTACCCAGCGTTTCAGGAGGTTCAATGCCTGCGGGTCCCGGACTCCGAGGGGTTTGGTGGTCTGGATCAATCGGTGCGTGGAGCGATTGCGATCCGGGGATCCGGGGCCTGATTCCTGGATCTGGCCGCAAATCTTCAGGGCCTCGCGGGCGGTATTGAGATCCAGTCGTATCAATGGGACACGGGCGTTGATGCGAAGCAGAAACACATCCAGGAAGCGGAGCAGTTCTCCAACCAGTTCGGCCCCATCCCGGAGGGCAGCGGTGATGTCCGCTGGGGCGTCGAGGGTCCGTGTGAACAGCTGGGTGAGCCGCTCGAATTCCTGGCGGTCCTGGCTGCGGATCAGGAGAAATTCTGGGCTGCGGCGGAAGGCCACCACTTGATTCTGGGCCTGTCCGAGGGCCAAGGCCAACCGAGGCCAGTCCTCCAACTCCAGGTGCAGCTGGATCTGCTGGAGGGTTGGATCCAGGTAGTCCCAAAGGGGATGCAGCCGTTGCCTCAAACGATCGCCTTCTTCGGTCAAGGAGGGCGAATCGGGAAACAATCGCTGTCGGAGTTCCGGGGAAAAGAGTCCGGCCAGGTCCGCCATGAGCTGGCGCTGATGGCTCAGCAACAGAGCTTTCAGATTGTCGAGGGTGGCAGCAAGCTGGTCCACATCGTTATTGGCGAGAGTCTGCTGGAGTAGACCGCGGATCGTCGCCTGGTCCTGAAGCAGAGAAAGAACCGCCTGGCGGAGGAAAGCGCCAAGCAGCAGGGCTTCCTCGCTCCCTTTCTGGAGATGGTCGGCAACCCGGGGGTGGTAGACCCGATCGGCCAGCCGTCCGAGTTCGGATTCGAGAACATAGAAGGTTGGAACCATCGCATAGCGTTCCTGGATCGAGGCATTCACCGCGGGTTCCATGCGCTCCACCAGGCTCAGCAGTGCCAAGTGGCTGGCCAAGGCCCGGGCCACAATCTTGAACGCTGGAGGATGCTCTTGGCGCAGTTGTTTGAGCAGGGACCTCACTTCCTCGGGAAGGCCTTTCTCAAGTAGCCGTTCCTCGACTCTAGGCAAGGACCAGCCCAGGTGGTTCCAGAGCCACTGAAGGCTCCCTCTTACCTGTTCCACGGCCGGCCAATGGACGCCTCTGTCCAGGGGTCGGAATAACGTCATGCGAAGGCTGGAGATGACATGCTGGACCAGCAACAAGGGCTCGGTCCGGATGCGCGTGTCGTCCGGTAAAGCGCTTTCGAGCAAGGCCTCCAACTTGCGGATGGCTTCCAGAGGACGGCCAGAATTGGTCTGGAGGGACTTGTTCAAGGACTTCATCTGGTTGTTCAAGCGCACTGTCAGGGTGTGACCTTCGTCCCCCTGTTCGCCCAGGTCCTGGAAGAGGACCCGGAAATGGTCCTTCCCTTCCCGGAGGAAGGCCATCCAATGATCTTGCAGGTGGGGTTCGTCCTCGGCCCCCAGGGAGGTCGCCATGGTCCGCAGGGAAGCGATAAGGTCGAGGAGGTGAACCACCCAATCGGGCTCCTGGTGTTGATCCAGGAGATCGTGATGGGTGATCAGGGCCATCTGCTGAAGATTGGAAAGACTATGTAGTAGGACCAGACCCATGGCCTGACGGGCTTCCCCCAGCCTTTTGTCGGAGAACTGGTTTAAAAAAGCTAAAAACAAGCCGAAAGAGCGCCGTAATCGACTCAGGTGGATCGATTCGGCGAGCTGAGGGGAGGTGGCCGGGATGGTTTCCACCATCGGATCGAGGTCACCGGCCCCGATCCGCAAGATTTCTTCGAGTAATTCAAGATCTTGCCTGGATAAACCTTTCTCCCGAATTAGCTCGCGGGCTTGGTCCAGGCGAAGGTTCACTGGCTTAGAGGCGGACATGTCCCAAAGGATAACCTCCCTGAATGAACTGGCTAGGGTCGGAAATGGGAATATACCCAAAGTAATGGCATGAGCCAGGTAGGACAATTTTAAGCTGGGGTGCGAAGGTGGATGAAGCGAAACAGCAAGGATGTTGCGAGTGGGAGTTCATGGATACTCGTTCCCGTCACTCCAGGTTTTTTAAAGTCAGCGTATAAGATGTGAGATAAGTTCTGGAGTGGTAGACTTTTCTCCCCCCCTTGGAGGCGACCATTGGCTAGCAAGCTCGGCGAAATGCTCGTCAAGGCACAGTTGATCACGGATGCCCAGTTGGAGGAGGCCATCAAGGTTCAGCGGCGGGAGGGAGGCAAGCTCGGAAGCATCGTCGTGCGCCAGGGTTTTTGTTCAGATCAAGACATTGTCAGTTTCCTGGGCATGCAATACGGGGTACCTGCAGCGGATCTTGATCAATGGCCTACCATCGAGCCCAGTGTCGTGGCTCTGGTGCCTGCCGAATTAGCCAACAAGCACAAGGTGCTGCCTCTGCAGCGTTCCGGGAATGTTCTGACCCTGGCCATGTCCGATCCCACGGACATCTTCGCCATGGACGATGTGCGATTCCACACGGGCTACAACATTGATCCAGTGGTTTCCTCGGAGATGGGTCTCGTCCGTGCCATAGAGCGTTACTACGGTGGTTCTAGCGCCCTGAAACTGAGAGACGACCAAGGGCGTCGGGCACCTCAGCAGAATCGCGCTGCCAGCCAGGAGGCGGCCGCTCCATCGTTCAATCGCGCCGCTTTTGACGAAGCTGCCGACGAAGCTCTGGATCTCAAGGGACTCGAGGAAGAACTTGAGGGCACGGATACAACCTACGAAACGCTTCAAGATGATGAAGAAAATATCAATGCCAATGCTTTACAAAAGGGCAGTGAAGAAGCCCCAGTCGTGCGTTTGGTGAACATGGTGCTGATCGATGCGATCCGCAAGGGAGCGTCTGATATCCACATTGAGCCTTACGAGAAACACTACAGGATCCGGTTCCGCATCGACGGGCTGCTTCAGGAGGTGATGCGCCCCAACATCAAGCTAAAGGATCCGGTCACCTCCCGTGTGAAGATCCTGGCCAAGTTGAATATTGCGGAAAAGCGGCTTCCCCAGGATGGGCGCATCAAATTGCGGGTGAATCTCGGTGGACAGGCCAAGGTCATCGATTATCGCGTCAGTGTCCTACCCACGCTGTTCGGCGAAAAGATCGTCCTTAGACTTCTGGATGCCGACAAGCTGATGCTGGACCTGACGAAGCTGGGATTCGAGCCGGAAAGCCTCGAGCAGTGGGACCGTCAGATCGCGAAACCTTACGGCATGATATTGGTAACGGGTCCCACGGGTTCCGGTAAAACGAATACCCTTTACTCCTCAATTGCCAAATTGAACCAGGTGGATGTGAACATCCTGACCGCCGAAGATCCGGTGGAATTCAACTTCGCGGGAATCAACCAGGTGCAGATGAAGGAGCAGATCGGCCTGAATTTCGCCGCTGCGCTCAGGTCGTTCTTGCGACAGGATCCGAACATCATCCTGGTGGGCGAGATCCGCGATTTCGAAACCGCTGAGATCGCGATCAAAGCCTCTCTCACAGGCCATTTGGTCTTGTCTACGCTGCACACCAATGACGCCCCCAGCACCATCAGCCGCCTTATGAACATGGGAGTGGAACCATTCCTGGTGGCGACTTCCGTCAACATCATCTGCGCACAGCGCCTGATCCGGCGCGTATGCTCCAAGTGCAAGGCTCCCGATCCACATCAGCCCCCGCCAGAAGCCCTGCTGAAGGTTGGTTTTACCGATGAAGAGGTACGGCGAGGAATCACGATCATGAAGGGGGCGGGATGCGATGTTTGCGGCCATAAGGGTTACAAGGGCCGTGTGGGCCTCTACGAGGTTCTGGAAATGTCCGAAACACTGAAGGACATGATCCTGACTGGTGCCAGCGCTATCGAATTGCGCGAACAGGCCATCAAGGAAGGCATGATTACACTGCGCCGGTCTGGATGCCGAAAAGTGATCGATGGAATCACGACAATCGAAGAAATCATCCGCGAGACGGTGCTCTAATCCCGGGAGAACCCCATGGCTGAAACTTCCGCAAACTACGCTGTTCCCCTTCAGCAGCTATTGAAAACCATGGTTGAGTATGGGGGCACGGATCTTCATATCACCACTGATTCCGCGCCTCAGGTGCGGATCGATGGCCGCATGGTGCCTTTGAAGCTCCCTCCCTTGGACGCCTCGCAGACCCGGTGGCTTTGCTATAGCGTCATGACTGACCAGCAAAAGCATCGTCTTGAGGAGGACTGGGAGGTCGACTTCTCCTTTGGCCTCCAGGGCGTGTCTCGATTCCGGGCCAATGTATTCAATCAGCGCGGTGCAACCGCAGGGTGTTTCCGGACCATTCCTGAGAACATCCGCTCCTTTGAACAGCTAGGCCTGCCCGCAGTGGCTCAGACCTTGTGCGACAAACCGCGAGGATTGGTGCTGGTCACGGGAGTCACAGGATCCGGGAAATCCACCAGTCTCGCCGCCATGATCGACTACATCAACGAACGCGAGCCGCTGCACATTCTGACCATTGAGGACCCTGTTGAATATGTTCACAGGCATAAGCGCTGCCTGGTCAATCAGCGCGAGATTCACGCCGACACGCACAGTTTCAAGAAGGCGCTGCGATCGGCCTTGCGAGAAGACCCCGATGTCGTGCTGGTCGGCGAGTTGCGAGATCTGGAAACCATTGAGTCCGCGCTGACCATCGCGGAGACAGGCCACCTAACATTCGGAACCCTGCATACCAATTCTGCGGTCCAGACGATCAACCGCATCATCGATGTATTCCCTGCTCATCAACAGCCGCAAGTCCGCGCGCAGCTGTCCCTGGTGCTGGAAGGGGTGCTTTGCCAATCGCTCATCCCGAAAGCCAGCGGAAAGGGCAGGGCGCTCGCCATCGAGGTGATGGTTCCCAATCCAGCCATCCGCAATCTGATCCGCGAGGACAAGATTCACCAAATCTACAGCTCCATGCAGACCGGCCAGCTCAAATTTGGCATGCAGACCTTCAACCAAAGTCTCTCGGAACTGGTGCTCAGGGGAGAGATAGCCCAGGACGTCGCATTGAGCTACAGCTCCAACATGGATGAATTGCGAGAACTCATTAACCGCGGAGTTGGCACCACTTCCATGGCCAGCTCCCCTAGTGCCCCTGCCGGAAAATCGAGCCAAAGTTCTTTGCTGGGCGGCAGGAACCCAAATATCAAATACACGTGAGGGGGCTTCTCTTTCCCAAAAGGGGCGCCTATGCTGATAGGAACTCATTTACCGCATCCATAGTCCGCTGAGGTTCAAATGCCAGCATATGTTTGGAAGGGGAAAAACAGGCTAGGCGAGATCCAGGAAGGGGTCATCGTTGCGGATACCCGGGATCAGGCCTCTGCCACTTTAAAGCGCAACGGGCTGCAGGTCCTTTCGATCAGGACTCAAGCTGCCGCCGGAGGTAAATCCTTCGGCAAAGTGAGCCCCAAGAATCTTGCCATCTTTACTCGGCAATTCAGCGTCATGATCGATGCGGGCCTCCCCTTGGTCCAATGCCTCGAAATCCTGGCGGCCCAGCAGCCCGATAAGGGATTCCAGAGGATCATCAATGCAGTACGCTCCGATGTGGAGCAGGGCGCGACATTGCAGACTGCCCTATCTAAGCACCCAAAGGCTTTCAATGACCTGTATGTAAACATGGTCGGCGCTGGAGAGGCCGGCGGTATTTTAGATGTGATTTTGCAGCGATTATCTGGCTATATCGAAAAATCGGTTAAGTTAACATCTAAAGTCAAGAGCGCGATGATTTATCCTATCGCAGTGATCTCAATAGCAATCATTGTGGTCGCTGTGATTATGGTCAAGGTCGTTCCTGTGTTCGCATCCATGTATGAAAGCGTTGGCAGCAGGCTTCCTTTCCCAACCTTGGTGTGCATCGCTATTTCCAATGTCCTGACACGATACTTCTGGATTGTCATTCTGTTTATTATTATAGTGACTATAGGTTGGAGACAATATTACAAAACAATTTCAGGCCGATTGCAGATAGATTCCTTTTATTTAAAGCTGCCTATTATTGGCGATCTGCTTCGCAAGGTGGCAGTTGCGAGATTCTGTCGCACCCTTGGAACTCTCACGAGCTCAGGCGTTCCTATTCTGGAAGGTATGGATATAACTGCAAGGACATCAGGCAATATGGTGATTCAGAACGCCATCCTTAAAGCCAAAGACGCCGTTGAGCAAGGACGCAATATTTCTTCGCCCTTGGCAGAAACAAAGGTATTTCCTCCCATGGTCGTACAAATGGTTGGGGTTGGCGAAGCCACCGGTGCTTTGGATGCGATGCTCGGAAAAGTGGCAGAATTCTATGAAGATGAAGTCGATACCGCCGTGGCGGGTTTGATGTCCCTGATGGAACCTTTGATCATCTTCATACTTGGCGGCATC
Source organism: Holophagaceae bacterium UBA1801 (assembly GCA_002319925.1). Classification (GTDB taxonomy): domain Bacteria; phylum Acidobacteriota; class Holophagae; order Holophagales; family Holophagaceae; genus UBA1801. The sequence continues at coordinate 4,813 of DCFP01000140.1, read as the reverse complement.
ATTGGCTTCATTGTGGTGGCCATGTACATGCCCATCTTCAATCTCGCCAACGTTATGGGCAAAGACTGAAAAAAAGAAGAACTACTTTCGTTTTACCGCGAACGCCTGAAATCCCTCCCCCTCCCAATTCAATGGGTCGGGGAGGAATTCGTTTCCATTATTTGATTGCACCGAATTCTCAGGCCAAATCGGTGCAGGCTCCAGATCCGTGAAGTCAGTCAATAACCTATCGCGCCACTTCAACCCCTCTTCCGGAAGCCAAGAACAGACGGAATAGATGAGGATTCCTCCCTTGTTCATTCGCGGAAGGGCGGCTGTCAATATGGTTTGCTGTGTCCTGCTCAAGGATTGTTCGTCCAAGCGATCGCCGAGCCAGACGAGTTCCGGGTGTTTGCGCAGGGTGCCAGAGCCTGAACACGGGGCATCCAGGAGGATCAGATCGAAAGAAAGCTGTGTTTGATCGAGCCACTTCGATGCTTCTTCTATGATGATCTGGGCTTTGACCCCTCTAGCGCGAAGGTTCTCCTCCAATCGGCGCGCACGGCGTGGATTCTGTTCCACTGAGTAGATTTCGGCAGCGGGCCACCGGAGGAATAAAGAAGTGGTCTTCCCCCCCGGTGCTGCGCAAAGATCGGCGATCCTTAATGGGGGGTTATTCAGGGAAAAATTCATAAGGGCCTGGGAACTGCAATCTTGGACCATGCCTGTTCCATCCTGGAGCCACTCCCGGGGGAATCGGGTGCCAGGAGCCATGCTCAGCGCGCCAGCGACACGGGGATCGGGCATCAGGCCTTCGGGAATGGGACCATCTTTCACCGCCTTGAAAAAGGTTGGGGGCGGTTCTTGTTGCTTAAGCCAGAGCTCTTCCATCAGATGCTCTTGGTGCCTCGGCGCTAGCGCCGCTTTCATGACCCGATCTGCGAAGGGAGTGCGATCTAGATGGGCGGGCATCCGGTTCAATTCTGTGCACAATGCCTCCCGATTCTTCACGCCTGCCCGTAACAGGGCATTGACCAAGCCCTTGTGCGGGGGAAATCCCAGAACTCGGTCTCCTGTCAACTCGACGGCTTCATTCACTGCTGCGTGGTCGGAAATGCCCGGAAGCCATGCGAGCTGAGCAAAGCCGATGGCCAGTGAAATCTGAGTCCCCAAAGGAATTCCTCGATCGGGATCTGAAAGCTTGGTGAGGATGTAAGCCTGGAGACGTCCCCACCGCCTCAGGCAGAGGCCAAGCAGGGCTTGGGCAAAGGCCGCATCCTCACTATTCAAGTCAGAATCCCAATGATCTGGGATCCGGGAACCCTGCCCGAAAACCAAATGCAATGCCTGAGCGACACGGGTGCGACTTTCTGTCGGCATGGGTCCTCCTGCACCCAGGGTAACTCAGGGATGTCCTCGCCAGCCGTTACACTAAAGGCATGGCAGAGATCATTCCTCCCGCGCGGGTCATGCGCGCTCTCACCTCCGATCATCACGTCCGATTCGCGGTCCTCGATGCTAGTCCACTATGGGATGGGGTCCGTAGAGGACACCCGAATTTGGAAGCGTCCGCCTGCGCCTGTCTCGTCGAATTGATGTCCGCCGCGCTCATGTTGCAAGCCAGAGCGTTCTTTTCGGAACGAGTGCAACTGATGCTGAGGAGCCAGGGACGGGCCAAGACACTGGTGGCGGATTCGTGGCCTGAAGGGGATATCCGGGGCATTTTAGATATTTCGGACGAGTCGATGGGAGGACCTTGGATCCAAGCCCCGGGCATCTTCAAGGTCATGCGTTCCAACCCTCGCGGCAAGCCCTATATCGGCACCCTTGAACTCATCGATGGTCCGATCCAAAGCCAGCTGGAAAATTACCTGCTTCAATCCGAGCAGATCTCTTCCAGCGCCACCATCTGGTGCGATGCCGCCACAGGAGAAGCGGGAGCATTGCTGGTGGAGCCGATGCCCAAATGTCCCAGGGAGCGGCTGGAAAACTTGATACATGCGATCGAAGGCCTCGAGGTTGTGCCCCACTGGGAACGGAAACCCGAGTTCTTGTGCCGCTGGATCAATCAAGGCGATGGCACCGAGATCCTTTCTTCAACCGAAGTTAACTACCGCTGCCGATGCAGTAAAGACAGCCTTGTAGATATTCTTAGAGGGTTCGTCGAGTCGAAACGGAACGAGTTGTTCCAGGAGGGCAGACCTGTAGATGTGCGCTGTGACTACTGTGGGAAGACTTATCAGATTGGACCCTCTGAGATGACCGACCTGGAGAAGGGACTTCATGCCGAATCCTGATATCCAAATCAATGTGCGTGGACGGCCCCTGGGCTCCCCTCGGCAGGTTTGGCTGAACTACCGGCTTGTTCCCTTTGTCGCCGCGCTCTCCTTGATGCTGCTGCGGCTGACCCTTCTCGTGCGGAGGGAGGGAAGCGATGCCTTGAAGGGGCTCATTGACGGAGATCAGCGCATCATTCTCACCTTCTGGCATCGACGGTTGGTGATGATGCCCCTGGCTTATCCCTTTCGCCGTAAGAACGATCAGGGAGAACGCAGGGGCGTAGCGATCCTATCCAGTGATAGCAAGGATGGAGAACGGAGCGCGGCCACCTGGAAATGGTTTGGCATCCACGCCGTTCGGGGAACAGCCGCTGATGATGGTGCCAAGGCGCTGGTGCGGATGATCCGTGCCGTTAAGGAAGGGTGGGATTTCGGAATCACACCGGATGGGCCGAAGGGCCCGCTCCGGGAACTCAAGCCGGGAGTGCTTGCCCTTGCAAGGAAAACAGGGGCTTGGATTGTGCCCGTTTGCGTGGCTTACAGTCGGTCCTGGAAATTGAACACCTGGGACAGCATGCTGATCCCCAAACCATTCTCTCGCGTGATTGTGCGATATGGAGCGCCCTTCCAAGTGAGTGGAGAAAGCGATAACGAAGTCATGAGACAGGGATTGGAAACCACGCTGAATGACCTGGAAAAATGGGCGGAGGAATTGAACCATGCCTGATATTGCGGTGGTCTCTCTTTCCGGAGGCCTGGATTCATGCGTAGCTGCAGCGATAGCGAAGGCTGAGGGATACGATTTGGCGCTTCTCCATGCCGATTATGGCCAGCTCACCGAGAAGCGTGAGCGCAGAGCCTTCCAAGAGATCGCAGAATTCTTCGCAGTGCCCGAGAAGCGCCGACTTTGCATACCCTTTACGAACCTCAATCTCATCGGAGGGTCGGCGCTCACGGATCCCTCCATTGCCTTGCCTGAAGGCGACCTGGCCCGGGAAGGGGTTCCCGTCAGTTACGTGCCCTTCCGGAATGCGCACCTGCTGGCTACGGCTGTGAGCTGGGCAGAGGTGATTGGAGCGAAAAGAATCTACGTCGGGTTCGTGGAAGAGGACTCGAGCGGATATCCCGATTGCCGAGAGATCTTCTTGAAGGCGTTCGAACAAGCAGCGAATCTGGGCACTCGGCCTGAAACCAGGTTGGAAATGGTCGCGCCCCTCATCCACATGAAGAAGTCCGAAATCGTAGCAAAGGGGTTGTCGCTGGGCGCGCCCTTGCACCTCACCTGGAGCTGCTATCAAGGCGAGGAAAAGGCCTGCGGGCGATGTGACTCCTGCCTGCTCCGGTTGCGTGGTTTCAAGGAAGCCGGATCACCAGACCCGATTCCCTACTCGCAAATCCCCGACGAATTCAGAATCTGAAAGGACAAGAGATGCCGATCAAGAAGGGAAATTCCGCCGAACCCACCCTGAAAAAATTACCCAAGCGCATCGTCACCCAACCTTCTAAAAAACTGGAAACGTTCACCAGCCCTCGTCCAGGACGGGCCTTTGAGATCCGTTTCGAGACGACGGAGTTCACCTGCCTGTGTCCGATGACCGGGCAGCCGGATTTCGCGCATTTGACGATCACCTATGTGCCCGATCAGCTCTGTGTCGAATCGAAATCCCTCAAGCTCTATCTATGGTCCTTCCGCAATGAGGGCGCGTTCCATGAGGCGGTGACCAATCAGATCCTGGATGACCTGGTGTCCGCCATCCGCCCCCAGTGGATGCGCGTGGATGGTGATTTCCTTATTCGTGGCGGCATCCGAACGCTGGTGGTCGCCGAGCATGGAAAGCGCCCATGAGCCTGAAAGCGATCGTCGCGCTCGGTTCCAACCTTGGGGACCGAGCGGCGAACCTGAAAGCGGGACTGGCGGCCCTCCGCGCACTGGGTCGGGTCGAGCCCTCTCCAATGGTGATGGAAACCAAGGATGAATCTGGCCGGGGACCGGACTACCTCAACACCGTGGCCATGATCGAGACTGATTTGGAAGATTCCTGCCGCCTTCTGGAAGCCTTGCTGCGTATTGAACTCCAGCTGGGACGGGATCGTCGTACTGGGCGAAACGCTCCACGCACCCTGGACCTGGATCTCATCGAGGTAGAAGGTCTCAGCGGGAGCTGGGCTTGGCCAGCTCCCCTGGACCTTGCGGAATTGGGCGAGGAATTGACTCTGCACCTGCCCCATCCCCGCGCTTCCGGGCGAGTCTTCGTGCAGGAGCCCCTCCTGCGCTTGCGATCAAGTCAATCCTGAAAACGTTTCACGCGTTGTGGAACTGCAGGGCATATAGCCGTGCGTACTCGCCCTTCAAGGCCAGCAGTTCCTCATGAGTGCCCTGTTCCGCGATGCGCCCGTGCTTGAGGGCGCAGATGCGCGTGGCGCGTTGGATGGTGGATAGGCGGTGGGCGATCACGATGGTGGTCCGGTCCTGCATGAGGGACTCCAGCGCGGCCTGTACGGCCCGTTCGCTTTCTGTATCAAGAGCGCTGGTGGCTTCGTCGAGAATCAGGATG